>JAFAGG010000010.1 GCA_023422955.1 Pseudomonadota bacterium | reverse complement strand
GCTTTGCCCGGGACCGCTCAACCTCATGCCTTCCTCTGTTCTCCTGCGTCCACATCTCGGCCTCCAGATACGCAAGCCAAACATACTCAGACCGCAAAAGTTGCTAACAAGTTTTTAAACTGTCACTGAGAGTTAAGGACCAAGGGTGGCTCGTAACTCCTGATCCCCTGCAAATCTTATTGAAGGCATGTCATGGCACATGCCTTTTTTATCCCGCTTTACCAGCGCTTATCCGTAGATGCAAACAGACGCAGGCGCGTACTGACCGGATGCCTGCGCCTTCAGAAACCACCCTCCCAACCCCCTACCCTGATGGACTTGCCAATAAAAACGAGTGCATTCCTCTATTCGTTTTTTATTCTTTGTATCAATAAGGCTCGCTTATCTCCGGCAAATATCTTGCCCGATCTTCATATTAGTAGCGCTATTTGTTGTTAAGAGAACTATTTTCTAAGCGACCCGTCCAACGCTCTGTGGGGTGTTTGACAATTCTCAATTTCGCTGCGAAGCCGCTGCCTTATCGTAGCGAGGAATTTTTGACTCTTGCACAGAAGAATCCTGCAAGCCAACGATTCTTATAAAACATCAGTTGGCCCCCACTCAAACCCAACTTCCAACATTTAACTGTGAATCGGAGCGAACATTTTGCAAGCGCGCGTCTTACTTGTAACATCTGAAGCAGTTCCTCTCGTCAAAACCGGCGGACTCGCCGATGCAATAGGAGCCTTGGCCCACACTCTGCATCAACTCGGTATCGATGTGACGGTCATGCTGCCGGGATATCCCGAAGCGATCCAGCAGGCGCACGATGTGAAGGAAGTCGCTGTGCTGGAAGACTTGCCGGGAGGAGCGGGCAAACTGCTGCTGGGAAAAATGCCCGATACCGGCATTTCCGTACTGCTGCTGGACACGCCTTCCTTCAGCCGGAAAACCGCCAACCCTTACGTGGACGAAGCCGGTAACGAGCATAGCGACAATCCCGTGAATTTCGCCGCGCTGGCCTTTGCCGCAACGGCGATCTGCGAAGGTAAAACTGCGCTGCCGGTGCCGCATGTCGTGCATGCCAACGACTGGCATGCCGGCCTGATTCCAGCCCTGCTGCATCACAAGAAAATCAAGAATGTCGGCACCATCCAGACCATTCACAACCTTGCCTTCCAGGGTAATTACTCGATGGAACTGGCATCGAAGATCGGCATTCCCGAAGAATTGCTGACCCCCGACGCGATCGAGTTCTGGGGCCAGATGAGCTACCTGAAGGGCGGCCTGCGCTTTGCTGATCGCGTGACGACGGTCAGCAAGACCTATGCGCGCGAAATCCTGACGCCGGAATTCGGACATGGCATGGAAGGCTTGCTGAATGCGCGCAAGGAATCGCTGAGCGCCGTACCCAACGGCATCGACGACGTGCTGTGGAATCCCGAGCAGGATCCGATGATTTCCCGTCCCTTCTCCCTGCAGAACATGAAGGGCAAGAGCGCCTGCAAGCGCGAACTGCTGAAACTGTTCAAGATGCCGTCCGATCCTTTCGCGCCGATATTGGCCTTGGGCAGCCGCATCACGCACCAGAAAATGGCCGACGTCGCGCTCGCCGCCCTGCCCGCCATCCTGAAGCGCCATCCGCGCCTGCAGGTAGTGGTGCTGGGCTGCGGCGAACCGCAGTATGAACAGGGTTTCCTGCAACTGGCCGAGCAGTTCGAAGGCCGCGTAGGCGTTCACATCGGCTACGACGAACACCTGGCTCACGCCCTGCATGCCGGCGCCGACATGCTGCTGCACGGCAGCCGCTTCGAGCCCTACGGACTGACGCCGCTGTATTCGCTGCGCTACGGCACCATCCCTATCGCTTCGCGCGTCGGCGGCCTGTCCGACACGATTGCCGATGCCGGCCTGTCCGGTCCACCGCCGACCAATGCCACCGGTGTGCTGTTCGACGGCCAGGAAGCGGAAGACATGATCGCCGCCGTATCGCGCGCCTGCGACCTGTATCACCAGAGCGCCGAATGGCAAGCGCTGCAGCGCAATGCGATGTCCGCCAACTTCTCCTGGGAAGGACCGGCCAAGGCCTATGTCCGCCTGTATCAGGAAGTGGCTCCGGCATTTGCCAAGCCCGCGTTCGCACCTGCGCCTATCCAGCCGGAACGCATTGCACCGATTGCCGTACCGGAACGCAAGCCCGTTACCCGCCCCGCATCCGTTGCCGCTTACATGACGGCATAAAAATAGCCCGCAGCGCTGTATGGCCTTGCGGCCGTACGGCGTCATGCGGGCCGCAGGATACTGGGAGAATCATATGAAGGCTGATCACAGCACAGCGGGTGAGCGGGCGGCTACGGCCGCCCATACCCTCGTTAACGTTTCACATATCGAAGCGCTGCTGGCGGATGAATCCGCCATACAGGCGCTGTCTCAAGCCCGCCTGGGCGATCCCTTTGCCCTGCTCGGCTGCCACGGCAGCACGCAAGGCATGGTGATTCGCAGTTTCCAGCCCGGCGCATTGGCCGTCGACGTACTGGCATGCGAGCCCGGCCGCGACGATGAAGTGCAGCCGTTGCTGGCCTCGCTGGCGCGCATCCATGAATCCGGCCTGTTCGCCGGCACGATTACGGCACTTCCGCCATCCGGGCGTTATCTGCTGCGCATCCTGTGGCCAGATGCCGAGGGCAAGCCCGGCGCCTATCAATATACGGAAGATCCCTACGCCTTCCCCGCCCTGCTGTCGGACCTGGACCTGCACCTGCTGGCCGAAGGCCGGCATTTCCGCATGAGCAGCTGCCTCGGTGCGCAAGCCACCATGATCGACGGCATTGCCGGCGTGCGCTTTGCGGTGTGGGCGCCGAATGCCCGGCGCGTATCCGTGGTCGGCGACTTCAACATGTGGGATGCGCGCCGCCATGCGATGCGCCTGCGCCACGATGCCGGCGTATGGGAGTTGTTCATTCCCCGCCTGGAACCGGGGACGCGCTACCAGTTTGATCTGACCGGTGCGAACGGCGAAACCTTGCCGCGCAAGGCCGATCCGATGGCACGCCGCACTGAAGCGCCGCCGTCCACGGTTTCCCTGGTTGCGGCACCCCAGTCTTTTGCCTGGACCGATCAGGCCTGGATGGCGCGCCGCAGCACGCATGATCATCTGCATGCGCCGATGTCGATTTACGAAGTGCACGCAGCTTCCTGGCGTCAGGCGCATGAATCCGGCCGCATGAATTGGCATGCGCTGGCGGACCAGTTGATTCCCTATGTGCTCGACCTGGGCTTCACCCATATTGAATTGCTGCCGGTGACCGAATATCCGTTCGGCGGTTCCTGGGGCTATCAGCCGCTCGGCCTGTTTGCGCCGACCGCCCGCCTGGGCGAGCCGGCGGCCTTCGCCGCCTTCGTCGACCGCTGCCATGCGGCGAACATAGGCGTGATCGTGGACTGGGTGCCGGCGCATTTCCCCACCGACGCACACGGCCTGGCGCGTTTCGACGGCACCGCGCTGTACGAGCACCAGGATGCGCGCGAAGGTTATCACCCGGACTGGAACACGCTGATCTACAACTTCGGCCGCAATGAAGTGCGCGGCTTCCTGATCAATAGCGCGCTGGAATGGCTGGAGCGCTATCACGTCGACGGCCTGCGGGTCGATGCGGTGTCGTCGATGCTGTACCGCGACTACAGCCGCAAGGCGGGAGAATGGATACCGAACATCCATGGCGGCCGCGAAAACCTGGAGGCGATTGCCTTCCTGCGCCAGCTGAACCAGGCCGTCGCCGAGCGCTGCCCCGGCGCGCTGATGATCGCGGAAGAATCGACCGCCTGGCCGCGCGTCAGCGCGCCGGCAGATCACGGTGGACTGGATTTCCAGTACAAGTGGAACATGGGCTGGATGCATGACACGCTGGCCTACATGAAGCGCGATCCGGTCCATCGCCGCCATCATCATCACGACATTACCTTCGGGCTGACCTATGCGTTTTCCGAGCATGCGATCCTGCCGATCTCGCACGATGAAGTCGTGCATGGCAAGGGTTCGCTGCTTAATAAGATGCCGGGCGGCGCAACGCAGAAACTGGCCAGCCTGCGCGCCTTCCTCGGGCTGATGTGGGCCCATCCGGGCAAGAAGCTGCTGTTCATGGGATGCGAATTCGCGCAATGGCAGGAATGGAACCACGACGGCTTCCTGCAATGGGAATTGCTCGGCGATGTACGTCACCAGGGCATACAGAAACTGGTCCGGGAACTGAACCGGCTGTACGTGAGCGAACCCGCTTTGCACACCGGCGACTGCGACAGCCGCGGCTTTTCCTGGACCGTCGCCGACGACCGGCAGCAAAGCGTGTATGCATTTCTGCGCCACGACGTGACTGGCAAGGCGGCGCCGCTGCTGGTGGTCTGTAACTTTACGCCGGTGGCGCGTCATGCCTACCGCATCGGCGTTCCTTCGGCAGGAAAAAACCAGCGCTGGCGGGAAGTTCTCAATACTGATTCACATCTGTATGGCGGCTGCAACCAAGGCAATCTGGGCGATGTCCAAGCCGAAGTCATTCCTACTCATGGACACCCTGTTTCGCTGAATCTGACCTTGCCGCCGCTTTCCACACTCATTATCAAACCAGAGAACTAGCGCATGCTATTCGATATTCCCGATCGGCTATTGCCGGGGCTGCCCTATCCCATGGGCGCCAGTTATGACGGGCTTGGCGTGAACTTCGCCGTTTTCTCCGCCAATGCCACCAAGATAGAAGTCTGTTTGTACGATCCCGCCGGACGCAAGGAACTGGCCCGGCTGGCACTGCCGGAATGCACCAATGAAATCTGGCACGGTTACCTGCCGGACGCCGGGCCAGGCCTGCTGTACGGTTACCGTGCGCACGGTCCCTTCGATCCGCCGCGCGGGCACCGCTTCAATCCCAACAAGCTGTTGCTGGACCCTTACGCCAAGAAACTGTCCAGCCCCTTCCGCTGGTCCGACGCCATGTTCGGTTACCGCTTCAACTCTCCGCGGGCGGACCTGTCCTTCGACCGGCGCGACAGCGGCCCCGTCATGCCCAAGGCGGTCGTGGTCGACGACACCTACAACTGGGGCAACGACCGCCGCCCGAATGTGCCGTGGTCCAAGACCGTGATCTACGAAACCCATGTGCGCGGCATCTCCATACTGCGCGACGATATGCGGCCCGAGCATCGCGGCACCTTCGCCGCGCTGGCTAATCCGCGCTTCATCGATCACCTGCTGAAGCTGGGCATCACCACCGTCGAACTGATGCCGGTGCATGCCTTCCTGCACGACCGCTTCCTGCTCGAAAAAGGCTTGCGCAACTACTGGGGCTACAACACGCTGTCCTTCTTTGCGCCGGAACCAGCCTACCTGTCCAAGGGTGAACTGGATGAAATCCGCATTGCGGTGCGGCGCCTGCATGCGGCCGGCATCGAGGTCATCCTGGACGTGGTGTACAACCACACCGCCAGCGGTAATGAAATGGGCCCGACGCTCTGTTTCCGCGGCCTCGACAATGCCAGCTATTTCCGCCTCGTTCCCGGCAACGAGCGTTACTACCTGAACGAAACCGGCTGCGGCAATACCCTGAACACCTCGCATCCGCGCGTGATGCAACTGGTGCTGGATTCGCTGCGCTACTGGGCCAAAGCCTTCCGCATCGACGGCTTCCGTTTTGATCTCGGCGCTACGCTGGGGCGCGAATCCACCGGCTTCGACCCCCGCCACAGTTTCTTTGAGGCGATGCTGCAGGACCCGGTGCTGTCGCGGCTGAAACTGATCTCCGAACCCTGGGACATCGGCCTGGGCGGCTATCAGCTCGGCAATCATCCGCCCGGCTTCGCGGAATGGAACGACAAGTACCGCGACGGCCTGCGCAAGTTCTGGCGCGGCGATGCCGGCATGCGCCCCGAATTCGCGGCGCGCATTTCCGGCTCGGCCGACCTGTTCAACAAGCGTTGGCGCAAGCCCTGGGCCTCGATCAATTTCATCACCTCGCACGACGGCTTCACGCTGAACGACCTGGTCAGCTACGTCAACAAGCACAACGAAGACAACGGCGAAAACAGTAACGACGGCCACTCCGAAAATTACAGCGCCAACTGGGGTGCGGAAGGGCCGACCGACGACCCGGTGATCCTGGACCTGCGCAATCGCGTCAAGCGCGCGATGCTGACCACGCTGGTGCTGGCGCAGGGCACGCCCATGCTGCTGGCCGGCGATGAATTCGGCCGCACCCAGCGCGGCAACAACAATGCCTATTGCCAGGACAATGCGATTTCCTGGGTGGACTGGTCGCTGGCCGAGACCGAAGACGGCCAGGCCATGAGCGACTACGTGGCCAAGCTGACTGCGATACGTCGCAGCTTCGACGCGGTTGATGGCAGCCGTTTCCTGCATGGCAACGAAGACTTCGGCGACGGCATCAGCGACATCGCCTGGTTCGATGAACGCGGGCAAGCCCTGTCGCAGGAAGCCTGGCATTTTGCTGATGGCCGCGCCCTGTCGGTGCGCCGCGCCAGCCGCAACGCCGAAGATCACGTCGATATCGTGCTGTTATTTGTGAACGGCGCCAACGATACCTTGTCTTTCTCCTTCCCCGACCCGCCGCGGCAGTGGTTCCTGTTGCTGGACAGCGCCAGCGGCACAGCCCCGCGCCAGGCGGTTCTTCAACCGGAGATGGAAGTGCCGGGCCACAGCGTGATGGTATTCGCCACGCGCGTGCCGGCCGAATTGCGATGAACAATCAGTTTGCCTTTCGATGCTCGGCCGGTGCGCAGTTGATTGCGCCCGGCAAGACTTTATTTCGCTTATGGGCGCCGTCCGCCGCGGCAGTGGAAGTTGAACTGAACGAGAGCGAGCGTATCGCCATGGAGGCGGAACAGGATAGCGGATGGCATAGTGCCGAAGTCCCCTGCGGCGCCGGTCATCGTTACCGTTACCGGGTCAAGCTGCAGGACGGCAATGAACTGGCCGTGCCCGACCCTTCTTCCCGCAGCCAGGATGGCGATGTGCATGGCGCCAGCATTGTGGTCGATCCGAACGCCTATCTCTGGAAAAACCCGGACTGGATGGGCCGCCCCTGGCATGAAACCGTGCTGTACGAGTTGCACGTGGGCGCCTGCGGCGGCTTTGCCAGCGTGATGAACAGGCTGCCGGAACTGGCGCAGCTGGGCATCACTGCCATCGAGCTGATGCCGATCGCGGAATTTCCGGGCGCGCGCAACTGGGGCTACGACGGCGTGCTGCCGTATGCGCCCGATGCCTCCTATGGCTCGCCGGAAGAATTGAAGCGCCTGATAGACCGCGCCCACGGCCTGGGCATCATGGTCTTTCTCGACGTGGTGTACAACCACTTCGGACCGGACGGCAATTACCTGCCCACTTATGCCGCGCCCTTCTTCCGCGACGACATCCATACGCCCTGGGGCCAGGCCATAGCTTTCCACCGCCAGGAGGTCAGCGACTTCTTCATCGAGAATGCGCTGTACTGGCTGATGGAATACCGCTTCGACGGCCTGCGCTTCGATGCGGTGCATGCGATCACCGAACAGGACTGGCTGCCGGAACTAGCGCAGCGCATACGCGCCGGCGTCGAACCCGGACGGCATGTGCACCTGGTGCTGGAGAACGAGCACAATGGCGCGCAGCTGCTGAACGATGAACTGTTCAACGCGCAATGGAACGACGACGGCCATCATGCGATGCATGTCTTACTGACCGGCGAAAGCGATGCGTACTATCGTGACTTTGCCGAGCAGCCCGCGCGCAAGCTGGCGCGCTGCCTGGCCGAAGGCTTCGTCTACCAGGGCGACCCGTCGCCGCACAAGCAAGGCGCGCTGCGCGGCGAAGCCAGCGACCATCTGCCGACCACGGCCTTCGTGCTGTTCCTGCAGAATCACGACCAGATCGGCAACCGCGCCTTCGGCGAGCGCCTGACGCAGCTCGCGCATCCGCAAGCGCTGCGGGTCGCCAGCGCGCTGCTATTGCTCGCGCCGCAGATACCGATGCTGTTCATGGGCGAGGAATTCGGCGCGCGCCAGCCCTTTTTATATTTCACCGATCACCAGAGCCCGGAACTGGCCGATGCGGTGCGCGCAGGCCGGCGCCAGGAATTCACCCATTTCCCTGCCTTCTCCGATCCGTCGCAGCGCGAAAAAATTCCCGATCCGAACGCGCCGCAAACTTTCAACGATTCGATTCCTGTATCTGACCCGTCGGCACAGGATGACGATTCCGCTTCCTGGCGAGCGTGGACGACCTCGCTGCTGGCGCTGCGCCATGCGCATGTAGTGCCGCGCCTGAAAGGCACGCGCGCACTGGGCGCGGAAGATATCGGCCCTGCCGCCGTTGCGGCGCGCTGGCGCATGGACGATGGCACCGTGCTCTTCATCGCTGCCAATTTCGCCGAACAGGCGGCGCCGGCAGCGCTCGATACGGTGACTGTTCTGCCCGGCGCCAACGTGCTGTTCGAAACGCCGGGCACGCTGGCGGCACTGGACCAGGGCCAGTTGCTCGGCCATGCCTTCATCGCGATCCTGGAGCCGGCGGCATGAAAGAAGACTTGCTGCTGCAACTGGCGCAGGCCGCCGGCATACAGATAGACTGGATCGATGCGCGCGGTAAAAAGCAGAAGATCGGCTCCGGCAATTTGCGAACAATACTAAACGCGCTCGACTTCTCCTGCGCCAATGATGCGCAGTGCCAGGAAAGCCTGCAGCGGCTGGAGCAGTTGCAATCGCAACGCATACTGCCGCCGCTGATTACCGCCCGCGCCGGCCTGCCGCTGCGCTTGTCTAGCGAAACGGCGCTGCATGGCAAGCGCTACCGCATCCAGTTCGAACACGGCGGGCAGATCGATGGCGTTTTTCCTGCTGATCCCGGCTTACCGCTGGATCTGCCTTGCCTGCCAAGTTTTGGCTACCATCGCCTACAAGCCGGCGAGCAGGAAACCGTGCTGGCGGTGGCGCCGGCGCGTGCCTTTACCGTCAGCGATGCGCTGGCTGCTGCGGCGCGGAATCCGGACGTCATGGAGCATGAACACCTGTGGGGACTGGCGGCGCAACTTTACAGCCTGCGCTCGGCCGGTGATGGCGGCATCGGACACTTCGGTGCGCTCAATACGCTGGTCTGCTCGGCGGCCCGCCATGGCGCTTCGGCGCTGGCGATCAGTCCGGTGCATGCGATGTTCTCGGCCGACCGCGAACGCTTCAGCCCCTACAGTCCTTCCAGCCGCCTGTTCCTGAATGTGCTGCATATCGACCTGGCAGCCGTGCTCGGTCCACAGGCGCTGCAGCAAGCCATCCATGCCGCCGGCAGCGATACCGCCGCGCGGCTGGCGCGACTGGAAAAACTCGATCTGATCGACTGGCCGCAGGCCGCCGACATCCGCCTGCGCCTGCTGCGCCATCTGTACCAGTTCTTCCGCGAACAAGGTCCGAATGCCGACTTCGACAACTTCAAGGCCGATGGCGGCGAAGTGCTGCTCGACCATGCGCGTTATGAAACCATCTCCTCGTACCTTGCCGATTGCGACTGGCGCGCCTGGGATAATGGCTGGAGCGATCCGCGCAGCGCCACCGTGGCTGCCTTCGCCCGGAGCAATGCCGCCGAGATCGATTTCCATCTCTTCATGCAATGGCAGGCGTCGCGCGGCCTGAAGTCGGCCCAGCATGCGGCGCGCGCGGCAGGCATGGCTATCGGCCTGATCGCCGACCTGGCGATAGGCGCCGATACCGCTGGCAGCCAGGCATGGAGCCGCCAGGAACAGATGCTGCTGAAGCTGGCCATAGGCGCGCCGCCCGACCTGCTGAATGCGCAAGGACAGAACTGGGGCCTGGGCGCGCTCTCGCCTTATGCGATGCGCTCGCACGGATTTTCTTCCTACGTCGAAATGCTGCGCGCCGCGTTTTCCTGCGCCGGCGGCATACGCATAGACCACGTGCTGGGATTGAAGCGCCTGTGGCTGGTACCGCAGGGCGGCAGCGCCGATCAGGGCGCTTACCTCAAGTATCCGCAGGAAGATCTGCTGCGCCTGATCGCGCTGGAATCCTGGCGCCATCATGCGATCGTGATCGGCGAAGACCTGGGCACCGTGCCGCCCGGCTTTTCCGAACAGATGTCCCATGCCGGACTGCTGGGCATACGCCTGTTATGGTTTCAACGTAACGGCCAACGCTTTCTTGCGCCGGCCGAATGGTCGCCGGGCGCGATTGCCACCACTACCACCCACGACCTGCCCACCGTCGCCGGCTGGTGGCAGGGCAGCGACATTCGCTGGCGCAGCAAGCTCGGCATGCTGAATGAAGGCAGCAGTGAGAAAAAGGAAATGGCACAGCGCAGGCATGACAAAGCTGCCCTATGGGAAGCAATCAGTGAGGAAAACGAAGAGCCGCAAGAGACTGTGGAAGATGCCTATACTCCTTCTTCCGCCCTCTCCAGCCAGCCTCCCCAAGAGCCGCCGTTGATAGCCGCCATACGCTTCGTCGGCGCAAGCGCGGCACCGCTGGTGCTTCTGCCGATGGAAGATGCGCTGGGCTTGACGGAACAACCCAATCTGCCCGGCACCATCAACGAACATCCCAACTGGCGCCGCAGGCTGCCGAGCGAGATCGACGGTATACTCGACGGTCCAGAAGTCAAAAGCAGACTGAACGCACTCGATCAGTCGCGCTGCAATTGGGGAGAACCTGAATGAGTATTCCACGCGCCACTGCGAGGCTGCAGTTTCACAAGGACTTTACCTTCGACCATGCCTGCGAGCTGGTCGATTATTATGCGCAACTCGGCATCAGCCACATCTACGCCTCGCCCATCCTGACGGCGCGAACCGGTTCCTCGCACGGTTACGATGTGGTCGATCCCACCAGCATCAATCCGGAACTGGGCGGAGAAAGCGGCTTCCAGCGTTTTGCGCAACGCGTGAAGGATGCCGGCATGGGCATCATCCTCGACATCGTTCCCAACCACATGGGCGTGGGATCGGAAAATCCCTGGTGGCAGCATGTGCTGGAATGGGGCCCCGCCAGCCGTTACGCAGGCTGGTTCGACATCAACTGGGAAAACGCCGATCCGGCGCTGCGCAACAAGGTGCTCGCACCTTTCCTGGGCCAGCCTTACGGCGCAGTGCTGGCCGCCGGTAGCATCACCGTCCGGTACGAAAAAGAAACCGGCAAGCTCTACATCGATTATTACGGCAACCGCTTCCCGCTCGCACCGCACAGCTATGGCGACGTGCTGCGCGAGGCCGAGACCAGCGACCTGATGTTTGCCGTCACCGCCTTCGACCAGTTGCGCAAGCAGATCGATACCAAGGATCAGGAAAATGCCTTCGAGGTGGCGCTGCACATGCTGCAGGGATTGGGCGTCAGCGACAACGGCCGCGAAGCGATCGAATCCGCGCTGGGGGCATTCACGGCCGATACGCCGGAAGGCCTGGACCTGCTGCACCGCCTGCTGGAAATCCAACATTACCGCCTGAGCTGGTGGCGCAATGCCGCCGAGGAAGTCAACTGGCGGCGCTTCTTCGAAGTTTCGGACCTGGCCGGCATACGCGTGGGCGTAACCGAGGTATTCGAGACTACGCACAAGAAGATTTTCGAACTCTACGCAAAGGGCCTGATCGACGGCGTGCGCCTCGATCATATCGACGGCCTCGCGCATCCGGCGCTGTATTGCCTGAAGCTGCGCCAGCGCTTGCAATCCTTGCGCCAGGATCACCGTCCCTACATCATCGTCGAGAAGATACTCGCCGCCGACGAACATCTGCCGCCCGAGTGGGGCGTGGACGGCACGACCGGCTACGAGTTCATGGATCAGGTCGGCGCGCTGCTGCATGATCCGGCGGGCGAAGCTCTGCTATCGCAATCATGGTCCGATCTGAGCGGCGACAACAAGACTTACCAAGAAGAGGTACGCGCCGCCCGGCAGCAATTGATCTCCGAAAATTTTGTCGGCGAATTCGATGCCCTGGCGCGCACGCTGCAAACGATTGCACGCCACGACATCGCGACGCGCGACTATTCGCTGCCATCCATCAAGCGCTGCCTGGCCGAATTGCTGATTCATTTCCCGGTTTATCGCACCTACCCGCATCCGCAGGGAAGAAGCGCGACCGACCAGGAAAGGTTCAGGCAAGCCAGGCAGGGCGCGCAATCGCAGTTGCGCCGCGCAGACTGGCCGCTGCTGGAAGAACTGGACAACTGGCTGGGCGGCAAGCCGGCCCTTGATTTCAAGAACGCGGATATACGTGCGCTCTGCCTGCGCGCGACCACGCAATTCCAGCAACTGACGCCGCCGCTGACAGCCAAGTCGGTGGAAGACACCGCCTTCTATCGCTACGGCCGCCTGCTGTCGCGCAACGAGGTCGGCGCCGAGCCCAGCCATTTTTCACTGTCGCCGGCCGATTTCCATCGCAGCTGCGAAGAGCGTCTCAAGCGCTTTCCGCACAGCCTGCTGGCCACTGCCACCCACGACCACAAGCGCGGCGAGGATGTGCGCATGCGCATCGCGGCCCTGAGCGAAATGGCGGCCGAATGGGATCAGGCGGTGCGCCGCTGGATGATGCTCAATGCCCCGCTGAAGCAAAAGCTGGAAGCGGCTGCCGAAAGCTCGCCGCCGGCGCCGGAAACCGGTGATGAATTGATGCTGTACCAGATGCTGGTCGGCGCATGGCCCGTGGATTTGAAAGCGGACGATGCCGAAGGAATCAAGGCATTCGCCGAGCGCATCGCGCAATGGCAAACCAAGGCGCTGCGCGAATCCAAGCGTTCCTCCAGCTGGGTACTGCCGGATGAAGATTATGAAAATGCCTGCCGCGATTTCCTGTTCGGCATACTGGCAAACAAAAACGATGCGGACTTCCTGCACGAGCTGCGGCAATGGGTGGAGAAGCTCACGCCGCTGGGCGCCCTCAACAGCTTCAGCCAGACGCTGTTGAGACTGACGGCGCCGGGTGTGCCCGATCTCTATCAAGGCACGGAATTCTGGGACTTCAGCCTGGTCGATCCCGACAACCGCCGGCCGGTGGATTATGCCGCGCGCAGTCAGGCCCTTTCTTCAGCGCCGCAGCATATCGACAGCCTCGATGCATGGCGCAGCGGCACCGTGAAGCAGCAGCTGATCCGGCAGGCGCTGCACTTGCGCCGGCAGCATAGCGAGCTGTTTGCCAAGGGCAGCTATCAGCCCTTGCAGGCAAGCGGCGCGCATGGCGGCAAGGTGCTGGCCTTTATCCGACAGCATGAAGGCAAGTCTGTCATCACCGTTGTCTCGCGCCTGGCGCATCCTCTGCTGAACGCCGGTGCGCAACCGCATGTTTCTCCTTCCACCTGGGGCGATACCGCCGTGCAGCTTGCGGACCCAGGCCAGGCAGCGTGGGTGGATGTGCTGACCGGCAAGCGTTACCAGGCCCGTGACGGCAAACTGCCGCTGTCCGAGCTGCTGTCGGTATTGCCGGTGGCGCTGCTGGAGTCGGCCGACTAAGGTAATCGCGTGTACGGGTCAGGAGGCAGTCCTGACCCAGCAGCGCAGCACTTCCGCCACGCTCCACGCCTGCGCCATGCAGCCGCGCGGTGCGTAAGGCGGCTGTGCATCGAAGATCTCGCTGATCGTGCCCAGCCCGGCTTCGTCCAAGTGAGCCTCGAAGCCCATGAGCAGCTTGCGCGCGCCTTCCGTGTCGTCCGGATAGACCTTGAGCCAGGCGTCGATAAAGGGCCCTATCAACCAGCCCCATACCGTGCCCTGGTGATAAGCGGCATCCCGCGCCACCAGGTTGCCGACATAACTCGGCTTGTAGTCGGGATGATCGGGCGCCAGCGAGCGCAAGCCCACCGGCGTCAGCAGGCGGCGATGAACGGTATCGACCACCGCGGTCCAGCGCTGCTGGTCGAGCACCGGGTGATCCAGCGCTACTGCAAAGATTTGATTCGGCCGGCAAGCGTTGTCATTGCCGTTCTCGCTATCGACCACATCGTAAAGATAGGCGCCTTCCTCGTACCAGAAGCGGCGATTGAACGAAGCCCGCGCTTTCTCGGCATGCGCCAGCAGCCATTGCGCCGCCTCGCCGCCCTGCTCTTCCCTGACCCAGCCATGCAGGAGCATCAGCGCGTTGTACCAGAGCGCATTCAGCTCGACTGCCTTGCCGCGCCGCGGCGTGACCACCCAGTCGCCCACCTTGGCATCCATCCAGGTCAGCTGATAACCCTCCTGCCCCTGGCGCAGCAAGCCGTCTTCAGGGTCGATGCCGATATTGAAACGCGTGCCCTTCAGATGATGGCCCACGATATCCAGCAGCTTGGGCAGGATGGCGCGCAAGGTATCGCGATCGTCCGTCGCGCTCACGTAACGATGCAGCGCCTGGAAGAACCACAGCGTCGCATCGGCGGTGTGATAAAGGCCGGTCTTGTCATGCTCGGGGAACATGTTGGGAATCAGGCCGTCGCGCACATAGTTGGAAAAGGTGCGCAGGATGTAACCCGCTTCGCGATGGCGGCCGGTCGCCATGGTCAGCCCTTCCAGGCTGATCATGGTGTCGCGGCCCCAGTCGGTGAACCAGTGATAACCGGCGATGACGGTTTTCGCCTGCTGGCCGACGGCGCGCGCCCTGGCGGTTTCCGCCAGCCTGCCGGCCGGCGTGATGATGAACTGGTCGGCGGCCAGCACCATTTCCGCTGCCATACCGGTGCGTGCGGACGGATGGGCGATGTCGAGCAAGGTACGGCGGCGAGCCAGTTCCGAGGCATAAGCTTCGTGCGGGTTCAAGGCGCCGACGATGTCCCAGCTCTCGGTCGAGGCCACCAGCGTGGCTTCCTTGCCTTGTACCAGTTCCATGCAAAATTCGCCCGGGCTCCAGTGCTCGCCCACCGAGGCATAACCGCGCGACTCTTCCAACTGGAAGAAAATGTCATCGCGCTTGCGTCTATCGATAGTGAAACTGCAGCGCTCGCCATGCATCTTCAATCGCAGCGGCGGATAGTTTTCATTGCCATGCAATTCGTAGGTATCGTCGCTGACGGTAAAGGTATAGGCCGACACGAAGTTCTTGTCGACTTCGGCTTCCTGCGGCCGGAAATGCACGGATGGCCGCAGTTCCAGGCGGATCGGCATATCCCCCTTCAGCACGCGATAGCTGACATAAACGGTATTCTGGCGATGCGGCATTACGATGCGTTTTTCCAGCACCGTGCCGCCCAGCGTATAAGTCCAGACCGGCAATCCCATCTCCAGGCGGAACTCGGTCAGATAGCGAAAACCCGGCACATACATGCGCCGGCCCGACAATTCCTCACCAGTCAGTTCCACCACACTCCCGTCCAGCAGGATCAGGCGCTCTCCCAGGTGACTGAGCATCACGATGCGCCCCAAAGGCGCAGGCAGCGCAGCCACCAAGATACCGTGGTAGCGGCGCGTGCCGGCGCCCGCCACCGTGCCCGACGAATAAGCGCCCAGTCCGTTGGTGACCAGCCACTCGCGTGACAGCAGATGTTCCGGGCTATCGTCTTCCGAGATATTGCATGGCATACGCCTTACTATGCTGTGCGTGCTGTGCGACATTCGCTCACTCTCCTGGTGGTTGCCTTGCTTTCAATACGATGGCCGAATGACCGGTCAATACCCATCGCTCATCGGTGCGGAAGGCGGGTATTCCCTGTCCGCCATAACGAGGATGCTCCGAGGACCACAACAGTTCCCACTCGCTGCCTTCAGGCGGAGCCAGCAGCGGTTCCGGTATAGGCGTCATGGGAAAATCCCTATCCAGGTTGATCAGCAGCAGGCGATCCCCGCAGCTGTCTTCACCGAAAAAACGCAGCACGAATGAGTGTGACGACAATACTGCGCCGTCCACACAGCCTGACCGGGCAGAAGAGAACGCCGGTTCTTCCTTACGCATTTTCAATAGATCGCGATGCAAGGCATAGGTTTCCGCATGCCTTTCTTTCTCGGCATGATCGAGCTTGCAAAACTGAAACGTCTTGCTGTCATGCGGCTTGAACAGATAGGACTGGGTCTGAGAACCGGCCAGGCTGGGAAACTGATGCATGAACGTGTTCCTCCCCTGCTCGACCATCGCCGCCAGTTCCGGCTCGTGATCTGCAAAATAGAGAAACGGCGACGAGCTTGCGAATTCCTGTCCCTGGAACAGCATGGGAGTAGCCGGGCCCAGCAGCAGCAAGGCAGTCAGCGCACGGTACTGCCCCGGATGCGCGAGCTGATGCAGCCGCTTTCCCAATCCCGAATTCGCGACCTGGTCATGGTTCTGCAGAAATGTAATGAAGGCGTCAGGCGCCAGATCATGCGCAGGCGTGCCGCGCCGTTTGTTTTGCCAGCGATACCATTGTCCCTGGTAGAGATAACCGTGCTTGGCTGCGGAAATGAATTCCTGCGGCGTGCCGCGGTAATCGGTGAGATAGGCTTCGGTCCTGCCTTTTAAAGCCACTAGCGCACTGTGGTGAAAGTCGTCGTTCCACATCGCATCTAGGCCATAACCGCCCTGCGCCGCCGGACGCGCCATCCTGCTGTGCTGCGGCTCATTTTCTCCGACGATATAGGTACGCCGGCTTCCCGCCGCCGTTCTGACGGCAGCCGCGATTTCGCGAATGATGTGCACCGGCGACGCATCGAATAATTGCTGGGTCGCATCCAGCCGCAGGCCGTCGAGATGAAACTCTTCTATCCAGTAAGCCGCGTTGGACAGAAAGAATTCGCGTACCGGCGCCGCGTCTTCGCCGTCGAAATTGATGGCATCGCCCCATTCGCATTCGTAGCGCTCGGAGAAATACGCGTCTGCATATTGCCGGTGGTAGCAGCCGCTGGGACCGAAATGGTTGTACACCACGTCGAGGATGACTGCCATGCCCAGCGCATGGGCGCGATCGATGAAATGTCGGAAATCATCGGGCGTGCCATAATGATGGTAGGGAGCGAACAGCGCCACGCCATCGTAGCCCCAGCCGAAGTTCCCATCGAATTCTGCAACCGGCATCACTTCCAGCACCGTTATGCCCAACGCGGCGAGCTCCGCCAATTTCTCCGCAGCAGCGCGAAAGCTTCCTTCTGTCGTGAAGGTGCCGATATGCATTTCGTAGATCACGGCTCCGTGACGCGCTACGCCTTGCCAGTCCTGGTCGCTCCATTCGAAGCGATGGGGATCCACGATTTGCGACGGGCCATGCGGCCCGCGCGGCTGATAGCGTGAAGCGGGATCCGGAAATGTGCATTCCCGGCCGTCCAGACGGAAGCAGTAAAACATGCCTGCTTTCGCGTTGGGCACATGACAGCTCCAGTACCCCTTTTCCTCGGGGATCATCGGGAATTCGATAGCCTGCTGCCCACCGGATTCCAGCACCAGGCTGAGCCGTTTCGGCTTGGGCGCCCATACTCGAAAATTCACGCCTCCCATCGTGTCCGGCTCCGCGCCGATTGCGTATTTCCTGCTGGTGAATCGCATATCCATTTTTGCCGGCATGGTCAGGTTTGCCTGCCGGTCCAGGGCGGGCGGATACAGTTATCCTGGGAAGCTCAGGCCATGCGGACGGTCTGCACGGCTTTTACGCAGGGAAGGCTTTCGTTCAAGAAATCGCGTCCTCAAAGTTCCGCCGCAATGATCGAAACAGGCGGCAAAGCGGATTGATGCCGGCACAATTAAGTCTGCAGATCGGGGAACATGCTTCAGGATCGCTCTTCTTACGAAAGTACTTCTGCCGTTGAGACAAGCTGCAAGCTCAATAAATTCCTGCTGCAGCGTCTTTCGCATTGTTACTGCCAAGGAGCGACCATGTCCCATTCCCCGTTTCAAACCTGCATAGATGCCTGCCAGGCTTGCGCAAGCGCTTGCGAACATTGCGCTGGTGCATGCCTGCAGGAAGACGATGTGAAAATGATGGCGCGCTGTATTGCACTCGATATGGATTGCGCCCAAATTTGCCGGATGGCGGCTGCCTATATGGCACGCGGCAGCCAGTTCGCCGGGGCAGTGTGTCGCCTGTGCGCGGAAGTCTGCCAGGCCTGCGGCGATGAATGCGCGAAACACCGGCACGATCATTGCCAGCAATGCGCCAAGGCCTGCCATCGCTGCGCGGAAGAGTGCCGGCGCATGGCAAACGCCTGAATCAGGACCGCATGATCGCAACCGCTTGACCTTCCCATAGGGGCAAGGCCTACAATCACTTTACGTCAATTCAACCCGGGAGAAAGCACATGTATGAGCTGCGTGTAGATGGCATGACTTGCGGCGGCTGCGCCAACAGTGTGAAGAAAGCGATACAGATGGTGGATGGCAATGCCGAAGTGGATATCGACCTCATCAGCAAGACCGTACGCGTCAAGTCGGCGGCGGCACTGGAGACAGTGAAGTCGGCCATCGACGATGCCGGTTATACCGTGACGGGTGACGCAACTATTCGCTGATATATTCGCTGATACCTTGCGGCTGTTCTGAGACCGGACCCGCCCAGTCGAGTTTCAGGGCGGGTCCGAATGCGAACGGCAATGAGCGGCTGCCTTATCTGCCGCCTTACCTGTCTTTCCACAGGCAGCCGCTTTTTCCTGAATCGTTTCCGGTACAGCCAGCCCTGCCAGGATGGGGCAGTCGGCACGATGATCGCCGGCACAGCTTGCCACCAGGTGGTTGAGCGTGTCGCGCATGGCCGTCATTTCCTGGATGCGCTGGTCCAGTTCGGCGATATGGCCGCTGGCGATCGCCTTCACATCGCGGCTGGCGCGCTGCTGGTCCTGCCACAGCGACAGTAGTTCGCGTATCTGTTCCAGTGAAAAACCCAGCTTGCGCGCCTGCCGCACGAAATGCAGCGCATACAAATCCTTGTCATCGTAGCGCCGATAGCCGGATTCGCTGCGCGCGCTCTTTTTTATCAGGCCTATGCTCTCGTAATACCGGATCATCTTGGCCGACACGCCGGTGGCGGCGGCCGCTTCGCCTATGTTCATGCGTCTGCTCCCGGAGTTGTTGTGTCAGCCTGGCGGTTGTCGGGCTTCCAGCGCCGCAACAGCAAGGCATTGGTCACCACGCTGACCGAGCTGAATGCCATCGCGCCACCGGCCAGGATGGGATTGAGCAGGCCGAAGGCCGCCAGCGGAATCCCGATCACGTTGTAGATGAAAGCCCAGAACAGGTTCTGCTGGATCTTGCGGTAAGTCCTGCGCGAAATCGAAATCGCATCCGCGACCAGCGCCGGATCGCCGCGCATCAGCGTGATGCCGGCCGTCTGCATCGCGACATCGGTACCCGAACCCATGGCGATGCCCACATCCGCCGCCGCCAGCGCCGGCGCATCGTTGATGCCGTCGCCCACCATGGCGACCCGTCCGCCCTCCTGCCTCAACTCGGCAACCACATTCGCCTTGTCCGCCGGCAGCACTTCTGCGCGGAATGAATCGAGGCCGAGGGTATTGGCCACCGCTCTCGCCGCACCCGCATTGTCGCCGGTCAGCATGACCGATCGAACGCCCATGTCGTGCAAGCGCGCTATGGCCTGCGCGGCGGAAGGCTTAAGCGTATCGCCGAAGGCCATCAGTCCCGCGAGCTCGATCTGCTCGCCGGCTTTCACCGCCAGCCAGGACACGGTCCTGCCATCCTGCTCGTTCCTGGCGGCGTCCGCCTCTCCCACCTGCGTATCGACATTCAATTCCCGCATCAGGCGGCGGTTGCCCAGATAAACCATCTTCCCGTCCACCTGCGCCTTCACGCCGCGCCCTGCCAGCGCGCCCGCCTCGCTGACAGACAGCAGCGGGATCTGCCGCTCTTCGGCAGCGACCTTGACGGCCCGCGCCAGCGGATGATCGCTGTATTGCTGCACCGCCAGCGCCAGCGCCAATACCGTGCGTTCATCCTGCGCCAAGGGAACCAGGTCCACGATGGCGGGCTTGCCTTCGGTCAGCGTGCCGGTCTTGTCGAAAGCAACGGTCTTCACCGCATGCGCGGTTTCCAGCGCTTCCGCATCCTTGATCAGGATGCCGTAACGCGCTGCCACGCCGGTGCCGGCCATGATGGAAGTCGGCGTGGCCAGGCCCAGCGCGCAGGGACAGGCGATCACCTGCACCGCCACCGCATTCAGCAAGGCTTGCTGCCAGTCACCTGTGGCTATGCCCCAGGCAAAGAAAGCGAGGGCGGAAATGAGCAGCACGACCGGCACGAAGATCGCCGCCACCTTGTCCACCAGCCGCTGTATCGGCGCCTTGACCGCCTGCGCCTCTTCCACCAGCCTGATGATCTGCGACAGCATGGTCGCGCCGCCGACCGCGCTGGCTTCGAATACCAGCATGCCTTCGGCATTGATGGCGCCGCCCGTGACCTTGTCGCCGACGCTCTTGGAAACCGGCAGGCTTTCACCGGTCAGCAAGGACTCATCCACATGGCTTGTCCCTTCGAGCACGATGCCATCTACCGGAATCCTGTCTCCCGGACGCACAATGACCCTGTCGCCCACCCGCACCGCTCCGACGGGAATGCGTTCCTCGCGGCCATCGCGGCGCACCAGCGCATCGGTCGCGCGCAGCGATTCGAGCGCGCGCAGCGCAGCCACCGTTTGCTGCTTGGCGCGCGCTTCCAGCCATTTGCCCAGCAATACCAGCGTAATGATGACGGCCGAGGCTTCGAAATACAGGTGTCCACCGTCATGCAGACCGTGCGCGAACAGCAGGTAAAGCGACAGGCCGTAAGCTGAACTGGTGCCGAGAGCAACCAGCAAATCCATGTTGCCGGTGCCGGCACGCAAGGCCTTCCAGCCTCCGCGATAAAAACGCGCGCCCAGCCAGAACTGAATCGGCGTTGCCAGCAGCCACTGCACCCAACCCGGCGGCATCCAGTGCACGCCGAACGGCCACAGCAGCATGGGCCCCACCAGCGGCAGGCTCAACAATGCCGCGACGGCCACCGGCCACCAGTCAGGCAAACCTTGGCCGGTCTCTGTCGCAGGATTTTCCCGGCCAGGCAAGGCAGCACCGAAGCCCGCTTTTTCCACAGCCTGCACCAAGGCATCCGCACTGACACCGCTCGCCTGTATGCGCGCTTTCTCCGTTGCCAGATTGACCGATGCATCCGCCACCCCCGGCACCTTGTTCAGCACCTTTTCCAGGCGGGCGACGCAAGAGGCGCAAGTCATGCCGGAAATCGACAGCTCGATGGTTTCGGTGGGTACGGCATAGCCCGCTTTCTCAATGGCCTGCGACAGGCTTTGCAGGTCCACATTCGATGCAGTCTTCACGCTGGCTTTTTCCGTCGCCAGGTTGACGGAAGCGGTTTCCACGCCGGGCACGGCCAGCAAGGCCTTTTCCACTCGCGACACACAGGAAGCGCAAGTCATGCCTTCCACTTTCAAGCTCATGTCCATACATTTCTCCGCAATCTCGGCTACGTTCGATGACAAACAGCAGCTTAAACCTTCCCACCATGTCAAAGTCAAGGCGGAGGTCACTCTTGAGCGGCTTGCCTTTCCGAAAACGACATTAAATTGCTACTTTCTTTAAAAAAATGGCAACAAATAAATGCTTAGAAAGACTACATTTTCTCCTATAGCCACTAGAGTGTTGCTTATACGCATCAGTTTTTTTGAAATTAGCCATTGAAATTTTCACCACCAATTTGAGTCCCGGCTATATATCAGAAGAGTTTCCCGCCTGAGCCCATTTCCACCCCCTTATAAAAATATGCTTTAACTTCAAAAACTTAAAAGAGAAATATCGATATAAAATCTATTCCATGAAACGATTCCGGCATCACCGACCGCCTCTGCCTCCATAATTTTCATTTCGACAATAGGCTTCCAAAAGCTTTAACCGTAATCAATGGACAATAAGTACCGTACACATGCATCTTTTCATGAGTTACTATTTACGCGCAGTAAAAAAATAAATCTATTCAAAGGATAGAGAGAGACAAGGCAATCCGCATGCAGTCATGCGGATTGCCTCCCCCCTTTCAGATATTCACATAAAAAATATGTGGTATCCAAAATGAAAATTGGAGGCCGAGCAGGAAATTCGAGATAATTCTTCCTGTCTCCTCTATGTCTCCTCCTTTGATATAGATTTAAGCCCGCCTTCTTGGCGGGCTTTTTTTCGTCTATGCTTGGAACGCATACTCTTTTTTATCGGCCGAGGAAAACCAGTGCAATTCAGGGAAAAAGGCAGCAAGGTGGAAGTGCTGCTCTACGCGGGTTACGACGAAAGCAAACAAGCGCCCCGCATCAAGGTAGTCGGTTCATTCGACAAGTACACCTACAAGCCCTCTCCGGGCCTGATGGACAAATTAAATGCACAGCAGCGCGATGAATTGTCCAGCGAATGGACGCGTCGCCGTGAGCTTGCCCTGGGATTGAACCGGCAACACTACATCAATTCACTAGTCCCGAATCTCCAGGGCGCATGTGAAGGCTTGCGCAACCAGCTTCCTGTCAGCGCGGAACAGGCCAGCCAGATCTGGGAGGCGCTGGATGAATTGAGCAAGGCTTTGAAGCAGGCTGGCCACCCTAAACCTTCCCGATCTCGCCCGGGAACGCCGGATCTGCTGCAAGCTCCTTTGCTTGATTGATGGATGAACTGCATTGATTTGCATCAGATGCAAATTTCCAATGCAAATCAGCAAGTTAGCTTGTTCGCATAGTAGTTATCCACAAACTTGCCCACTGTTTCTGTGCAAAGTTTGTGTTCATGCCTACTTGTCTTGACTACGACTTGCGATGGCCTGGCCCGGACCTCAAACTGGCGACACCCTCGGCTTTTCGTTTTTCGCCTCCTCCATCTTCAACAATCCTCGCATTGCTGACCGCAGCCCTTGCCTCGCCGCGACAAAAGACAGACAATTTTCCTGGCCAGGGTCTGCCCCGCCGGCCTTGCCGAACCAAGGAGGATTGCCATGCTCGATCTGCAAGCGGTTGTCGACCTGATGCAGCAAGTAGAAACGGAAGATCCTATCGACTGGGGCATGCTGAACATCGACGAAGCAGAGGCAACCCGGCTGATTGCCAGCTCTCTGCTCGAACATTACGAGACCAACATCCGCCATCTGGAAGAAACCGAGCGTGATTACGTCGTCGTGTCGGCGATGGGCAAACTGGCCCTGGAAAACTTCGCGCTCAACATGAAGCTGCTGCAGGCACGCTCGTGAAAGCCTTTCATGGCGGCGCTTACGCCGGCGCGCCAGGCGTCGCCAATGCGCCCTCGCTTCACAGCAAGGGGCGTTTGCTATATGATCCCCCGTATTGTCGTAGCATTTAATCCAGCGGCGTGGCGCAGCAGGAGAACTTAGCCAGCATGGGCCGCCGATAATCGTCCGGACCCTTATCTGGACAACATCCCCCGCACCCACTCTCCCAGAGTTCATCACCATTTCAGGTCGAACGCCCTGGGAGTGGCCACGTCGCCTGGACACGCAGAACAAACAGAACATCAACATATGTTCCGGATAAAGGGATAAGGAGCGGTTAATGGAATTTGAATTATCAGAACGCCTGGCGAATAAATTGCTTGGGCAAATAGACCGGAATTCACCGCTGGCCATGCGACTGGCAGAACACAGCATGTTCCATGGGAAGGTAATGGTGCCGAGTAGCCTGTTTACCGGCAATATGCTGGACCTGCTGCATGGCCTGAGCGAAATGGAAGGCGACCATACGCTGAAATTGCAGGTTTCCGCTCAGATGAACATTCTGAACGATCCCGAAACCAAGCGGAACTGGCGCATACACGAAGTGATCCACGGCCTGATCACCTATTTCACCAAGGATGCGATCGACGGCTGGCTGTATCGCCGCAGCAAAGACGGCGTACTTCTGCCCTGGCTGATCAATGAAGCACGCTACATCGTGCCGCGCGAAGGCAAACCCTACATCATCATCCGCCTGACAGCGAACACGATACGCGCCGCGCATAGCGATGCGGCCGAGGATCAGCGCGGCCACGAAGCAGCGATGAGCACCGCCATCCTGATCAATGCCAATGACGTCGCCAAGCGCACCATTCCTGAAATGCTCGCCGAGCAAGGCTATTACAAGGAAAGCCCGGAATTCAAGCGCGAATATGAAAAGCATGCCGCACGCTTCCTGGAAGCCCAGCCGCAATTCGGCAAGCAGTACGTCTATCGCAAAGCCGCGCTGATCACGCCCGACAAGCACAAGGTAGAACTGATCCGACTGAAGGAAGGCATGAGCGCCAAGTGCGTGAATGACGAAGAAACCCTGGATCGCCAGTTCCGCCTGACGGCCAATGCAGACTTCTGGCGCGAGCACGGTCTCTCGCAAGGTTTTGATCGCATTCCGCTGCACTGCTACCTGTATCTCTTCCACCTCGAACTGCATCATCACATCTGGGTGCATGTGCAGAATCTCGAAGAGTACAAATACAAGCCGGAACTGCGCGAAAAACTGATCCTGCCGCAGGAGCATCGCGACCTGATCGACATCCTTACCTCGGACATGAACGTGCTGATGGAAGATATCGTGCAAGGCAAATCGGGCGGCACCACCATCCTGTGCATGGGCGCTCCCGGCCTGGGCAAGACGCTGACGGCCGAAGTGTATTCGGAAGTCGTCGGCAAGCCGCTGTACCGCGTGCATTCGGGGCAACTGGGCACGACCGCCGCTTCGGTGGAAAGAACGCTGTCGGAAATTTTGCAGCGCGCAGCACGCTGGGATTCCATCCTGCTGCTCGATGAAGCCGACGTGTATATCCGCTGCCGCGACAACGATGTGCAGCACAACGCCATCGTGGCCGAGTTCCTGCGTACGCTGGAATATTTCAACGGCCTGCTGTTCATGACCACCAACCGCGTGAATGACGTGGATGACGCGATCCTGTCGCGCTGCATCGCGATCATCAAGTACGAGGCGCCGAGCAAGGAAGATGCGCGTCGCCTGTGGAGATCGCTGGGCGAGCAGTTCCAGGCCGAGATGTCGGATGAACTGGTAGAACGCCTGACCACCATCTTCCCGCAAGCCAGCGGACGCGACATCAAGGAATTGCTGAAGCTGACGTCGCGCTTCTGCAAGAGCAAGAATATCCCGCTCTCCGAAGACGCATTCAAGGCTTGCGCGGTATTCCGCGGCAAGATCTGAAGGGTCTGCGCATAAAAAAATCGCCGCATAAGCGGCGATTTTTCTTTATGGGGATAAAACAGCTCTTGCCCGGCCTGCAGCAATGCAGCTATTCAGCAGCGGGAGTGCCCATGAAAAAATCCATGGCTAGATCAACGATGGGTGGATGGATGATGTGCATGCCGTTGAATTCAACGTAATTGACGTCGTAACCGCTATCTTTGAGTTCAGCGGCATTCTTGCGTCCGCTGGTTGCGATCGGCAACTGTTCGTCGACCAGTCCGTGCGCAATGAATACCTGCGGCTTCCCGTCCGGCATGAACACCGACATGAAGCCTCCGGAAAACGCCATCACGTGGGTAACGATGCTGCCATTGCTGATGCCTATGGACAGCGAATAACTGGCGCCATCCGAAAATCCTGCAAAGCCGAAATGCCCGCGATCCAGCGTATAACGTGCCGCGACTTCCGCGAAAGCAGCATCCAGCCTTTCTATATCAGGCCCACTGCCGGCAATCACGATATCCCAGGTCGCGAACTGCGACTGCGGCGCCAGCAGCAGAAAGCCATGCTCTTCCGCATGCGGCTCCAGGAAAGGCAGGACTTTTTCCGCGAAGCCGCCGGCACCATGAAACATGACCAGCAGAGGCACGGGCTTGGAAGTATCCAGGCTCTTGGGCACATACAGAACGGCATCGCGCTCATCGGCGATACCCAGTTGATTACGGCCGGGAGGAAAAGGAGACTTGTGCGGCGCCTTATCCGTATGCGTAAAAGAAAAGCGGCCGAACAGCGAAGGATTCAAAGAGGACATATCAATCATGCGGGTATCTTACCGCATTTTTATTTACCGGCAAGCCTTGCGGCAGCTTAAGGCGCTGCCCTGGCTGGGCGCCCGGCCTCGTTGACGTAAGGCGAAGGAAGCTTCGCAAAGCGCGAAGCAATTTGTGGAATAAGCGGGCGAAGAGCAGGAAGCGCTTTGAAGCAAGCTTGAAATGAAAAAGAGCGTGACTGATTCAGTCACGCTCTTTAAAAGTGGTGGGGCTGGCAGGAATCGAACCCACGACCCCTTGGTTCGTAGCCAAGTACTCTAATCCAACTGAGCTACGGGCGCGCTGTAACTGCAAGAAAAGAATTATGCGCTAAAGAGGACCGGATTGCAAGTTCTTTTCA
>JAFAGG010000124.1 GCA_023422955.1 Pseudomonadota bacterium | reverse complement strand
CACTATGACAAGGCGAGCTTGCGCGACAAGGGCATCGCCGCGACCAGGCAGTTGGCAAAACGTCAGCTCACCTGGCTGCGCTCGATGCCGCATCGCATCGTCGTGGATTGCCTCGATCCCGCCGCACCGGCCCTGGTGCTCGCCCACCTGCAAACGGCCCGGCAAAGCAGGATATGAACAATTCGCCCCGGCGTTGCGGTTCTGGTTGACACGACTATCCCGATACGCCATAATTTCGCGCTCTCTGGTGATATAGCTCAGTTGGTTAGAGCACAGCACTCATAATGCTGGGGTCGGTGGTTCAAATCCACCTATCACCACCAGAATTCAAAAGCCGTTGATCTCGCGATCAGCGGCTTTTTTATTTTGCCGACGGCGCGTTAGCATGCGCTGCGAGCACGTGTCTCTCCGACTCTCCACGATTCGCCTCTCTCTCTTCTCAAAACGACAAGCTTTTCGCTTCGATGCGATTCTTTTCTCCAAACGACGCATCACGCTTGTGATTGCTTAAAACAACTAATGTCCGCATGACCGACACTTCTACGCGTAAGAGAAGGGCCGGCATGCAAGCACTAAACGGCAGGCTTGACGATTTAATCATCAGGAAGCTCAGTCAACGCGGCATAGTCCACGGCATTGTCGGAATCTTTTCAGCGAAAGTGATCAAGCGAGATTACCAGCAGGATTGCGCGCAGCCTGAAACTCCACGGCACATAAAAGAACGACAGCTTTTTGTACGGCGAGAGACAGAAGAAATTGAACTTGGGATTTTCCTGGCTGCCCAAGCAATAGTTTCATTATCTTTGCCATATTTATGAATAACGCCCATATACGGGAGGCCTCTGATGGCAAGCAGCAAGATGACCATGCCATGCCAGAGGTGAACGAGGGCCGCTCGACTATGCCTGCTTCGACCGCACCGCCAGCCAGTGAATGGAGTGACAAGGAACTCACCTATCAGCTGGCGACAGAAGCCGCGGGTATCGGCACCTGGGAACAAGATATTTCTTCAGGCAGCATGCACATCTCTCCCACGCTGGCGAAGATGCTGTCCTTGCCTGCTCAGGCGACAAGCTTCTCCGCCAAGGAATGGCACGACATGATCCTGCCCGATGACTTGCCTGTCGTGGACGAAGCCATCGCCCTCTACAGCAATACCGGCCAGGCCTTCAACCTCGAATATCGTGTGCGCCTGCCCGAGGGGGGCGTGGTGTGGCTGTTCAAGCGCGGGAAACCCGTGCGCGATGAACGGGGGCGTCTGATACGCATGGTCGGTGTGGCAATGAACGTTACCCAGAAGAAAGCGGCTGAAGAACGCGCTTTCGCAACGGAAGAACGCTACCGCCAGCTGACGGAGCTGAGTCCGGACGGCATTCTGGTCAGCGCTAATGGACTGTTCGTCTATGCGAACCAGGCCGCCATCAACATCCTGGGCGCGCCCGACATCCTGGAAGTGATAGGGCGCTCGCCTTTTGAATTCTTTCATCCCGACAGCCATGAAGGGATCAAGGCACGCATGGCGTCTGCGCTGGAAGGCGATCAGACCAGCCGCTCCATCACCTTGCGCATGCGTCGCATGGATGGCACAACCTCTTACGTGCAAACCACGGCCGGTGAAGTCAGCTGGAATGGCGAGCCGGCCATCCAGATGCTGATTCGCGATGTGACGGAACAGAAGCACACTGAGGACAAGCTGCGCATTGCCAATGAGCGCTTGAAGCTTGCGGTCGAAGGTACGGTCGAAGGCATCTGGGACTGGGATATCCCCAGCAATGCATTCGCCTTCTCCGGCGGCCTGAACCGGGTTCTCGGCTTTGCCGAAGATGCGCGCTACGGCGTAGTCGCTGAATGGCAGCACCTGATCCATCCTGAAGATGTGGAACGTGTTCAAATCAGTTTCAAGGGGGTGCTGGAAGAGCTGGCTTCCAATTACGAATGCGAGTACCGGCTGAAGGCCAAGGATGGAAGCTGGAAATGGATATGGTCGCGCGGCGTGGTGATTGACCGCGATCCCCAGGGTCAGCCCATGATCATGACGGGCACCTTCACCGACATCACGGCCAAGAAGGAATCGGAAGAACTGGTCTGGCGCCATGCCAATCTCGATGCGCTGACCGGCTTGCCGAACCGCCGCAGTTTCCGCGAGCGCCTCGATGCCGAAGTACGCAAGGCTTGCCGCAACGGCCTTCAGGTAGCGCTGCTGTTCATCGACCTGGATGGATTCAAGCAGGTCAACGACTTGTTCGGCCATGATGCCGGCGATCTGCTGCTGATGGAAGCCGCGCATCGCATCAGGAGCTGCGTGCGTGAGACCGATATCGTGGCCCGCCTGGGCGGCGATGAATTCACGGTGGTCCTGACCGACCTGGAAGACCCGGATCATGTCCAGTTCGTCTGCCAGAAGATACTCGGCAAACTGACCCAGCCTTTCAGCATCCGCCACGATTTCGCCTACGTCACCGGCAGTCTCGGCGTCGCCATTTTTCCTTACGATGGCGCCAACTCGGAAGAGCTGATACGCAAGGCCGACCAGGCCATGTATGCAGCGAAGGGAGCGGGCAAGAACCAATTCAGTTACTTCACGCGCGAGATGGATGAGAAAGCGCACAGGCGCCTGTATCTCTCCAATGAATTGCGGCAGGCGCTGCCTTCCGGCCAGCTACGCCTGCATTACCAGCCGGTCATCGATCTGAATGAAGGTCAGGTGGTCAAGGCCGAAGCGCTCTTGCGCTGGCAGCATCCGACGCTCGGCAATATCGGCCCTTCCACCTTCATTCCGCTGGCCGAAGAGTCGGGACTGATAGGCGCGATCGGCAACTGGGCCTTCCAGCAAGCAGCCGCCTGCTCCAAGCGTTTCAGCGAGCAGACCGGCAAGCTTTTCCCGATCGGGATTAACAAGTCGCCGGTGCAGTTCATGCATCATGACCGCGAGTCGAACTGGCTGGAATATCTGGAAGAACAAGGCATTCCTCCCAACAGCATCATGGTGGAGATCACCGAAGGCATGCTGCTGAATCCGTCGCAGGCAGTGAATAATCAATTGCTGGAATATCGCGATGCCGGCATCACGGTAGCCATCGATGACTTCGGCACCGGTTATTCCTCTTTGTCGTATTTGCACCAATTCGACATCGATTTCCTGAAAATCGACCAATCCTTCGTGCAGGACCTGGACGACAATGCCAGCCACCGTGCGATTGCCGAAACCATGATCATGATGGCGCACAAGCTAGGATTGAAAGTCATCGCAGAAGGTATCGAGACGCGCGAGCAACTGGATTTTCTTACCGGTGTGGGATGCGACTATGGGCAGGGATTTTATTTTTCGCGCCCGGTGCCGGAAGAACAACTGGAACAGTTGTTGTCCACGCGTTTCATGATGTAGGGACGATGACAAGGACAAGCCCGCCTGTCAGAAAAACCTGAAGCGCGCCAGGCACGCCCGATCGATCTTCCCCCATTAAACCCACGCTAATCTTCCTGGCCCGACAGCAGGTCATCCAGCTGCTGCCTGAGCTGCATGAGGCTGACGGGCTTGGCCAATACCACCGTCTGACCGTCGCCAATCTGCTCATCTCCTCCGTAACCCGACATCATGATGACCGGCAGGTCGGCACGGCGCTGGCGCAAATGGGCCGTCAATTCCTGCCCATCCATGCGTGGCATGGTCAGGTCGGTGATGACCGCATCGGCGGGATCCTGCGTATCCATGTCCAGCGCTGCAGCACCGTCGTGGGCCACTGAAACCCGATAGCCCAGGCTTTCAAAGAATCCCTTGAACAGGGAGGTCAGGTCGGCTTCGTCATCGACAATCAGTAGATGGGGAGGCATTACAACTATCCTTCATTGCTATTCATTGGTACTCATTGCTGCTCATTGCTGTTGCCGGACGCCTCACCGGATGAAGCATCTTCCCGGTTGAGCGCAGCGCGCAAGCGGCTGATCAGCTCGGCGCGCCGGTAAGGCTTACTGAGTGTGGTAAAGGTGGTCGTATTGATGCCCTGGTCCTGCAATTCATCCATGTAGCCCGTCGCCAGCAGCACCGGTAGATTCGGCAAGCGCTGATGCACTTTTTCAGCCAGCGTCAGGCCATTCATTCCGCCGGGCATGATGACATCGGTAAACAACAGATCCACCTTGCCGTGCTTCTCCAGCAACTTCAGCGCTTCTTCGCTGTTGTGTGCGGCAAGCACGTGATAGCCCTGCGAACGCAGATAGCCTTCCGTTACCTGCCTCACATCCTCGCTGTCTTCGACCAGCAGTATGGTTTGCGCCTCATCCTTCAGTCCGCCTGATGGAACCGAAACCGGTGCTGAAGTTCCGGTACGGGCAGGCAGGACCTGTTCTGCGGCGGCCGGGAAGATCATTTTTACGATAGTGCCTTTGGAAATTTCACTTTCTATCTCTAGCCGTCCCTGCGATTGCTGCACAAAGCCGTGCACCATGACCAGGCCAAGACCGGTGCCGGGAGCATGGGTGGTAAAGAAAGGCTCGGTGGCGCGGCGCACGATTTCCGGCGGCATGCCTTCGCCCTCGTCAATCACGCATAGACAGACATATTGCCCCTGCGCCGGATGGTGCGTCTCAGTGCCATTTTCGCTGCTCAGTATCATGGTCGCCACCGTCACCTGGCCGCCCTGCGGCATGGCATTGCGCGCATTGAGTATCACATTGAGCAAGGCCATTTCCATATGCGTGGGATCGATCACGCAAGCCGGCAGGCCGGGCTTGAGATCCAGCCTGAGGTCGATCTTGTCACCCAGGGTGCGCATCAGCATGTCGCTGAATTCCACTATCAGGGTATTAAGGTTGATGCGCTTGGGTTCCAGGCGTTGCTTCCGGGCGAAGGTCAGTAATTGCTGGGTGAGTTTGCCGCCCTTTTCCGCAGCATGCTGCGCCGCCTTGATAGCGTTCAGCGCCAGCTCGTCGTCGCGCAAGCGCATTTCTATCAGTTCAAGATTGCCGGTCACGACCTGCAGCAAGTTATTGAAGTCATGCGCCAGTCCGGAGGTCAGTTGGCCGATGGCTTCCATTTTCTGAGCCTGGCGAAAAGCCAGTTCGGATACGCGCCTTTGCGTGATATCCACTTGCGAAGAGAACCAATAGATCAGTTCGCCGCCTTCATCGAAGATGGGACCGATGAACAAGGCATTCCAGAACAGCGAGCCGTCAGCCTTGTAGTTGACGATATCCACGGCGATTGCGCGCTGCTCGTTGATGGCAGTCCGTATTTCGGCCACCGTCTGCGGGTCGGTTTGTTCGCCTTGCAACAAGCGGCAGTTCTTGCCGAGCAGCTCTTCTTCCTTGTAGCCGGTAAGATCGAGGAAGGCACGGTTGGTAAAGACGATGGGATTGCCGGGCTGTCTGGGATCGGTCACCGCCATCGGCATGCGTGTCATTTCGACTACCGCGAAGAACACGTTGCCTCTGTCGTCCAGGCCGGGGCGAGTGATGTAGCTCGCCTGCCAATGATTTATGCCGGGATTGCCAAGCGGCTGGTAACTACTGCCTTCCACCTCGCCTGCTGCCGGCACGCCGGCGCTTGCACCGTCTCCCTGGATATCCAGTGGCTTGTCGCCGTTCTGCCTGTCCTTATTATTGCTTATCGCCATTTCCAACGTGCTCCCGCTCAGGGCATGGGGCTCGCATTGCGCAGTCGAGCACTTTACTTGCTTCTCGCGTGGACTGGAAATACGTGCCGAGGTTCAATATGACGATTCTAGTCAACCAGTACTTGCAGCCTTTGATCCTGCCCATTTGCAACGCAAGACTTCTACTTTTCCAACGCTTTTTATGAGCGATGACGCTCTGCGGTTCATTTGCCTCCTCCCATGCTTAAGGTCCTGCTGCTCAGGTGCTTGCAGGGTGCAAAGATGGCCGGTTCGTATTTATTTTTTTATGCGGCTTGCCTGCACGTTTTGCCTGTTTTTTTGTCTATTTTTTGTCTATTTTTTGTCTGCCTCTTATTTTTTAGTCGCCTCCCTGGTTTGTCGATTTTCCTTTCAGTCATTAAAAATCAATGAAGATTGTTTTTCTGCCAGACACCCACTCGCCGCGCTGTTTCGTCATGTATCCGCAAACGCCTGCCTTGTCCGATGTGCAGGAGCCGCAGCAATTGGCGACTTAAGTTGCGCCGCTGCCGCGACATGATTGACCGGACGGAGCTTCTCTCATTTCACTTTTTCTGGCCGCCAGCGCAAAAAATGCTGTACCCAAAACAAATGCAAATGGTTATAATTCTCATTTGTCACCCAATCTGCCACTTGGCTTGCACGTACCCGCCGGCGTAAAACCGCCCTCTTCAGGCGTACGGTAAACAGCATGGTTATATGAATGCATCGTTTGAAAATTCTGGGCGGTCCCGCGAGCGAGCCATCCTGCTATCTCTGATCGTGTTGTTGCACGTCGGTGGGCTATGGGCATTGACTGCCGGCTCATCCTCGTCTTCTGCGCACAAACCCGAGAAGATCGTATCCGCTTTCATGGTGCAGGCCGCCCCGGCGGCGCCCGCCGTAGTCGAGTCGCCGCCTACCCCGCCTCAGCCGGTACCGGAGCCGCCCAAGCCGCAGCCCAAACCTAAACCCAAGCCCAAGCC
>JAFAGG010000120.1 GCA_023422955.1 Pseudomonadota bacterium | reverse complement strand
ATGCGGCTCTTGTTGGCTATCTTCTTGCCCTTCGTCGTGTTCTTCACCATTGGACGTCCGATCGCGGGCATCATCTGCCTGATCCTGCAAGTCACCCTGATTGGCTGGCTGCCAGCCGCCATCTGGGCCGTTTATGCACTGGGTCAGTACAAAACCGACCAGAAGATAGAAAAGGCATTGGGCCGGTCTCTTTAAACCGGCGGGTCAAGGCGGGTCTGAAAAATCAGAGTGGCTGCGCGCTTGCGTCAGCCGGCATGTTCAGACCGACGCGACACTACCTATGAAGGGGGCCGCTTTATCTGCCAGCGTGGCCGTGGCCTTGCCGATGCGCGTTAAGCCAGATCAGGCAGGCGTTCGGTTCACGCCTTCTTTGCTGAGGCAGAAGCGGTCTGTTCGTCACCAGCACGCCGGCCATGTTCGGCATGGCGCAGACCTTCCTTGATGCGCCGCAGGCGTTTGTATTCCTCCGGGTCTTCACGAGCCAAGCTTTTCTCTCCCCACTTGTAAAAGACCAGCAGCCCCAGCATGGCGGCAGCGCTGATCGCGAGCTTGCCTTTGTGTTCATCCAGGGTTTCACGCAATGTGCTCGCTGATTGTTCCCGCATGGGAGATTCCTCTAGGGAGGACGGCGTGGAGGGGGTAGCCTGCATTTCCTGCGCAAGGATCTCATCCTGCATGCCATCCGCCCCGGAAACTGAAGGATGAGGTGAAGAGAATCGCTTGCCGGAAGTCGATTGAATATGGTCTTGCATGGAAGCTCCTTACAAGGCACAGCAGTTGGGCAATTTTCTTTCTTGTTTAGTGTTCCCACTTCGCAAAGGGGTTCCTGCCGATTCTGTTACCAAAGGAAACTTTGTGTGTGGGGGCCAATATAGGACGTAGACCACATAAGGTCTTTTTTAATTCCTGAGGCGCGTACCGATGTCCGTATTTCAACCAGGCTCGTAAACGAAATAAGCGGCCTTGAGGCCGCTTATTTTTTTAGGCAGATACCGATTGCACGTCGATTTAAACGTCGATTAATGCCGATTAGCGCGTGACCGGCTTGTAGCGGATACGCTTGGGCTTGGCAGCTTCCTCACCCAGGCGCTTGCGCTTGTCTTCTTCATACTCCTGGTAGTTGCCGGCGAAGAACGTCACCTGCGAATTGCCTTCGAACGCCAGGATATGAGTCGCGATGCGATCCAGGAACCAGCGGTCATGCGAGATCACCATCACGCTGCCGGCGAATTCCAGCAAGGCATCTTCCAGCGCGCGCAGGGTTTCCACGTCGAGATCGTTGGACGGTTCGTCCAGCAGCAGCACGTTGCCGCCCATCAGCAGGGTTTTCGCCAGGTGCAGGCGGCCGCGTTCACCACCCGACAGATTGCCGACGACTTTCTGCTGGTCCGATCCCTTGAAGTTGAAGCGGCCGATGTAAGCGCGCGCCGGCATTTCGAACCGGCCGACCGTCAGCAGGTCGGCGCCGTCGGCGATCGCTTCGAACACGGTCTTCTCGTTTTCCAGCGCATCGCGGGTCTGGTCCACCAGCGATACTTTTACGGTCGGGCCCTTCACGATTTCGCCGCTGTCCGGCTGCTCCTTGCCGGACAACATGCGAAACAGCGTGGATTTACCCGCGCCATTGGGGCCGATGATGCCGACGATTGCACCCGGCGGCACCTTGAAGCTCAGGTCGTCGATCAGCAGGCGGTCACCATAACTCTTGGACACATTCTTGAACTCGATCACTTCATTGCCCAGGCGCTCGGCCACGGGAATGAAGATTTCCTGCGTCTCGTTGCGCTTCTGGTATTCGTGGTCGGACAGTTCATTGAAGCGGGCCAGACGCGCCTTGCTCTTGGCCTGGCGGCCCTTGGGATTCTGGCGCACCCATTCCAGTTCTTTCGCAATGGTTTTCTGGCGCGCGGACTCCGAGGATTCTTCCTGCTTCAGGCGCGCTTCCTTCTGTTCCAGCCAGGAGCTGTAATTGCCTTTCCACGGAATGCCGTGGCCGCGATCCAGTTCCAGTATCCATTCCGCCGCGTTATCCAGGAAGTAGCGGTCATGGGTAATGCCGACCACGGTGCCGGGGAAGCGTTGCAGGAATTGCTCCAGCCATTCGACCGATTCCGCATCCAGATGGTTGGTCGGCTCATCGAGCAGCAGCATGTCGGGCTTGGACAGCAGCAGCTTGCACAAGGCGACGCGGCGCTTCTCGCCGCCGGACAAGACATCGATCTTCGCATCCCAGGGCGGCAGGCGCAGCGCGTCGGCGGCTTGCTCCATCAACTGGTTCACGCTGTTGCCGTCACTGGCTGCGAGGATGGCTTCCAGGCGGCCCTGTTCGGTGGCCAGTGCATCGAAGTCGGCATCGGGTTCGGCATAGGCGGCATACACGGCATCGAGCTTGGCCTGCGCTTCGAAGATTTCGCCCAGCGCGGATTCGACTTCCTGGCGCACGGTTTTTTCCGGGTCGAGCTGCGGTTCCTGCGGCAGGTAGCCGATGTTCAGGTTAGGCGCCGGCCGTGCTTCGCCCTCGATATCGGTGTCGATGCCGGCCATGATTTTCAGGAGCGTGGATTTGCCCGAGCCGTTCAGGCCCAGCACACCGATCTTCGCGCCGGGGAAAAAAGACAGGGAAATGTCTTTCAGGATTTGCCGCTTGGGCGGGACGATCTTGCCCACGCGGTTCATGGTGTACACGTAATTCGACATGTAGGGAGTCCGTCTTCAGCAATATAAGAAAGCTGCAAGGATACCCCATTTGCCTGCAGAGCCGGGAGCAAGGACTGGCCCTAGCACAGTCGCCGGCAAGTCCCTTTGATATTCCTTAAACCATTTTCATGAAATGGTTATTGGTTGATTTAGATCAACGTTTTTGAGTTGCCGGATTTCTACACTGGTCCCATCAGTCACAACGAAAGAAGGTAATCATGAAACGCACTACGCTGGTTCTCTCCGCTCTCGCCCTTGCACTGTCTGCCAATGTCATGGCCCAGGAAAGTCCGTGGCAGGTGCGCGTACGCGCCGTGCATCTCGATCCCGCCGACAAGTCTGATCTCGTGGGCGGCACCGGTGCAGCCGACCGTATCTCGGTGAGCGACAAGATGATTCCCGAAGTGGATATTTCCTACTTCTTCACGCCGAACCTGGCTGCCGAACTGATCCTGACCGTGCCGCAAAAGCACAGCGTCTATCTGGACGGCGCTTATGTCGGCAGCTTCAAGCACTTGCCGCCGACGCTGACCCTGCAGTATCACTTCACGCCGGAATCGACAATCAGTCCCTATGTCGGCGTGGGCGCGAACTACACCCGCCTGGGCAGTGAAAAAATGGGCGGCCTGAAGCTGGAAAACGACAGCCTGGGCTTTGCGCTGCAGGCCGGCGTGGATTACAAGCTGGACAAGCACTGGTCCTTGAACCTGGATGTGAAAAAAATCCAGATCCGCAGCGATGTCTATGATGCCGCCGGCACCAAGATCAGCAAGGTCAAGGTCGATCCGCTGCTGATTGGCGTAGGTGTCGGTTATCGCTTCTGATCCGGCACGCGGGGCCGCCAGGGCCTCGATAAGATTTCCTTGAGTTAGTCCTTTGCGGCATGCGGCTTTGGCTGTATGCCGTTTTTTTCAATCACGGAAAAATAAGCGGGATCATTTTCCGGCAGCTCCGGTGCGCCTCATTGTGTCCGACGCCAGGACCGAGTGCGAACACCTCTTCCACCGCATGCTTTCCCTCGCCGCCGGTGCGGTACTCCCCCACCAAACCACCTGTCTTTGCGGGGAATCGAACGCTTCTCCCGGTCAAATGGCGCAGCATTGTCACTGAGCAAAAGTGTCGGGTTTCAATGCGTTAGGCTGAAAAGCCGTCCGAATGCCGGGTTCCTGTTGTGAAAGTAACGAACCTTGGCGCAGGCCTTTTGTCCCACAGTCACATTTCTCATGCTGCCCTTGCCATGACTGGAATTTCGGAGCCTTCTCTTCCTTCGCGGCCGCGTTACCAGGTCTTGCTCGGCAATGCCGCGGATGCCGTCATGGTGCTGGACGAACAAAATCGCATCCTGGAATGGTCAGAGCAGGCGCAAGCGCTGTTTGGCTGGACCGCGGAAGAAATGCGCGGAAAGACCCTGGCGGATACGCTGCTGCAGTCGCCCGATGCCTTGCTGTCGCATGACGTGCTGCCGGCTGCTGACGGCAAGGGAGTGAGCGTAGAACACGGCATGTGCATAGCCGCGCAGGCGCGCCACAAGGAAGGTAGGGCGATTGCCGTGTCGCTTTCGCTGCAGCCGTTTCCCGAGCAGCTTGCAAAACTTGGCGTTGCCAGCAGCACCGATACAAAGCCCGTGCCGGCACCGGCACCGGCATGGCAGCAGCAATCCGCGCTCACTTCTCATCTGATCGACAACATGGCCGACGCCGTCGTGGTCTGTGACAGACAGGGCAAGATCCTGATCGCGAATCCTGCCGCCTGCCTGATGTTCGGATGGCAGATGCCGCCCGCGCACGTCAGTCAGTGGCCCGATGAGCTGGCGCTGCTGGAAGCAGACGGCATGACGCCGATAGCCGCTGCCAGGCATCCGGTCTGCGTCGCGCTTTCCGGCTTGCCGGTTTATCAGCGCATTGCACTGGTACGCTCGCCACACCGGGCCTTGCCGGTGTGCGTATCGATCAATGCCACGCCCTGGTTCAACCCCGACGCCCAGGACGGCCGGGAGGGACAGGATACGGGCGTGGTGGCCCTGTTTCACGACATCACCGAGCAAAAGCGGCGCGAGAGCGCCCTCGCTCACGAGGCGCACCGCCTGCGCGAACAGGCTGCCCTGCTGAACCTCACGCGCGACGCCATCATCGTGCGCATCTTGCCGGAGGATGTGATCGGCTACTGGAATTGCGGCGCCGAACGTTTATACAAATTCCGCCGCGACGATGCGATAGGGCGGATAAGCCATGAATTGTTGCGCACGCAATTCTCCGTGCCGCTGGAGCAAATCCTGAACACGGCCCAGCAGCAGGGTTACTGGGAAGGAGAGCTGACCAACACGGCGGCCGATGGCCGGCAACTGATCGTGCTCAGCCAGTGGGTGCTGGATTATCAGGATGGCCGCGCCGCGCGTTTTCTGGAAACGCATACCGACATCACGCAGCGCGTGCAAGCCGAACGCGCATTGCGCCAGTCGCAGCAAAACTATGCGCTGCTGGTCGAGGCCTCCCCGGAATACGCGATCATGCTGCTATCGCCCGACGGAAGGATAGAAAGCTGGAATAGCGGCGCGGAAAAGATACTGGGTTACAGCAGGGACGAAGCGCAGGGTCAGCATTTCGACATGCTGTTTACGCCGGAAGATCGCGCGCACGGCATGTCGAAGCGAGAACTGGACAGGGCGCGCTACGAAGGCCGCGCCGATGACGACCGCTGGCATATGCGGCGCGATGGCAGCAAGTTCTGGGCCGCCGGCGCCACCACGCCGACCTGGCATCCGGACGGCAGCCTGCGCGGCTTCGTCAAGATCATGCGCGACCAGACGGTGCAGCGGCTGGAAGAAGAGCAAACCCATTTTCTCGCCAATCACGATGCACTGACCGGCTTGCATAACCGCGTGAGATTTTCCGAGGAGCTGCATCAGGCCATCGCCTTATCCGAGCGCAACCGATCCGGTTTTGCGCTGCTGGTACTGGACCTGGATCGCTTCAAGCTGGTCAACGATACCTTCGGTCATCACATCGGCGACTTGCTGCTGAAGGAAGTGTCGCTGCGTATCCGCGCCACCTTGCGCGAAACCGATTTCGTGGCGCGGCTGGGCGGCGACGAATTCGTCGTCATCCAAAGGGAAAGCACCCAGCCGCAAGCCGCTGAAACGCTTGCGCTCAAGCTGATCCGGCAACTGGGCGAGCCTTATGTGCTGGAAGACCGGGGCGTGATCAGCGGCGCCAGCATAGGCGTGGCGCTGTTTCCGCGCGATGCCTGCAATCCGGTGGAGTTGCTCAAGCGCGCCGACCTTGCCTTGTACCGCGCCAAGCATGCCGGCCGTCATAACGTCCAGTTCTATACCTTCGAGCTGGCCGACGAGCTCGCCTCGCGCGACCAGCGCGTGCAAGCCTTGCGCCGCGCCTTGCAAAGCCAGCAGTTCGAACTGTATTACCAGCCGCAGATCGACCTGCATAGCTGGAAGGTGTCCACGGTAGAAGCCTTGCTGCGCTGGCATGCGAGCGAACTCGACATGCTGCCGCCGCGCGACTTCCTGGGCGTGGCCGAAGAGTCCGGCATCATCGTCGAAATCGGCGTGTGGGCCTTGCGCCAAGCGTGCTTGCAAACCCGGCGCTGGCAGCAGCAGGGTCTGTCCGAGTTGCGCGTGTCGGTCAATTGCTCGGCGCGCCAGTTCAACGATCCGGAGTTCATGGCCATGGTGCCGCGCGTACTGAAGGAAACCGGGTTGGCCGCGTCGTCGCTGGAACTGGAAATACAGGAAGCCCTGCTGACGCAGCGCCCGGAAATCAAGCAGCAGCTGGCGGCGCTGCGCGCGCTGGGCATACGCATCATGCTCGACAACTTCGGCACCGGTAGCACGACATTAAGGCAATTGCAGGGGCTGGAAGTGGATGCGCTGAAAATCGACAAGGCCTTCGTGCGCCATCTGCCGCACCGGCGCGAAGATTCCGCCATCACCTCTGCCATCATCAGCCTGGCGCACAACCTGGGTATAGGCGTGGTGGCCGGCGGCGTGGAAACCGCCGAGCAGCTTGCCTACCTGAAGTCGCGCGAGTGCCAGAGCGCGCAGGGCTTCATCTTCAGTCCGCCGGTGAGCGCCGACGAATTCGAGGTGTTGCTGATGAATGGAAACTGGTCGCAGTTCAATAGCTGGCCGGCCGGTGCAGAGCATGACGGTGCAAGCCGTTTTCATTGAGAAGAAAAAGCAGCCTGCCATGGCAAAAGACGATTCCGACAAGCCGGCTCTTACTGGGAATACAACAGGGCCTTATTTGACCCGCAATCTGCTGACGATCGCGGGGCGGCTGGCGCATATTGCCGGCTGGGCGCTGGATTTGCCGGAGAAACGGCTGTTGTGGTCGGAACAGATCTATACCATCCTGGAGTTTCCCTACGATGTGGTGCTGCCGCTGGAGGAAGCGCTGGCGCTGTATACCTCGCCCAGCCGCGAAAAGCTGGCGGCGGCCCTGGCGCACTGTGCCAACGAGGGCGCGCCCTTCGATGATGAATTTGAACTCCGCACCGCGCGTGGACGCTTGCTGGCAGTGCGCGTGATCGGCGAGGCGGTGCGCGACGAGGACGGGCGCATCGTGCGCATCGAAGGCGCGTTCCAGGACATCACGCAAGACAAGCAGGCGGCGCAAGACGTGCTCAACAGCCGGCAGAGCTTCCACCAGCTGGCCGATGCCATGCCGCAAATCGTCTGGACCGCCGATGCGGCTGGCACGCTGGATTACATCAGCCAGGCCGGCGATCAATACACCGGCATGCCGCTCACGCAAAGCCCCGAGGACAGGTGGATACGCGCGGTGCATCCCGATGACTCCCGGCGCGTGCTGATGGCCTGGAAGCACTCTACCCAAAGCGGCAGAATTTTCCTGATCGAATACCGGCTGTTCAATGCATCGTCGGACGAATACCGCTGGCACCTGGTGCGGGCCGTTCCGATACGCGACGATCAGGGCGTGATCATCAAATGGTATGGCACCGCCACCGATATCCATGACCGGCGGCTGACGGAAGAACATGTACGCAACCTGGCGGAGCGCCTGACCACGACGCTGGATAGCATTACCGATGCTTTCTATACCCTGGACCGGGACTGGCGCTTCACCTATGTCAACAAGGAAGCCGAGCGCCTGTTGCAGCGCAAGGGCGGCGGCATGCTGGGGAAATGCCTGTGGGAAGAGTTCAGCGGAACGATGGCGGAGAGCCTCTTCGAGCCTTATCATCGCGCGCTGGAACAGCACGTCACCGTGGTGTTTGAAGAATTTTTCGCGCCGCTGGGCGTATGGCTGGAAGTGCGCGCCTATCCGTCCGAGGAAGGGCTGGCGGTTTATTTCCGCGATGTGACAATGCAAAAGCAGACCTCGCTGGAACTGCAGCGCACCAATCGTGCCTTGCACATGCTGAGCCGTTTCAATGAAGCGTTGATACGTACCGAAGTGGAAAGCGAATTGCTGCACCAGGTATGCCGGTCGGCCGTTGAAATCGGAGCCTATCGCCTGGCCTGGGTAGGCTATCGGGGCGACGAGGAGAGCAAGCGTGTGCAGATTGGCGCCGCCGTGGGCGCTGAGGGAGGAGAGGCCTATATCCAGCAGCTGCACGTCAGCTGGTCGGACAGCGATCCCTCCGGTGCCGGCCCGGCCGGGCGCAGCATACGCAGCGGCACTCCCATCATCTGCGCCGACATAGAAAGCGATCCTGCGCTGGAGCCGTGGCGGGCCAGCAGTCTCGTATACACATCTCCG
>JAFAGG010000055.1 GCA_023422955.1 Pseudomonadota bacterium | reverse complement strand
CTGACCTGGTTTGCCAGCGACAGCCTGAATATCTATCCCAATATCGGCCGCGGTTTTGAAACACCCACGCTGACCGAAGCCGCCTACAGTCTCGACGCGACCGGACCGAATCTCGGGCTGGCAAAGTCGCGCAGCCTGCAGGGCGAGCTGGGCCTGAAGTGGCGTGCTGACAATCAGTCACTGGATCTGGCCGTGTTCAATGCCAGAAGCCGCGATGAAATCGTGCCCTGGGAAAATGATGACGGCCGCGCCATCTTTCAGAATGTGGACCGCGTCGAGCGAACCGGGCTGGAAGTCAGCTGGCGCTTGCAGCAAGACCGCTTTGCCGCGCAAGTGGCTTACACCTTCCTGCATGCGCGCTTCGAGCAAGGCTTCGCGGCGAGAAACAGTCGCTTCATCGAAGCGGGCAATTATTTGCCCGGCGTGCCCAGGCACAGCCTGTTCTCGCAACTGGAATACCGGGTCGCGCCCGATCTGAAAACCGCGCTGGAAATGCGCGTGGATAGCAAGACTTATGTCGACGATATCAACAGCGATGCGGCACCGGGCTATGCGGTATTCAATCTGAGCGCGGCCAAGGAATTTCGCATCGGGCCGGCGAAATGGATGCTTTACGGAAGAATCGACAATCTGTTCGACCGGGATTATGCCGGTTCGGTCATCGTCAATGAGGGCAACGGCCGTTTCTTCGAGCCGGCGCCCGGCCGCCGTTTTTTCATAGGATTGCGCGCTGCCATCTGAAGACAGCGTGCTGATTTTCTTCGGTCATTCAGAAAAACAAGCGCCTCCAGAAACATCAGAGGCGCCTGACTTTGCTGCCACAGCTCAACCCTGCAGCATCGCGTATTACTTGCGCGTCACCCTGTAAAGCGTGCCGTTCGCATCGTCGCTCACCAGCAAGCCGCCATCGCGAGTGACTGCGATGCCGGCCGGCCTGCCGAAAACGCGTTCATTGTCGAGCACGAAGCCGGTCATGAAGTCTTCATGTTCGCCGGTAGGCTTGCCATCTTTCATGAGCACGCGTACCACCTTGTAGCCGGTTCTTCCCGGACGGCTGTGGGAGCCATGCAGCGTGACGAATGCATCGCCGCGATACTCGGCCGGGAAGGCGTCGCGATCGTAGAAGGCAGCGTTCAGCGCTGAAGAGTGCGCCTGGAACAGCACTTCAGGCGTCTGCACCTCGCTCTTGAGATCGGGGCGTTTTCCCTTCAAGGCCGGATCTTCCTTGCCGTCCAGGTAATACCAAGGCCAGCCGTAGAAAGCGCCCTCCTGCACGCTCGCCATGAAATCCGGCGTCACATAAGGACCGAGGTGGTCGCGCTCGTTGGCGATGCACCACAGCTTGTCGGTGCCGGGCTGCATCACCAGGCCCGAACAGTTGCGCAGCCCGGTCGCGTAATTGCGGACATTCTTTCCTTCCAGATCGAACACGCGCACCATGCCGCGATTCTCTTCTTCACCCCAGGCGGCACCGCGACCATGAGTCTTTTCATGTTCAAGAATTTTATCCGGCGAGAGATCGGGCATGCCCGCCACGCCCAGGTTGGATGCCGAACCGACGGCCAGAAACAGCCGCTGGCCATCGCGGGACAAGGCAAGGTCGCGGGTCCAGTGCCGCTTGGTCGGGATATTGTCCACGATCACTTCGGCAGGCCCTTCTGCCCGGCTCGCTCCATTGCGATAGGGATAGCGCACTACCTGGTTCGACGCTGCCACATACACATACTGAGGATTATCGGCCGGCACGAAGGCTATGCCGTAGGGTCGTTCCAGCTGATCGGCAAAGACCTGGGGCTGCGTCGGCCTTCCTTTCGCATCCGCGGGAAACACGAGCACGCGGCCGGTGCCGCTTTCCGCCAGGAAGACATCGCCATTGGGCGCGACACGCAGCGTGCGCGGTTGCTTGAATCCGGTGCCGAATACTTCCACCTTGAAGCCCTCGGGCACTTTCGGCAGCATCCCCTGCGGCGCCTGAACCACCTTGGCTGGATTGGCGATGGATTTCTCAGGATCATTGCCCACCGCCGGCTCCGGCAGATCGGAGGCTTTGATGTGACGACGCACGCCAGGCGCATCGCTCTGCCAGTCGGCAAGGGCTTCAGTACCGGTACGCACGTCCCCGGTCTGCGCGCAACCGGCCAGAACCAACATGGACAGAGGTACGCTAATGACAAGCTTGGTCAGCGGCGGGACTCGCATGGTTTTTCTCCTTGATCTTCGTTGTTCCTTCTCGGGCGGCTCCAATGCTTGCCGGCTTGCTTCGCATGAAAAAGCATGCAGCCTTCCCGCTTGCTGCGCAGGAGCAGGCAACGCGCATTTCGCTTTTAGAAGCAGGCGGTGCGCATAAGTGGCATGGCCCTTATACGCATTCGCAAGGAGCTTGATATTTGTCAGGCGGAGAGAGGATAAGAGCGCAAGGAGCTTTGCAGGCGTGGCGCGTGCAGCGATGCGCTTAAAGAAAGGAAAGATTGCCAGACCAGGATTGCGGAATTACCAGGAGGGCGGCACATTCCATGCGCGGCCATCCTGATAAAAACTGCCAACTGCTAACTACTAGATTGCCAGACTGCCGTGCTTATTGCGCAACCGCTTCCAGTCCAATGTCGATGCGTACTTCATCGCTGACGAAGGGAGCAGTTTTTCCGGCATTGAATTCCGAACGATTGATGATCGTGTGGGCGTTAGCACCTATGGCATCTTTTTTCAGCATGGGATGCGGGACCGCCTTGAACGAGGTCACGGTCAGCGTCACCGGCTTAGTAACGTCCTTGATCGTCAGGTCGCCATGAATCTTCGAAGGCTTGTCGCCATCGAATTCGTCCTTGGTCGACTTGAAGGTGGCGCGGGGATATTTCGCGGTATCCAGGTAATCGTTAGCCTGGATATGCTCGTCGAAGGTGGCGAAGCCGGTGTCGATGGACTTCATGTTGATCACGATATCGACCGAACCGGTTTTCGCTTCCTTGTCAAAGACAACCTTGCCGCTGGTTTCGTTAAAGCGCACTACCTGCTTGGAAAATCCAAGGTGGTCATAGGAAAAGTGCGGATAGGTATGGGTGTTATCAATGACATAGGTTTGCGGCGCCGCCAGCACAGGTGCAGCCAAGCCGGCCAGCAATGCCAAGGCAGGGATAAATTTGACTGATTTTTTCATGAGTATCTCCTTCACTGATTAAAAAATTTCACTTATGGGTTCATTGCCGAAGCATCGTACCCAAACACAAAAACACATTCACTTTCACGCTATGCACCCGCATAACGCACTTGATCATGCGATATGTTGACATAATGTGCTGGCCCGCAGCGACAAGCCGGCTGGCGCGATGTCAAACTCAGCCATGCATCTAGCCGAAACGTCCGCTGTTGAAATCGTTGAAGGCCTGGACGATTTCCTCCTTGCTGTTCATCACGAAGGGACCATGCCCCACGATGGGCTCGTTGATCGGTTCGCCGCCCAGCAGCACCAGTACCGCATCGGTATTGGCATCGATTTCTACGCCGCTGCCCTCCCGGTCGAACTGCACCAACTGGCTTTCACGCACAACCTCGCTACCGTTGACCAGCACCGTACCATGCAGCACGACCAGCGCCAGCGTGTGACCTGCACTGGTATCGAAGCGCGCAATGCCGCCTTGATTCAGGCGCACATCCCATACGTCCATGGTTGTGAAAGTACGCGCAGGACCACGATGGCCGTCGAACTCGCCGGCGATCACCCTCACCCGCCCCGCCTTGTCCGCAAGCTCGACCGAAGGTATGTCGCGGTCCAGCAGCGTCTGGTAACCCGGCGTGGCCATCTTGTCCCTGGCCGGCAGGTTGACCCAGAGCTGCACCATCTCCAGCGTACCGCCGCGCGAGGTGAAATCCTGAGAATGGAATTCCTCGTGCAGGATGCCGCTGGCAGCCGTCATCCATTGCACATCGCCCGGCCCGATGAGGCCGCCAGCACCGGTGGAATCGCGGTGCTCGACCTCGCCCTGGTAGACGATGGTCACGGTTTCGAAACCGCGGTGCGGATGCTGGCCTACGCCGCGCGGCCGCTCGGCAGGTGTGAACTGCGCCGGTCCGGCGTAATCCAGCAGCAGGAAAGGACTCAAGTGCTTGCCGTGGCTGTTATAGCTGAACAGCGAGCGCACCGGAAAGCCGTCACCTACCCAGTGCGGGCGCGGAGCGCTGTAGATACCGAGAATTTTCTTCATACCTTTCTCCCGTAACACGGAATGATTTCCGAAAGCATGGGTAGATAATAGACGCGCAACGATATCCTCGGTAGAGTGCAATATTTGCCATCATCGTTCCATTTTATGAACGATAAATCCTAAAAGATGCCCACATGCAAGATCTCAACGACCTTTATTACTATGTGCAGGTAGTGGACCACGGCGGCTTCGCTCCCGCCGGCCGTGCGCTGGGCATGCCCAAATCCAAGCTCAGCCGGCGCGTCGCCTTGCTGGAGGAACGGCTGGGCGTGCGCCTGATCCAGCGCTCGACCCGCCGCTTTACCGTCACCGAGATCGGCCAGACCTATTACACCCATTGCAAGGCCATGCTGGTGGAAGCGCAGGCGGCCGAGGAAGCCATCGCGCTGACCCATGCCCAGCCGCGCGGCATCGTGCGCATGACCTGCCCGGTAGCCTTGCTCGACGCGCGCATCAGCGACATGGTGGCCGACTTTCTGGTCGCGCATCCGCTGGTGGAAATTCACCTGGAAGAAACCAACCGGCGCGTCGATGTGCTGGGCGAAGGCATAGACGTCGCGATCCGCGTCAGGCCGCCGCCGCTGGAAGACAGCGACCTGATGATGCGCGTGCTGGGCGAGCGCAACCAGTGCCTGGTGGCCTGTCCGCCATTGCTGGAACAGATCGGCACACCGCAATCGCCGGCCGACCTCGCCGGTCTGCCCAGCATGGACCTGGGCTTGCCGCAGCACGAACATGCCTGGAATCTGATCGGCCCCGACGGAGCGCATGCAGCCATCCGTCACAAACCGCGCCTGGTCACGCGCGGTATGCTGGCCTTGCGTTCGGCGGCCGTGGCCGGCGTGGGCATCGTGCAGTTGCCGACGATGATAGTGCGCGAGCAGCTTGAACGCGGCGAATTGGTCCGCGTCATTCCAGGATGGGCACCGCGTCGGGAAATCGTCCATGCCGTATTTGCTTTGCGGCGCGGACTGCTGCCCGCAGTGAGGACATTGGTGGATTTTCTGGCCGAGCGCTTCGCTGAACTCGATGAAGACTGAAACGTTCGCCAGGCGCTTTATTCAGACACTCCGCATCAGCAGGAAAACGAAGGAGCGAAAGCTACCGCATCCACGCTTCCTTAGACTCAATACTTCTCAATACTTGAAACCTATTTCGCTAAGGCTGTACGCCGGGCGATGATGCTCCATGCAAAGTGTGGCATGGCGAGATAGTCGCCTTCCCGCTTTTCCTTATCACAGCGCAAGCGCCGGAAGCAATTCGTCCAGCCATGGCTGGCTTCACCATCCCGCGCCCGGCCTTTCGCTGCTCTCCCCTGCTTCGCATCACTCCCGCTGATTATCATCGGCTTCCGGGCAACTTCCTGACTTGCCCTGCTTCGGCTTGTTGACGCATTGGAAGAATAGAAACTTTTCTTCTGTTTTTTACTCAGAATTTCAAATCAACAAAGTCAAATCACCAAAGGCATCTTTTATACGAGCGGGTTGTTGAAAGCCATACTGATGTTCAGTTATGCAAACCCAATTAATTGTTAACGCATCCGGGAGCAAAAGCATCAGATAGGGCTGTGGGGGTGATGTTCATCACTCTTCATTTACTTCGTTTTCCTTTTAAAACCATTTCCGTCTGGCGCAACCCGTATCAATTCGAGGTAACTTATGCCGTCACTTCCGACCGTGCCCCCCCTCTTCTTACCGGCACTGTTTTTAAGTCTGCTGCTCATTACAGCTTGCAGCGAGGAAGAAGTTGCTCCTGCAGCACCGCCGCCCCCGGAAGTTACCGTCGTAACCCTGAAGCCTGAAGCAGTCATGCTGCAGCGCGAACTCCCCGGCAGGGTCAATGCATTTTTAATCGCGGAGGTAAGGCCTCAGGTTAACGGCATCGTCAAGCAGCAGTTCTTCACGGAAGGCAGCCAGGTCAAAGCCGGACAGCCGCTCTATCAACTTGACGATGCGACCTATCAGGCCGAAGTGGAACGTGCCAGGGCCAACCTGATACGCGCTCAGGCGACCGTTAAATCGGCAGAGCTAAGTGCCAAGCGTGCTGCTGAACTGGTGGCAATCGATGCAGTGAGCCGGCAGGAAAATGAAACCGCCGCCGCAACACTGGCCCAGGCCCAGGCAGATGTGGCAGCCTCGAAAGCCGCCTTGCAAAGCGCGCGCGTCACCTTCAATCATGCACGCATCACTTCGCCCATCAGCGGTTATATCGGCAAGTCGACCGTTACACGCGGCGCCCTGGTAACCGCGAATCAGACCGCACCCTTGGCGACGGTCCAGCAACTGGACAAGGTCTATGTCGACCTGACCCAGTCGAGCAGCGAACTGCTGGAACTGCGCCAGCAACTTGCCGCAGGCACGCTGACCCGAGAGGGCGATGTGCCGGTCAGGATCGTGCTGGAGGATGGAAGCACCTATACGCATGAAGGAAAGATGGCCTTCACCGATATCAGCGTCGATCCGGCTACAGGAAGTTATATGCTGCGCGTCACGGTTCCCAATCCCGATCGCATACTCCTGCCCGGCGTTTATGTGCGGGCAGTGGTCGGCAGCGGCACTCGCCAGAATGCCTTATTGGTTCCCCAGCAAGGTATTACACGCGATCCCAAAGGCAATGCCAGCGCGATGGTGGTCAATCAGCAAGGTCAGGTCGAACAGCGTGCCGTGAAAGTGAGCCGGACCATCGGCAGCAAGTGGCTGGTCGATGCGGGACTGGTTGCCGGCGATCGCGTGATCGTCGAAGGCCTGCAAAAAATTCAGCCGGGCGGGACCGTCACCCTGACAGAAACAAGTCCAGCCACAGCAAGTCCAGCCGCAACAACTCCAGCAGAAGCAACTCCAACCGAACCGAATCCCGCGACTGACAAACCTGCCGAGCCTGTAAGCGAAGCGGCAAAGCAAGGGAACTGAACATGGCACGCTTCTTTATCGACCGGCCGATCTTCGCATGGGTCATTGCAATCATCATCATGCTGGCCGGCGCATTGTCGATCACCCAACTGCCGATTTCCCAGTATCCGACTATCGCTCCTCCGACAGTTTCCATCAACGCCACCTATCCGGGCGCATCGGCCAAAGTGGTCGAAGATTCGGTCACGCAAATCATCGAGCAAAACATGAAGGGGCTGGATGGCTTGCTGTATTTTTCATCCACCAGCCAGGCCAGCGGCGCAGCCTCGATCACCCTCACCTTTGAAAGCGGCACCGATCCCGACACGGCCCAGGTGCAGGTGCAAAACAAGTTGCAACTGGCGATGCCGCTATTGCCGCAGGAGGTGCAGCGTCAGGGCGTCAACGTCAGCAAGTCCAGTAGCGGCTTCCTGCAAGTCATTGCCTTTGTCTCTGAAGACAACAGCATGGGCAAGGATGACATTTCCGACTACGTGGCAGCCAACCTGGTCGATCCGCTTTCACGCGTTCCCGGCGTCGGCACGCTGCAAGTGTTCGGCGCCAAGTATGCGATGCGCATCTGGCTCGATCCCAACAAGCTCGAAACCTACCGGCTCTCGCCCACCGATCTGATTGCCGCGATACAGGCGCAGAATGCGCAAGTGACCGTCGGCCAACTGGGCGGCACGCCAGCCGTGCCGGGTCAGCAGATCAATGCCACCATCACTGCCCAGAGCCGGCTGCAAACGCCGGAACAGTTTCGCAATATCGTATTGCGCAGCAATACCAACGGATCGGCCCTGCTGCTCTCGGACGTGGCCCGCGTCGAACTGGGGGCGGAAAACTATGATTTCATTAGCCGCTATAACGGTCAGCCTGCGACCGGCGTGGCGATTTCATTGGCAACCGGCGCCAATGCGCTGGATACGGCTGCCGGCGTGAGCGCTGCCCTCGAAGAACTCAAACCCAGCTTCCCTGCAGGCCTCAAAGCCGTTGTTCCCTTCGATACCACTCCCTTTGTCAAAGTATCGATCAAGGGCGTCATCGTCACCCTGCTGGAAGCCATTGCGCTGGTATTCCTGGTGATGTACGTGTTCCTGCAGAATTTCCGCGCCACGCTGATTCCCACCATCGCCGTGCCGGTCGTGCTGCTGGGCACTTTCGGCATACTCGCCGCGCTCGGTTTTTCCATCAACATGCTGACCATGTTCGCCATGGTGCTGGCCATCGGCCTGCTGGTGGACGATGCGATCGTGGTGGTGGAAAACGTCGAGCGCGTGATGAGCGAAGAAGGCTTGTCGCCGCTGGAGGCCACGCGCAAATCGATGGACCAGATTACCGGCGCGCTGGTCGGGATCGGGCTGGTCTTGTCCGCAGTGTTCGTGCCGATGGCTTTCATGGGCGGATCGACCGGCGTCATCTACCGGCAGTTTTCGGCCACCATCGTTTCGGCCATGGGCTTGTCGGTGCTGGTGGCGATTGTGCTAACGCCCGCCTTGTGCGCCACCATGCTCAAGCCGGTCGCCAAGGGCCACCAGATTTCCAACAAGGGATTTTTCGGCTGGTTCAACCGTAACTTTGAGCGCAGCAGTAAAAAATACCAGCGCGGCGTGCATGGTATTCTGACTCGCAGAAAACGCTTCATGGCGATTTTCGCGGCACTGACGGTCGTGATGGTCCTGATGTTCATTCGTCTGCCCAGCTCCTTCCTGCCAGCCGAGGATCAGGGCATCCTGTTTTCCATGGTTCAAACGCCGGTGGGCGCGACCCAGGAACGCACGATGGAAACCATACAGAAAGTCGAACAGCACTTTCTGGAAAATGAAAAGGAGTCGGTCGAATCGATCTTCAGCGTGCAGGGCTTCAGCTTTGGCGGCACCGGCCAGAATAACGGTCTGGCTTTCATCAAGCTGCGGGACTGGAGCGAACGCACCACCGCCGAATCCACCATCAATGCCGTGGCGGGCCGCGCAATGGCTGCCTTCAGCCAGATCAAGGATGCCATGGCTTTCGCCTTTGCTCCTCCCGCCATGCCGGAACTGGGCACCTCGGCCGGTTTCGTGTTCTTCCTCAAGGATAATGCCAACCTCGGCCATGACGCATTAAGCCAGGCGCGCGACCAGTTCCTGGGAGCCGCCGCTCAAAACAGGCTGCTGACCAATGTCCGCCCCAACGGGCAAAACGATACGCCGCAATTCAACCTCGATATCGACACCAGAAAAGCCAGCGCCTTAAGTTTGTCGACGGCGGACATCAATGCCACGCTGTCGACAGCGTGGGGCGGCCAGTACATCGATGACTTTATCGACCGCGGCCGCGTCAAGCGCGTGTTCGTGCAGGCCGATGCGCCCTTTCGCATGGTGCCCGAGGACTTCAGGCTATGGTCGGTCCGCAATACTGAAGGCCAGATGGTCCCGCTCTCGGCATTCGCTTCATCGCATTGGGATTACGGCTCGCCGCGGCTGGAACGCTATAACGGCGTCGCTGCAATGGAAATCAATGGCGAAGCGGCAGCGGGTGTGAGCTCAGGCGATGCGATGACGGAGGTGGAAAATCTGGTGGCCCAATTGCCCTCGGGGATAGGCATAGAGTGGACCGGGCTGTCGTATCAGGAACGCCAGGCCGGCGCGCAGACACCGCTCTTATATACGCTCTCGCTGCTGATCGTGTTCCTGTGCCTGGCCGCCTTGTACGAAAGCTGGACGATTCCGACAGCCGTATTGCTGGTGGCGCCGCTCGGCATTCTCGGCACCACACTGGCCGGCTCCTTGCGCGGCATGGAGCGCGACGTTTACTTCCAGGTGGCGATGCTGACCACGGTGGGCCTGACCAGCAAGAATGCAATCCTGATCGTTGAGTTTGCCAAGGCGAACGTGGAAAGCGGCATGGAACTGATAGAAGCCACGATGCAGGCGGTGCGTGACCGCTTAAGGCCCATCATCATGACCTCGCTTGCATTTGGCCTGGGCGTCTTGCCGCTCGCGATTTCCACCGGCGCAGGTTCGGGCGCGCAACGCGCGATCGGCACCGGCGTACTGGGCGGCATGATCGTGGGCACCCTGCTCGGCATTTTCTTTATCCCGCTGTTTTTCGTGGTGATCGAACTGCTGTTCGTGCGCCGGAAACCACGGCCACCGGCTGACACGCCTGCCGCAGGAGCGACGCCTCATGAATAAGCAGCCATTAGCTCCACTGCTTCTTGCCATCACGCTGGCCCTGAGCGCTTGCGCCAGCCTGGAACCCGATCTGCCCGAGACCGATGCGGGCATTCCCGCCGCATGGCCGCTGCCCCCTGTGACGGGCAACACTGGCAAGCAAACCTCACCCGAGGCACCCGCCTCGTCTCCCGTGGAACAATCGGTCGCGGATATAGGATGGCGCGACTTCTTCATCGATCCGAAATTGCAGGAACTGGTGGCGCGTGCGCTTGAGAACAACCGCGATCTGCGCGTAGCCGTCCTGAATGTCGAACGCGCCCGGGCACAATATCGCATCCAGCGTGCCGACCGCTTCCCCTCGGTCAGCGTCAACGCTGCCGTGAACCGCGGCAGCAGAACGCCGACCATGCCTGATGATTTATATAGCGTATCGCTAGGCATTGCCGCATTCGAGCTAGACCTGTTCGGCCGCGTGCACAACCTCAGCCAGGCCGCCCTGCGACAATATTTCGCACAGGAGCAAGCCCGGCGTAGTGTGCAGTTGAGCCTGATTGCGGAAGTCGCCAATGTCTATCTGACCCTGGCTGCGGATAGAGAGGCGCAGCGCATTGCGCAAGCGACGCTGGACAGCCAGCAGGCAGCATTCGATCTGATCGAAAAGCGTTACGAACTCGGTGCGGTGTCAGGACTTGATGTCAGCCAGGCGCAAACCACCGTTGAAACGGCACGTGCCGATGCGGCGCGTTTCGCCGGACTGGTCGCAACCGATATCAACGCCCTGAGCCTCCTGACCGGCATGCCGGTCGAACCCGCCATGCTGCCGGTGCAATTCGATCTGGCCGTCTCGGGCTTGCAGGCATTGCCGGCGCAACTGCCTTCGCAAATACTGCTGCGGCGACCGGATGTCTTGCAGGCCGAATACCAACTGCGTTCGGCCAATGCCAATATCGGCGCGGCACGTGCAGCCTTCTTCCCGTCGATATCATTGACCGGCAGCATCGGCACCGCCAGCACGGAATTGTCGGGGCTCTTCGACAGCGGCACGCGTGTCTGGAGCTTTGTCCCGCAAATCAATTTGCCGATCTTCCAGGGCGGACGCCTGCGCGGCAACCTAGGCGCGGCGACAGCGGATCGCGATATCGCGCTGGCCCGTTATGAACAATCGATTCAGATAGGCTTTCGTGAAGTTGCCAATGCGCTTGCCTTGACCGGCACGCTCGCCGAGCGCCGTCTTGCGCAGGAAAGACTGGTGACTGCGGCCCAGCGTACTCACACGCTCTCTCAGGCGCGTTATGACCGCGGACAGGATAGCTTTCTGAATTTGCTCGATGCGCAACGCACCTTATACGCCGCGCAGCAAGGACTGCTCGATGCGCAATTAGCCGAGCAAGCGAACCGGGTTACCTTGTACAAGGTATTGGGTGGAGGATGGGCAGAACGCTGACCAGAAGCGCAGCATTTCCGCCCGAGGGAAGTTGACGTTGGCAGCAATGCGCTGCTTGTTTTTGCCGGCCACCACGACAAAGGCAATATAGAACTGGCAGATTCGGATAAAGAATGAGCGCTTAAAAAATATCCATCAGCAAGCCCGTTCCCCCTCCGATCAAAGCGCCGCTCTTGGTATCACCGGCAATGTAGCCGACTCCCGCGCCAACCGCCGTACCGGTTGCCGTGGCACAAGCCGACAAGATCAGCAGGCTGGAAAGTGTGCATGCAATGACCAATTTGCGTTTCATGATGCTTGCTCCTCTCAATTATTTAACCGGCTTAGCGGCACCTGGCGATACCATGTCGATCCATGCCGCGCCGAGTACGGGCATATGGCGACGTTCGGGATTACTCTGGTACCAACGCGTAATGCGCTCAGACATTTCATCCAACGTCATTTGTCCCGTGGCTGCATAAAAGGCAGTACCGCCTGCAGGAGCCTGCGTGCCCTTCTTGCGCGCATAAGCCATTTCCAGCGAGATCATGCTATTTGCGCCCGCAAGGAATGCCTTGCGTGTTTCAGTCGAAGCATTCATCCATACATTGCCATCCACCACGACCGGTTTCTGCTGAGCTATGGCATAAGCAGTCGACATGGCCAAGCCTATGCCGGCAATGCAGTGAATCATTTTATTCATGATGCGCCCTCTGGAAAGAAACATGTCGAACGAGACCACCCTATCCTGGGACGCTTTTGCATTGCAATTAGTTCTATGGCGCCAAAGCAGTCCAAGCTTCCTAGCCCTATGTCCATTGCCCTCATCGCCCAGCTGATAAGATCACCCTTCCACTTTCACCAGGAGAAGCTATGCCACTCTATGGAACGACGAACGCCGCCCGCGATGCGGCGATGGAACTGATTAAAATCGGTATGTCCAGCGACGCCATCAAACTCGCCGGCACCGGCACGCCCGCAAAGGCGAAGAAGAACGGTGAAGCAGATGCGCTGTATCTGAGCACCCTTCTTACCAATCTGACGAAGCAGATCGCCAAGTAATCTGCCTCGCAAATAAAAATGCCCGCTCATCCAATCAGGACGGCGGGCAAATCACGTCGGAGATCACGTGAGGGGAGGAGACATAAAAAAGCCCCGGCTCAATCAAGAGTCGAGGCTAAAACATTTCCTTCGGAGAGATGCAATCTTGCATTACGGCAATATACATCCATCCCACAATTAAAACTATTGCTATCTGAAACTTGTGGTGAAAATGAAAAAATCCTTGCTTCCTGCCTTCGCCCATCATCTCGGGGGAACTTGAAAACCTCGCTTCCGACTCGGGATGCAGGGCTTTGCCGTTTCTCAAAGCGGGCATATCTTGCCTGGTTAAGATACTCCAGACTTCAAAGCAAACGTCTCAATGCGGGAATAGCTCAGTGGCAGAGCGCAGCCCTCCAAGGCTGAGGCATAAGTTCGATTCTTACTTTCCCGCTCCAACTCCCAATCAACGTCATTGTGTAGCCACAAAGCCGGTGCATGCTATCCCTTGCTATCGGCCGAGCACATCTCTCGGATAAGCGGTTGATTAAGGAAGGACCTCCAGCGCGACCCCCATCCCTTTAAGAGACAGTTTAAAAACTCATTGGAAAGAGATTCGATGTAACAGCAAAGCGCTCATGGCGAGGTAGATCATGTTTTGTGAGACATCGATGCGTTTTTCATAATCCCGCACCAGCCGACGCCACCGCA
>JAFAGG010000002.1 GCA_023422955.1 Pseudomonadota bacterium | reverse complement strand
CCGGCCGCTGTGTCGATGTCACCCGCATGGGCCAGCAGCTCCGCTTGCGTGATCAACCGCGCTCCGCTGTCCTCGGCGATCGCAGCCAGCGTCACCGCCGACGTCGTCGGCGCATCATTCGTACCGTTGATCGTGATTTTCACCGAGCTGGCCGTGCCATCTATGCTGGTCACCGCAAACGTCTCGTTCACGCTGTCATTCGCGTTCAGGTGATCGAACGCGCTGTTCGCCGTGAAGGTCCACGCACCGTTTTCGTCGATCTCAAACGTGCCGATCGTGCCGACGATGGTCGCCGCCGTGAACGTGTTGTTAGCATTGTCAACGTCCTGCGACGTCAGCGTGCCGGACGTCGTCAGCACCGCATTCGACTCCGTCAGCGCAACATCCGCGCTCGAAACCGTCGCCGCATCGTTCGTGCCCGTCACACTGATCGAAATAGTCTTCGAAGCACTAACCGCTCCCCGATCATCCAGCGCCTGATAAGTAAAGCTGACATTACGGCTCTCGCCCTGGGCCAAACTGTCGAAATCGGTCCCAGGATTGAAGGTATAGGTGCCGTCGGCATTGAAGATCAGCGTGCCGTTGCCGGCGCCTATGCCGCTGACCAACTGGTAGCCGACGACGATACCATCTGCATCGGTAGCTGTCGGTACACGTCCGTTGAGAATAGGCGTGTTCTCTTCCGCCGTGACATTCTGCGAATAGGCAACGGGCGACTGATTGCCTCTTGCGCCGGTGGGGAAGGAAGATGCGGCCTCGGCAGCGGGAGGCAGATTTCCCGCTGAAGCGAGGCTTCCAAAAGGAGTGTTGAGCAGAGAGTCGGTACCGGATGAAAAACCAGGACTGGAAGGAGCGATGATTTCCGCTACCCGCGCCAACTGCACAAAAGAATGCCCCTCACCGGCCGGGCCGCCACCCGTCAAGCCGGCTGCGGTTTCTTCCAGCAGTTCATCGAGGCTGTTTTCCCCTGCGATGGCCTGCGCGATCTGTTCCATTTCCGCGTCTTCGACGAACAGGCCGGCGTCGGCTTGTTGCGGCTGGTCTTCGAAGACGTGGGAATCTAGTGTGAGGGTTTCCTGGGCGCGCAGCAGGTAGGTGACGCCATTGTCGAAACTGAATTCGACCCGGCTGTTTTCGGCGGTGACGATGACTTCGCCTTCATAGACGGAATCGCCGATCTTGAGTAGTCGCTGACTGCCATCGGGGGCGCGGGCGATGACTTGCCCTTCGATGAGAGTGACTTTGCCGATAATATTGCCTGACTGCGCCATGGAAAGCTCCGAGGGGATTGCGGGATGCTTTCTATCTTGCAGGCAATGTTTCTTTGCGGGAATTGTACCTTGGTACGAGAAGCGCTAAAGGCAACGCAAAATCCGCAGCGCGCTTTCTCAGCGCGCCTTCTTTTAGTTATCGTTTATGCACTATCAGTGCCAATTGCAGGCGGTCCCGTATTCCCAGTTTGTCCAGGATGGCGGTGAGATGCGCCTTGACGGTACGCTCCGTGATGCCCAGCTCGCGGGCGATTTCCTTGTTGCTGGCCCCGGCAGCCACCACTTTGGCCACTTCGCGCTCGCGTTCGGTCAGCCGGGTTTCCCAGGCGACGGCTTGCGGCAGGGGCGGCGATAAAGGCGAGGATACGCCGGCTGTGGCCAGTACCAGCTTTTGCATCAGGCTTTCCCCTATCCAGAGACCGCCCTGTTCCACCACGCTGGCGACCTGCTGCAATACTTCCGGCGTTGCATGGCTATTGCAGTAGCCGCGTGCCGCCGCGGAAAAAGCCGCCAGTGCCTCCTGATCATTGGGCATGTCGCTCAACACGATGAGGGGAATAGGTCCCAGCCGCTTGCTGGCTTCTGACACCTGTTCATCCACCGGACGGTCCGCCGTCAGGCGGATCCAGGCCATGAGCGGCTGCCTGCCTGCAGGGGAAGCTTTTGCAGACGTGATGCTTTGCGCAGTCGAAAAGGCTTCTTTCCAGCGCGGGAGCATTTCTCCTGTGGCTGACCAGAAAAGATGAAGAATCTCCTTTGTCTGCATCGCACGTGTCATGGTTATCGTTCGCTCAATGCCGCCTGTTTGGCGCGCAATACGGGTTTAAGCAAATAATTCAGGATGCTTTTCTCGCCCGTGATGATGTCGACTTCCGCCACCATGCCGGGGATGATGGGCAAGTCGCCGGACAAGGAAGGTCGGTTAGTACGTACTCTCACGGTATAGAAGGTATTTCCTTTTTCATCCGTGACCGAATCGGCGCCGATATGTTCCAGCGTGGCTTCGATGCCGCCATAAATCGAGAAGTCATAAGCGGTGAACTTCACCATGGCCTTCTGTCCCGGCCGCAGGAAGGCGATGTCCTTGGGCAGCACCTTCGCTTCCAGCAGCAACTGGTCTTCGGACGGAACGATTTCCACGATGTCTCTTCCCGGTTGCACCACGCCCCCTACCGTATTGACCAGCAGACGGCTCACCGTTCCCTTCACTGGTGAACGGATCGCGGACTGGGTCACGCGGTCGGCCAGACCGGAACTGCTTTCGATCAGCGCATTCAGCTTGGCCATGGTTTCCGAGTATTCCTTGCGGGCCGTGTTGCGGGTATTGAGTTCCACTTCCTGGATCTTGCGCGCGGCTTCATTGATGGCTGCCTGAGCGCGTGAAATCTGCGTGCTGGCCACGTCGCGCTCGCCGCGAAAACGCGATATGTCGCGCTCCAGGCGCAGCAGATCGACTTCGGACACGGCGCCGGACGCCAGCAAGGGCTTGGTCACCGAGTATTCCCGGGTGACGGACTCCAATGCCTGGGCCGCCTGTAGCTGGCGGACACGCGCTTCCGACAATTCCTGCTGACGCTGAACCTGCTGCTGCTGCGCGATCGCAATCTGGGCCTGCATTTCATTGTTGGCCGCTTCGTACAGGCTGCGCTCGTCTTCAACGGTCTTCGGCGCTTCCTTTTCAATATCGTCCGTCACGTCAAAAGGCTTGCCCTCGCCCAGCGCGGACAGGCGCGCCGCCTTGGCCGACAAGGCCAGGTACTGCGAGCGGTTTTCCCGGAACAGGGATTCGGAACGGGTGGTATCGACTTGCAGCAGCACCTGGCCAGCATCGACCACATCGCCTTCGGCCACGTTAATCCCGGACACGATGCCGCCGTCCAGGCTTTGCAGGATCTGCAGCTGGCGCGAGGGAATCACCTTGCCATCGCCGCGCGTGACTTCATCGACCTTGACCACAGCCGCCCAGACGACGAACAGCACAAAAACGCCGAGCAGCGCCCGCACCAGGATGCGCGCGCGCAGCGGTTCCTGCTGCAGCATGACGCGATCGGCATCGTGCACGAAGTTTGAATCGACATCATCCATGTCGGCGCTCAGCCAGCGGTTGATACGGGAATTCTCGCCCGGCTGCAGTCGCACCCGGATCGCTTCGAAGAAACCGTGAATCGGCTTCAGCACAATTGTCAGGAATTTCATCAGGCTGCCCTTCCAATCTGGCCGGACTGCAGCGCCGCCACCACCTTGTCGCGCGGACCGTCGGCCACGACCTTGCCGTCATCCATGACGATGATGCGCTCGGCCAGATCCATCAGCGTGGAACGGTGGGTCACGATGATCATGGTGCGATGCTGCGCATAGGTACGCAGCTTTTCCTTGAGCTGGAATTCGGAAGTGAAATCCATGGAGCTGGTCGGTTCATCCAGCAGCAGCACCGGCGGATCCAGCAGCACTGCGCGCGCAATCGAAATCGCCTGGCGCTGGCCGCCGGACAGCGATGCGCCGCGCTCGCCCACCACCATGTCGAAGCCTTCCGGGTGGCGATTCACGAACTCGGTCAGACCGGCCATCTCGGCGGCGGCCACCATGGTCCTGTCATCCGCATAAGGGGCGCGTATCGTGATGTTCTCGCGCAGCGTGCCGTAAAACAGCAGCGCATCCTGTTCCACGTAACCCAGGTTGCGCCGGATGTCGGCCGGATCGAGCTGGCGCACATCGATGCCATCGATCAGCACCGCGCCTTCGGTCGGCGTGTACAGACCGAGTATGAGTTTTTGCAGCGTCGATTTGCCGGAACCGACACGACCCAGCACCAGTATCTTTTCACCGGGACGGATACGAAAACTCACGCCGGCCAGTACTTCGCTCTTGGTATTGGGATAACTGAAATGCACATTGCGAAACTCGATCTCGCCGCGTATTTCCGGCCGGTGCACGAACGCCGATTCCTCGCTGCGCTCGCCCGGCATGTTTACGACATTTTCCAGCGCCGCCAGCGAGGTCTTCGCATTCTGGAATTGCAGCAGCAGGCCGACCACCTGCCCCAGCGGCCCCATCGCGCGGCCGGCCAGCATGGTGGACGCGATCAGGCCGCCCATGGACAGCATGTTGGCATGAATCAGGTAGACACCGGCCACCACGACTGCGACATTCACCAGTTGCTGGATGGTGGCGGTGCCATACATGGTCGAGGAAGACAGCAGCTTGCTCTTGCCGGAAACACGGGCAAGGAAGGCAGTCGCCTTTTCCCATTTCACCTGCATCTGGCTCTCGGCGCCGTGCGCCTTGATGGTTTCCAGCCCGGTCAGGCTTTCTACCAGCGTGGCATTGCGCATTGCGGAAGCGCGGAAAGTCGTTTCCGTCAGCTCCTGCATCTTGTGCTGCACCACATAACTGTAGATCAGCACCAGCACCATGCCTGTCATGGGAATGAAGACCAGCGGCCAGCATATCCAACCCAGGATCGCCAGGAACAGGATGGTGAAGGGGAGATCGATGATGGCGGTGACGGTGGCCGATGCAATGAAGTCGCGCACCGTTTCAAACGCGCGCAGGTTAGAGGCGAACGCGCCGACCGAGGCGGGACGATGCGACAGGCGCATGCCCAGCACCTTTTCCATGATCAGCGCCGACAGCTTCACGTCTACCCGCGCGCTGGCCAGATCGACGAAATGACTGCGCATCAGGCGGATCACATATTCCAGTCCCAGCACCAGCACTACGCTGCCGCCCAGCACCCACAGGGTTTCCACCGCAAAGTTGGGCACCACGCGGTCATACACGTTCATCGTGAACAGCGGCATCACGATGGCGAACAGGTTGATCAGCAAAGCGGCGGCGAGCACGTCTTTCAGGATGGTGCGCTGTTCCAGGATGGTGCCCCAGAACCAGTGCCCGGAGCTGCCGGCCTTCTGCGAAGGAGCGCGATCGTCGAAGCGGAAATGCGGCCGCGAAAAAATTGCCACGCCGGTATAACGTTCGGCCAACTCTTCGCGCGGCAGAAAAACCGCGCCCTGCCCGGTATCGGGAAACAGCAAGCGCGCGTTGCCGGATTCATCCCAGCCCAGCAACAGGCAGGCTTCGTTCTGACCCAACAGCAAGATGACCGGCAACAGCGCGCTGTCGATTTTTTCCAGCGGACGGCGCACCACCTTGCTGGAAAAACCGGCGTGGGCAGCAGCACGGGAAAACAGGGAAGGCGTCAGTCCCGCTTCGGACAGCGGAAGACCCGCCGACAGGGAAGCATGCGTCGCCGGCCGGCCGTGGATTTTGACGAGTTCGACCAGACAGTCGAGCAAGGGATCGTGATGGAGCTGATCTTCGCGCAGATTGCTGCCAAAGAAAGTATCGGATTTCGCGGATTCGGAAGCCATCAAGTTTCGATGCCAATAATTATTAAGAGCGGCTTTCCTTCTGCGACGAATTAGCCACGCGGTTCAACACAATGTCGTGTCTCCATCCCTTATCAGCAACCCGACAATTTTCAAATTTGCCTTGAGCGCCTTGCCTAAAACCCCTTTTATTCATAGGGGCAATCTTTCCCGCACATAATATCCCGCTTCGTAAGTTTTCGTAACAATCGAGAGCGTCTGGAAGACAAACTTGCGTAAAAAAGACGCAGGAACGAGCAAGACGAATAAGAAAATAATTAAAACAATAATGAAAGAAATGATGAAAAGCTTATGCCTTTCTTCCTGTTTTCAATTTCAGGAAAACAGGCTTGTTCTTCGGTCACTTCTTCCATTGCGCCATCTGCTGCCAGCGCATGCCCGTTTGTCACTGCAGACGGACAACTGGCATCTCTTTCAGGATGCACAGATTTTTTGCTTCGGTACATTTCCGTGCTGGCGCAATATGCATCGCACTCCCCCGTTGAGCCTCCTCTTTTTCTGAAAACCTCGGCTTGTGCAGGTGCAAAGGGATTTGCCCGAGATGATCGACGGCCGCATCAAAAATGACACAGGCAGCAACACTGACTGAAAACCGGCATATCGGAACGGCATTCCGGCGGGAGGCCAACGAAGCCGGCAATAAAAAACGCCTGCAAGGTTTCCCCTGCAGGCGTTCTCACAGCAGATTAAAACCTTATTGCGTTGTTTCCGCCGCTGTCGCTGTTGTTGTCGCGGCAGCAGCTGCGGCCGTTTCATGCAAGCCGCCGCCCAGCGAGCGATACAGATCGACCGCATTGGTCAAGCGCAGCAAGCGCACCTGCACCAGCGTTTGCTCGGCATTGAACAGTTCGCGCTGCGCATCCAGCACGTCCAGCGAGCTTGCTATGCCGCCTTCATAACGCAGATCGGCCAGACGCAGACGTTCAGCCTGCGCCTCCATCACGAGGCGCTGCGCATCGATCTGTTCATCGATGGTGGCGCGTGCCACCAGCGCATCCGCCACTTCGCGGAAAGCAGCCTGTATGGATCTTTCGTAGTCGGCCACCGCGATGTTCTTGCGCACTTCAGCCAGCGAAAGATTGGCGCGGTTGCGACCTGCATCAAAAATAGGCAGTACCAGCTGCGGTGCAAAAGACCAGATACGCGTACCGTCTTCGAACAGATCCGACAATTCCGTGCTGACCGAGCCGATACCGGCCGTCAGTGAAACGCGCGGAAAGAACGCCGCCCTGGCCGCGCCGATATTGGCGTTGGACGCCATCAGCCTGCGCTCGCTGGCACGAATATCGGGACGGCGTGCCAGCAGATCCGAAGGCAGGCCAGCCGGCAGTTCGGCCACGATATTCTGTTCCGCCAGTTCGCGCGGCGCCGGCAGATCGTTCAGCCGACGGCCGGCCAGAAAGGTCAGCAGATTCATGGCCTGGCCACGCTGCCGGTTCAGGGCCGCCAGCGAAGCACGGGCGGTTTGCACCAGCACTTCGTTCTGACGCAGATCCAGTGCCGACGACGCGCCCACTTCGAAGCGCTGCTGCGCCAGGCGGTAGGCGGTTTCGCGCGACTTCAGCGTCTGCTGGGCCAGGGTTTGCTGTTCTGCCAGCGCGCGTTCCGTCAGATAAGCTTTCGCCACTTCCGCCACCAGGCTGATGTGGGCCGAGCGCTGCGCTTCTTCCGTCGCCAGATACGCCGACAGCGCCGCGTCGTTCAGGCTGCGCACGCGGCCGAAGAAATCCAGTTCAAACGACGTGACATTCACGCCGACCTGGTAGGTGGTGCCCACGGTAGAAACGCCGAAAGGCGATTGCGCGGCCGAGGTGCGCTGACGCGTTCCACCGGCTCCTACTGAAAGATTGGGCAGCACATCGGCGGACACGATGTTGTACTGCGCACGCGCCTCTTCGATGCGCAAGGCGGCGGTGCGCAGGTCGCGGTTGTGTTCCAGCGCGGATTGAATCAAGGCCTGCAGGCGCGGGTCGGTGAAGAACTCGCGCCAGCCGCTGTCGGCTGTCATGCCGGAGGCGGCCTGCTGCTGCGCCTCGTCCGCCGCCACCGGATACTCGGTGGCAATCGGCGCATCGGGGCGCTGGTACTGCGGCGCCAGTGTGCAGCCGGACAGCACGCCGACGCACAGCAGCGTCAATGCCATCTGGCGGACATTCGGAATGGTCACGTGTTTGACGTTTTTGACTGGTTTGATTGGATTATTTTTTTTCATACGCCCGGCTCCTCGCCTGCTTGAATCTTGGCCGAGTGTTCAGCCCAGAACTGTTGCTGACGCTTGCTGCCCTTGAACATGCGGCGCACCACCACGAAGAATACCGGCACGAAAATGACTGCCAGCACGGTCGCCGTGATCATGCCGCCCATCACGCCAGTACCGATCGCGCGCTGGCTGGCCGAACCGGCGCCAGTAGAAAACGCCAGCGGCACTACGCCCAGCGTAAAGGCCAGCGAGGGCATGATGATGGGCCGGAAACGCAGCTTAGCCGCTTCCAGCGTGGCATCGATCAGGCTCTTGCCCTGCGCCTGCAAATCTTTCGCGAATTCGATGATCAGAATCGCATTCTTCGCCGACAAGCCGATGATGGTGATCAGGCCGACCTTGAAGTACACGTCGTTGGGCATATCGCGCAACAGCACGCCCAGCACCGCGCCCAGAATACCCAACGGCACCACCAGCAGCACGGAGAACGGAATCGACATGCTTTCATACAGCGCAGCGAGCACCAGGAACACGGCCAGCAGCGACAATGCCATCAGCATAGGCATCTGCGCACCTGAAATCTGTTCCTCGCGCGACTGGCCGGTCCATTCGAAACCGAAACCTGGCGGCAACTGCCCGACCAGCCTCTCCATTTCTACCATCGCATCGCCGCTGCTGTAACCGGGCGCGGCCTGGCCGGCGATCTTCATGGCCGGATAGCCGTTGTAACGCACCAGTTGCACCGGACCGATTTCCCAGTCCAGGGTGGTGAAGGTACCCAGCGGAACCATCTGACCGGCCGCATTGCGCACGTTGAGGCGCAGCAGATCTTCGGGTTGCAGGCGTTGTGTGGATTCGGCCTGCACGATCACGCGCTGCTGGCGTCCCTGGTTGGGGAAGTCGTTCAGATAGGACGAGCCCAGCGCCACCGACAACGTATTATTAATGTCGGCAAATGAGACGCCCAACGCACTGGCCTTGTCACGATCGACATCCAGGCGCAACTGCGGCGCATCTTCCAGGCCTTCCGGACGCACGCCAGCCAGTATCGGGTTTTGTGCCGCCATGCCCAGCATCTGGTTGCGCGCAGCCAGCAGGGCTTCGTGGCCGACACCGGCACGATCCTGCAGGCGGAAGTTGAAGCCGGTGGCGGTACCCAGTTCGGGAATCGGCGGCGGGTTCAGCGCAAACACGATCGCATCCTTGATGCCCATGAACACGCCCATCGCACGGCCGGCAATCGAATCGGCTGATTGGCTGGCATCACGCTCGCTCCAGTCCTTCAGCGGAACGAAGGCAATACCTGCATTCTGGCCGCTGCCCGAGAAGCTGAAGCCGGTCACCGCGATGGTGTAGGCCACGCCTTCCTGATTCAGGAAGTGATCCTCCACCTGCTTGACCACGTCCAGCGTGCGGTTGGCACTGGCGCCGGCCGGCAACTGGATATTGGTCAGGATGTAACCCTGGTCTTCGTTCGGCAGGAAGGAAGACGGCAAACGCATGAACATCACGCCCACCACCACCACGATCACGCCATACAGCAGCATGTAGCGTCCGGCTTTGACCAGGATGCGGCCGATCCAGCCCTGATAGCCGTGCGTCATCCAGTCGAACTTGCGATTGAACCAGCCGAAGAAACCTTTCTTCTCCATGCTGTGTCCGGCATGCACCGGCTTGAGCAGCGTGGCGCACAGCGCCGGCGTCAGCGTCAGCGCCATCAGCGCCGAGAAGGCGATCGAGGCAGCCATCGACAGCGAGAACTGGCGATAGATCGCACCCACTGCGCCGCCGAAGAATGCCATGGGCAGGAACACCACGGTCAGCACCAGCGTGATGCCGATGATGGCGCCGGTGATCTGGCCCATCGCCTTGCGCGTGGCTTCACGCGGCGACAAGCCTTCCTCGCTCATGATGCGTTCGACGTTCTCCACCACCACGATCGCATCATCCACCACGATACCGATGGCCAGCACCATGCCGAACAGCGTCAGCACGTTGATCGAGAATCCGAACGCATACATCATCGCGAAGGTACCCATCAGCGCAACCGGCACCACGATGGTCGGGATCACGGTGGCGCGGAAATTCTGCAGGAACAGGTACATCACCAGGAACACCAGCGCGATCGCTTCCAGCAGCGTCATGACCACGCCCTTGATCGAAATTTCAACGAACTTCGAGGTGTCGTAAGGAATGTCGTACTGCACGCCTTCCGGGAAAAACTTTTCCAGCTCATCCATCTTGGCACGCAGAGCGGTTGCCGTGCCCAGAGCATTGGCGGTCGGCGACAACTGCACGCCGATTGCCGACGAAGGATTGCCATTGATGCGGGCGGAAGTGGCATATGCCTGGCCACCCAGTTCAACACGCGCCACATCGTTCAGGCGCACTACCGAACCATCTGGATTGGCGCGCAGCACGATGTTGCCGAACTGCTCGGGCGTGGACAATTGTCCAGTCACCACGATAGGTGCCGTGATCTGCTGGGTGCCGGGCGAAGGCAGTTCACCCAGCGCACCGCCGGTCACCTGAGCATTCTGCGCGCGGATGGCATTGGACACATCGGTCGGCGTCATGCGGAAGCCGATCAGCTTGTTCGGGTCGAGCCAGATCCGCATGGCGCTCTCGGTACCGAACAGGATGGCATCGCCGACACCGGACACGCGCTTCACTTCATTCAGCACGTTGCGCGACAGGTAGTCGCCGAGCGCGATCGGATCCATCTTGCCATCGGTCGATGACAGCGTGATCACCATCAGGAAGTTACTGCGCGACTTGGTAACCTGCACGCCTTGCTGCGCCACCGCTTGCGGCAGGCGCGATTCGACGCGGCGCATGCGGTTCTGCACCTCGACCGCCGCCATATCCACGTCGGTGCCCGGTGCAAAGGTCGCGGTGATCTGCGCCTGTCCATTGCCCTGGCTCTGCGACTCCATGTATTCCAGTCCGGGAGCGCCGTTAAGCTCCTGCTCGATCAGGCTGGTCACGCTGGCTTCCAGCGTCTGCGCCGTCGCACCCGGATAGACCGCGGTAATCACGACCGAAGGCGGGGCAATCGTCGGATATTGCGCAATCGGCAAACCGGTGATGGAAAGTATGCCGGCCAGCAGGATGAAGATGGCGATCACCCAGGCAAAGACCGGGCGATCGATAAAATATTTTCCCATTATCTTGCTCTCTTTTTATTTGGCCGGTTGCTGTTGCGCCGCAGCGGCACTGCCAGCAGCTGCCGCGCCATTGGCGGCAGCCTGTTTCCAGGGAACGGGATTGACCACCGCGCCCGGCGGCGCTTTCTGGAAGCCTTCCACCATCACCCGTTCGCCGGCCTTCAATCCTTCAGTGATGAGCCATTGATCGCCCTGGGAGGAATCTGCTTTCACCGGACGAGCGGCGATCTTGTTTTCCTGATCGACCACCATCACGATAGCGCCTTGCTGCGTACGCTGGACCGCCTGCTGCGGCACCGTGATCGCGTTTTCACGCACGGCCTGTTCGACGCGTGCGCGCACGTACATGCCGGGCAGCAGGAAATTGTCGGGATTGGGAACCAAGGCACGCAGCATGATCGCGCCGGTATCGGGATCGACCGTCAGGTCGGAGAAAAGCAGCTTGCCGGCATGCGGGTACAGTTCGCCGTCCTGCATCAGGATCGTGACCTTGGCGGCGTCCTTGCCGGCCTTTTGCAACTGGCCGTCGCGCATCGCACGCTGCAACTGCAGCGCTTCGGTGGCCGACTGGGTCACGTTGACATAAATGGGATCGAGTTGCTGGATGCGGGCCAGCGGTGTCGCTTCTCCCTGCCCCACCAATGCGCCTTCAGTAACCTGGGCGCGACCGATGCGGCCGGAAATCGGCGCGGTCACGTTGGCATAACCGACATTGATGCGTGCCGTGACCAGCGCTGCCTTGGCGGCTGCCAGATCGGCGGCGGCCTGCTTTTCGTCGGCGACGGCCTCGTCGAATTCCTGCTTGCTGATGGCATTGGTTTCAACCAGCGGCTTGTAGCGGCGCACTTTCACCGCTGTCTGATTGAGGCTGGCTTCAGCCTTGGCAACCGCCGCTTCCGCACTTTGCTGCGCGGCGCGGTAAGGTGCCGGGTCGATGGTAAACAATGCCTGGCCCGCCTTGACATCGCTGCCTTCACGGAACGCGCGCTTCAGCACGATGCCCGGCACGCGCGCCCGCACTTCCGCCACGCGACTGGCTTCCAGTCGCCCGGGCAACTCGTTTGCCAATACCAGCGGCTTGGACTCTACCGTCACTATCGAGACTTCGGGTGGAGGAGGCGTGCCGCCATTGGATTGTGCATTTGCAAGTTTTTCGCCGCATCCGGTCAGGGATGCCAGCGCCAGTGCCGCGATGGCACTACGCAAGATAAGAGATTGGAAGCCCATAAATTGTATTTTTATGTAGGAAAAGAGAGGAACATCACACCGGCAGGAAACAGGCAAAGCGCAAATCAGTCAGCTTCCGACCCGGGAACGATAAAAAGAAAGCTTTCGCATTGTACATACATTCGCGAATGTATGTAATTGCTGGGCTACGTGCTATCATGCCTCCGGTTTTCAGATGGGTCATGGCGTGACGCTAATTTGCTCAATCGTTTTTTATCTCATGGGGCTCGCGACGCCGGAGCCGCTCAATAGTCGTTATGGCAAGAAATACCAAGGAAGAAGCACTCGAAACCCGCACTCGCATTCTGGATGCGGCTGAAAACGTCTTTTACGAAAAAGGCGTGGCGCGCACGTCGCTGGATGATATTGCAAAAGCGGCCAGTGTAACGCGTGGTGCCATTTATTGGCACTTCAAGAACAAAAGCGACTTGTTCAGTGCCATGTGCGATCGCGTAAAAGTGCCTTTCGAACAAGCTGCACAGGCTAATGCTGCAGAAGGCCTGGCAGATCCTATGGCTAGCATGCGCAAGGGGTGCATCTTTTTCCTGAAGGAAGCTGTATCCAATCCCCATTCGCGCAAGGTGTTCGAAATCATGCTTCACAAGTGCGAATTCGTGGAAGCCAATGAGCCGATTGCCAGCAAACAGCGTGAATGCTTTTCTCGCGGCACCGCGACCATTGAAACTATCCTAAAGAACGTCGTGGCCAAGGGCCAGTTGCCGGCAGACCTGGATATTCCGATGGCAGCCAATCTGATGCATGCCACGCTGGATGGCTTGCTGAACAACTGGCTGTTTACACCCGGCGCATTCGACCTCGCAGCCAATGCGGAGCGCCTGGTCGATGCTTGTCTCGACACCCTGCGCAACGCGCCTTCCCTGCGTAAGCAGGCATAAGCTTTCGTTAGCGCCTTGCCTGCCCGCCAAGGTCCGCATCGACGTTCTCTGCCTTCATGCCAATAAAAAACGCCGAATGGCTTTCACCATCCGGCGTTCACTGATCTTGCCCGCCCAGCGTTATCGGTACGAAGTGGCGTGCGGATCAGGACAACTTACATTGCCGGCCACAGTGCCTTGCCGGAAGCATCCTTGATGCTTTTCTTCCATTCCTGCTCAACCATCTTGACCACCGAATCCGGCATCGCAACATAGTCAAGATCGGAGGCCATCGCACTGCCGTTCTTGAAAGACCAGTCAAAGAACTTCATGACTTCCTGGGCTTTGCCTGCATTGGCGTGTTGCTTGTGCATCAGGATGAAAGAAGCGCTGGTGATGGGCCAGCTGTCTTTGCCAGCCTGGTTCGTCAACAGTACTGCGAAACCTGGCGTATTGGTCCAGTCTGCGCCGGCTGCTGCTGCCCTGAAGCTGCTTTCATCCGGCTGGACGAAATTGCCATCGCGGTTTTTCAGCTGGGTATGCGACAGCTTGTTGCGCTTCGCATAGGCATATTCCACGTAACCGATGGAACCCTTGAGACGTGCCACGTTGGAAGCGACGCCTTCGTTGCCCTTGCCGCCGATGCCGGAAGGCCATTTCACAGCGGTGCCGGTGCCGATGGTGTTCTTGAATTCTTCGTTGGTCTTGGACAGATAATCGGTCCACGTGAAGGTGGTGCCGGAACCATCGGAACGACGTACCACAACGATGTCGCTGGCCGGCAGTTTCAGGCCAGGATTCAGCGCGGTAATTTCAGGCGCGTTCCACTTGGTGATCTTGCCCATGTAGATACCTGCCAACACGTCAGCGTCCAGTTTCATCTGGCCGGGAGCAACGCCCTCAACGTTCACGATAGGTACCGTGCCGCCCATGATGGCCGGGAACTGGATCAAGCCGCTTTCTTGCAGATCAGCTTGGTTGAGCGGCATGTCGGATGCGCCGAAGTCGACCACATTGGCCTTGATCTGCTTGATGCCGCCACCGGAACCGATGGACTGATAGTTCACTTGCTTGCCGGTGACCCTTTTGTATTCTTCTGCCCACTTTGCGTAAGCGGGATAAGGGAAGCTTGCGCCGGCACCAGTGATATCCTGTGCAGCTGCGTTAGAGAATGCGACTGCCGACACGGCGGCTACGGTTAGCGTCTTCAACACACTCTTCAAATACATGATTTCTCCTGTTAGTTTCCATATGAAACAGCGCCATTCTAGGAATCGAATATGACTGATTCATGACAAGAACAGAAAAATCATAAAAATTTTCTTGTGCAATCTTTATGCAAAACATAATGCAACACATACTACACACCGCTGCCTAATTAAATGGCAGTGTAAACAGTGTAAATAGCAGCGGTATTTTCCGCAGGTGCAGAAAGATCAGCAAATAAAAAAGAAAGAAGCACAGGAAAGAAAAAAGAAGAAAATATTTCATTCCCGGCTCATCGTCATCATGACGTCACATAAATGACTCATCATGCGGGCTGCAGTATCAGGGAAGAGGCGAAACACCTGCTCATCCTGTTCATCATCGATACTGCTTCGTGACAATGGGCTTACAGCAGCCCTCCACCGGAGCTGGCGGGGGATAAAATACCAGCACCACTTTCCGCGTTAAAAAGGCCTCCCGTTTTTACGATTTTCTCAGGGCATCAGCGCATCAGGGTATTAGTGCATTAGATATGCCACGCCCTATGACTTGCCAGCCAGCGATTCAAATTCCTTGGGAGATATTTCAAGGAAGCGCCGTTCTCGGCTTGAACAAGAACACACGAAGAACACCAAGAGCGCAGGAAGATGCACAGCGAAAGCGCCAGCAGTAAAGTGGTGCGGAGTATTTGTTATAGGCGCTAGCAAAAAACTGGCGCGGGGCTAAACGCGAATTCCCTGGCGCGGATTGAAAGCAAGATCGTGGGCCATGGCCTGATACAGCTGCCGTGCCTTGATGTTGTCCGCTGGCGGCAGCACGATTTCCAGCACCATGTAAAGATCGCCCGGCGTCTGGGCCGGAATGCCCTTGCCTTTCAGGCGCAGCTTGCGACCCGATTGTGAATTTGCCGGAATCCGCACTTCTATCGTTCCACCCGGCACAGGCGCCTTGATCGTGGCGCCCAGCGCCGCTTCCCAGGGTGCAATCGGCAGCACGGCATACACATCGCGTCCTTCCATGCGATAGCGAGGATGCGGGTTGAACTGCACTTCCAGATAAAGATCGCCGGGCTGACCGCCCAGCAAACCGGGCTTGCCCTGCCCTGCCAGCCGTATCGTCTGGCCCTGGTGCACGCCGCGCGGAATGTTGATGTTGATGGTGCGTTCCACCATCGTTATGCGCCCCAGCGTTTCCTCGCGCGGCAGACGCAGGGAAACGGGTTTGACGCCGCCTCGATAGGCATCATCGATATCCAGCAGCACGCTGGCATGATGATCTTCACCACGCCGGCGCCGTGAAGCGCCGGAGCGGAAAGGCTGGGTCTTGCTGCTGCCGGCCCCGAAGAGTTCGGAGAAGAAATCGGTAAAGGATGCCGGCTCTTCGCTGGCAGACTTGCCGTGCGCATAAGAGGATGCGGATTGCCAAGGCGGCGGCTTGAATTCGGATTGACGCGCCGCACCTGCTTTGCCGTTAGCGCCTGCGGCGCCGGCCTTCCTGGAAGCGTTCAGCGAAAGCTGGTCGTAAGCCGCGCGCTTGCCCGGATCGGACAGCACGGAAAAAGCTTCGTTGACTTCCTTCATGCGATTTTCAGCACCCGGTTCACGCGACAAGTCGGGGTGATATTTGCGCGCCAGCTTGCGGAAGGCTTTCTTCAGCTCGTCCGCATTGGCGGCAGGGGGCACGCCGAGTACCCGGTAATAGTCCATACCTTCCAACTTTGCTCTCCTTGGAGCCAATGTGAGCGACTGTGATCAACTGTTACGGCACCGTGTAAGGCTTTCGTCGCAGCTTTCTACTGTACGAGGCGCCAGTGTGTAAGCCCGATATGGCCCCGCACAGATGGCGGTTTGTACAGCTAGCGCTTTACTGATTCTGCCCCTTCCTCATTCCGGTAGTAAAGAGCTGGAACAAATATCCTGCATGTCGGATGAGCAAATTCAGTATTTCAGCATTAGAGATACTGCGGATGCCACCGATGCCTATGACAGGCTTACCTCAGCATTTCTCAGCGTTTTCATGTCCGCTCCACCTGCCCCGCCTTCGCCGGACCAAAGCGCCGCCAGCACTTGCGCATCCACAACAAGGCTTGCAGGCTGGTCTTTTCTTTAGGAGAAAGGGTTTCCTGCATATCTTCCTTGTCCAGCAGACTGGAAACCTTGAAACGCCAGGCATCCATGGCAACCCTGGCGGCGAACGTGCTGTTGCGCACTCGCTGCAGGCGTGAACGATAGATGATCAGCCGCTCAAGACTATGCCGCCTGCCGCCGAGGGCGGTCTTGTAGGGATATTCGTTCCACATGAAGTTGAATTCCCGGCAGCCCAGTTCCATGCATCGAGTAACCATCAGATAGCAGCACAGCACGCCCAGCGAATAATCCTTGTAGGCGGCATCGTGTCCCAGCACCTTCGCGAAGTAAGTATCTCCGGCACGAAATCCGATCATGCCCCCGCACACCTTCCCGCCTATCGTTGCCACGCCGACCAGGCCGCTCATCCGGGCAAGATCGAAAATTTTTTCTTCCTCGTCATCCAGCGCGAAACTGCGATTCAGGCCGGTGATCCGGGTGCGGCTTAAGCGGAATATTTCCTGTAGCTGTTCGCGTGAAATCTGCTGCGAACCATAGACCTGAAATTCGAAATCGGGATGATCCTGCTGCAGCCTTTTGAGATAGCGACGGATATTGCGGCGCATGTTCTTGCCCAGGCTGGCGAGATAAGCCTCTTCCGTGGCAGGCAAGGGCATGGTGACTTGCGCCGTGCATTCGTGACGCTGAACCGGATAGGCAAGGGTTTCAAATCGCGCCTGGACGGCCTGAAACATGATTAGCGTGGTTTCCTGCCAGCGCGAAAACACGTAGTGCGCAAAATCATGCAGACTTTTTTCATCGACCTTCATGCCTTCGTTCAGGACCAGCACGGCACGCCCTATCCGCCTGAATAGAAATATCGCTTCCGTCTTGCCGTTTTCGCGGGCGATATAGGTGCAGGTGTCGGTCGTCAAACCGCCGTAGGCCTTGAAGTGAGGCAAGGCTGAAAAAATATTCTGATAGAGCTGCTCCAACTCCGGTTCTATATAGGCAGGAACCGCATACTCATGGCAGATGACCGCCGTAGTTTCATCGCTGTCGGCAGCGCGCGCCAGATAGCGAGGTGCGGCATTTTGCGAAGCAGGCATCATGGCTTTGCTCAATTGCTCTCTCCCGTATACAAACGAAATCCTATTTGTGTGCCGTACTGCGATATCGGGAGAAAGCTCACGTCGACGCTGCCTTTCATTGGCATGGGAAACATGCCTCTCATTATTCGATGCAGGCATAATCGAGCCTTGCGCTTCACCAAGATGAGGCGCCGAGAGGTTTTCCATTCCACGCATCTCATCAGGAAATTTCATCCGCTCAGAACAAATCACTATCGGCAATAAGGCGAGCGGCATAAGGCACTTTGTCTGGCCAAAAGAAATGCCGCTCCTGCTGAGACTGCTGATACGCAAATCCGGTTTCTCCCGATGCGCATTTATCCAGACAAAGTTATGCGCCGCACCTTCATCGCAACTTCACTGACAACCATGCTCCCGCCTTCTTCCCGTTTTTTCTTCTTTATTTATCAACGAACCTTTGCAGTAAGCACCGGTCTATCAGCTCATCGGCAAGTCATCAGCAATTCAAACAGGCCGCACTCTGAAACCAGCCATGCAGAATATAAACCGCAAGCAAATCGAATCCCTGAGTCACTTGCTGGATGAAAGAGAAGCAGCCTTGCGTGTCGACCTGCAACGGGAAGAAGACGGCAAGGAAAACTATATCGACATCGCCAACGAGATCGCCGAACCCGGTATGAGTTCCTTCGCCAGTCTTACCGTCGATCTCGGCCACGCTGAAATAACGCGCGACATCAACGAACTGAAGGCGATCGATGCGGCAAGAGAGCGCATCAAGAATGGCACCTACGGCGAATGCATGGATTGCCTGACGCCCATTCCTTACGAGCGCCTTGAAGTACAGCCTGCGGCCATGCGTTGCGCGCCCTGCCAGAATCTCCATGAAAAGATGCATGCCAATACAGACCAGGGACCGCGCTTGTAGCCAATGAATACAGCTTGGCCAGCGACTGCTTTTTCTTTAAATCCATACCTTAAAAAGACCATGCCCGAGCTTCAACAGCCATTTCCCATTTTTTTCAGGATCGCCCGTGCCGCCATCGATGCTCCCGCTTAAGCGCGTCTTGCTGACCAACGATGACGGCATTGATGCGCCCGGCTTGGCCGTGCTTGAAGAGGTCGCCCGTCAGCTGGCGCAGGAGGTATGGATAGTCGCCCCGGAACATGACCGCAGCGGCACCTCGCACTCAATCAGCCTGCATGCTCCCTTGCGTATCAGTGAAGAAGGTGAACGTCGATATGCCATTTCCGGTACGCCCGGCGATTGCGTGGTGATGGCCGTGCGTAATCTGATGGCAGCTTCTCCGCCGGAACTGGTGCTATCAGGTATTAATAGCGGCGCCAATCTTGGCGTCGAAACGGTTTTCTCCGGTACGGTTGGCGCTGCCATGACCGGCATGCTGCTCGGAATTCCCTCCATCGCCTTGAGCCAGATGTTTACCAATCGCACGGAAATTCCCTGGGATACGGCGCGTGTGCGAGCGCCGGACATTATTCGCCGCATGGTGAAACAGGGATGGAACCGGCAATCCTGTCTCAACATCAACTTCCCTGCAGTGCCGCCCGAAGAATCGGGACCGCTCGTGGTTTCTCGCCAGGGTGCTGGCTTCGTGCGAGGCATCGATGTCATTTCCCGCGTCGATCCTCGCGGCTTTACTTACCACTGGCTGCAGTTTCAGCGTGAGCAGGGGGAGGAAGGGCCGGAAACGGAAGGTTCGCTGATTGCGCAAGGGTGCGTCACGCTCACTCCCTTGCAATTCGAGCGCACTAACGAAATCGCATTTGCCGAGCTGGAGGAGAAATTTAACTCCGATGCTTAACCATGCTTAACAATACTTAAAAGAATAAGGAAAAGCAGTATGCCGCTTTTCCTTGTTGCACCAGGGAGGAGGACAAAAGTGTATGCAGTTCGCGCCTCTTGTTGCTAGGCGGATATTGGAACTTTGATACCGTCTGACGATCTTCGTTTTTCCTAAACATTTTTGTAGGAGGATTACCATGCGTAAAAAATCAGTAGCTTACTTTCTCGCCTTGATGGCAAGTTCAGGCCTCGCCTTAGCAGCCGGCGCCGACTCCACCAGCGGAGCAAGCGGCAGCGGCGCTACCGATTCCAGCATCATCTCGCAAGACACGGGTGCCACCTCCGGCAGCACATCTGGCAGCACCATGGGCGGTGCCACGGACACCACGTCCGGCACCACATCGGGCTCCAGCGATCCCGCCACTTCAGGCGCCAATGGAGCGAGCGGCATGGGCAGTTCAAGCGATACCACCCTACCCAGCACCACCACCGGCACCTCAAGCAGCCCTGACTCCAGCGGCGCCTCGGCAAGCGATTGCCCGCCAGGCATGATCCCTTCCACCTCTAGCAGCACCACGGGAAGCACCGGCAGCTCCGGCTCCGGCGGCGCACTTGCCGAGAGCATGGGCTCCGGCGGCAGCACCAGCGGCGGCTCCACCACCACCTCCAGTGCCACCGGCGCGGGCGGCGCTACCGGCACCCTTGGCGCAACGGGTAGCAGCAGCGGCGACGCTGGCGCATCGAGTTCGGCTGCCAATGTAGGCACGGCTGGCGACACCACAACCGGCGCTGCAGGCACCAGCGGCGCTACCAGCGGTTCCTCGGTGGAATGCGTGCCGGCCCCTACCGGCACCAGCGGTAGCGACACCGGCAGCTCGGGTGCTACCGGCACGATGGGCAGCACGGATAGCCTGGGTAGCGGCAGCACTGGCAGCACTGGCAGTACCGGCTCGACTGGCACCAGCGGCATGACCGGTAGCGGCTCATCCAGCGACAGCACCGGAACCTCGGGCAGCGACGCTGCAGGGAGCATTCCCCGCTAAGGCAAGCGGCTCCTCAAGCTGACAGAAGGCGGGCCCACCATGGCCCGCTTTCTTTTGCTTACGTTCACTTCAAAGTGCCTGCGCTTGCCTGTATTAACTATCAATAGGCACCAGGAAACAGGCAATCTATTTTTACCGGCCTTCATCCTTCTTCATGTTCGTTTTTTTCTCCAGTCGACTAGGCTGCCTGGGATCGATTCTGATTTCTGCACTATTGACGCTGCTGCTCCTGCTTTTATTGGATGTGCTTTAAGCTTCGCTGATTTCTCTGCAACAGGTAGACAAGCACTCGTTACTGCAGCTGCAGCTTCAACGCCGGCATTGAATTTTCATGATTTTTCCTGCGTCTTCATTTCTTTCGTAACCAGGCGGGCGATCGCGCATGCGTCGGCGGCAGTGCGGCAGTGCGGCAGTGCGGCTTGCGGCTTGCGGCTCATGCTCGCAAGCGCGCCTGTTAAGCCTTGCCCAATTGCGCTCGGCGAAGGCGCAGCGGGAAAGCATCGGGCAGGAGACCTCGTTTCGTATATAGTCGCAAGCCCGAATCCCGTCTTTTGTCACCGTTCATGTCCCATACTTCAGCTTCAGCTCCAGTCCCGGAAGAAGTCGCAAGCCAGCTCGGCGCAGAGCTGGCGAAACTGGAGGGTCGCGTACTGCTGCGCTTCAGGGGTCGGGTCGAGGCTGGCGGACATGCATTTTCTTATGATCTGGTTCCCGCCCAGGGCGTGCTGGCCAAGCCTTCCAAGTGGCGCAAGTTATCCGCAGAGGAACAATGCGCGCTGGTGCGCGAGCGCGCCAGCGTCGAGGCCCGGGATGCGCTGCAGCATGCGGTGCTGGGCTTCGCGTTTCGCCTCATCAAGTCGGCGGAGCAGGCCGGCATCGATCCCGCGCCCTTTCTGCAGGCACTGGAGAACAAGGCGGCTTCCGATCCGGCCGAATATGTGTTCGAGCGCATCCTGCAACGACTGGAACATGCCATCGAGCGGCAGAGCGAGGAACGACATGCCGCCCTGACCAAGGACAGCATCAACCTCGCCGAATATCCGGCTTCCTTCGAGCTCGCCTATCGCTTGCCGCGCCGCTTGATTGCCTTGCTGGGCCCGACCAATTCCGGCAAGACTCACCAGGCCATGGAAGCGCTGGCCAAGGCGAAAAGCGGCGTCTATCTGGCGCCGCTGCGCCTGCTGGCGCTGGAGAATTACGAACGCCTGCAAGCAGCGCGGCCGCATGGGCAAGCGCTCAAGGTCAGCCTGATAACCGGCGAGGAAAAACGTATCGAAGAAGGCGCCAGCCATGTCGCCAGCACGGTGGAAATGCTGGATACCAGTACGCCGGTAGAGGTTGCCGTGATCGACGAAATCCAGATGCTCGCCGATCGCGACCGCGGCGCGGCCTGGACTGCCGCCGTGTGCGGTGCGCCGGCGCGCACGGTGTACCTGGTCGGCGCGGTGGAAGCGCGTCGTGCCATCGAAGTGCTGGCCGAGCGGCTGGAATGTCCGCTGGAAGTGCATGTGTTGAAGCGCAAGGCGCCGCTGGCCATGGAGAGCGACCCGGTGCGCAAGCTGAACAGGCTGCGGCGCGGCGATGCCGTCATCGCCTTTTCGCGCCGCAACGTGCTGATGTGGCGCGACATGGTCACTGAAGCAGGATTTTCAGTGGCTACCGTATACGGCAATCTGTCGCCGGAAGTGCGGCGCGCGCAGGCAGAGCGCTTTCGCGAAGGCGCGGCCGACATCGTGGTCGGCACCGATGCAATTGCGATGGGCTTGAATCTTCCGATACAGCGCGTGGTGATGAGCACTACCGTCAAGTTCAACGGTATCGAGGAAGAAGAAATTTCCGCCTCGCTGGCCAGGCAAATTGCCGGACGGGCCGGTCGGTTCGGCGTGCATGAAGAAGGCTTTGTGGCCGGATTCGATTATGAAACGCATCAGGTGATGCGCTCCCTGCTGAAGGAAAAAATCGCACCGCTGGCGACCGCCGGTTTTTCCGTGGCGCCCAGCCTCGCCCATCTGCATCGCATCGCGGCGATCACCGGCGAACAATCGCTGGCCAAATTGTTCAAGCGCTTCATCCACAATATCGACGTACCGGATGGTTTTTTCTATCCCCGCATTACCGAAGAACAGCAGGAGCGTGCCCTGTGGCTGGATACACTGCCGCTGTCGGTCGCGGAGAAATTCATGCTGACCATGGTGCCGGTGTCCAGCCGGGTCACGAGCCAGCACATGGCCTGGGAAGAGTGGGCCAGGGGCCTGGCAAAGCGCAAGCCGCTTACGCTGCAACGCCATGCTGAAGCTTTGCTGCGGCAAAGCCTGCAGGAAGTGGAAGATGCCTGCCGCCTGTATGCTGCCTATGCATGGCTGGCCTACCGCATGCCCGATTTTTTCCCCAGCATAGAGATTGCCCAGCAGTTGTCGCGGGAAGCGTCGGAAAGAGTCGATCAGATTCTGCAATCGCAGAACTCGGCATTGCGCAAGCGGAAAGGCCGGCTGTAATCCTTACCAGGAAAGCGCAAGGCAAGCCGCCCTCCGCCTTCTTGCCCGTATGATTGGGCGAGCTAATGAAGCGACCTAATTAGGCGAGCCAAGAAAGAGGCCGGTTTCCCGGCCTTAGCATCGCTTTCAGTCAGTCATCAATAATCGAACAAGAAGGTTTTGAGCTTTTCAGCCCGGCTGGGATGACGCAGCTTGGTCATGGCCTTGGCTTCGATCTGGCGAATACGCTCGCGCGTCACATCGAACTGCTTGCCCACTTCTTCCAGCGTATAGTCGCTAGCCATCTCGACGCCGTAACGCATGCGCAGTACTTTTGCTTCGCGCGGCGACAGCGAATCCAGCACTTCCGCCACGATGGCGCGCATGGAATTCTGCGATGCGGCTTCTGAAGGCAGCAGCGTATTCTGATCTTCGATGAAGTCGCTCAGCATGGAGTCGTTTTCGTCGCCGACCGGCGTATCCATGGAAATCGGTTCTTTCGCAATCTTCATGATTTCCCGGATCTTGTATTCCGGCAGGCCCATCTTTTCCGCCAGCATGGCAGCATCCGCTTCGTCGCCCGTCTCCTGCAGGATCTGGCGCGAGATGCGATTCATCTTGTTGATGGTTTCTATCATGTGCACCGGCACCCGGATCGTTCTGGCCTGATCCGCGATGGCCCTGGTGATGGCCTGGCGTATCCACCAGGTCGCGTAAGTCGAAAATTTATAACCGCGCCGGTATTCGAACTTGTCCACCGCCTTCAGCAAGCCGATATTGCCTTCCTGGATCAGGTCGAGGAATTGCAAACCGCGATTTATGTATTTTTTGGCGATGGAAATCACCAAGCGCAGGTTGGCTTCCGTCATTTCGCGCTTGGCATCGCGCGCCCGTTTTTCGCCGGTGATCATTTGCTTGTTCACCTTGCGCAATTCCGGCAGCGGCATGGCCACGCGCTGTTCCAGTTCGATCAGCTTGCGCTGCGCTTCCTGGATGTCGGCGGTATAACGCCTCAGCACTTCGCCACCTCGCGTGTTTCGTTCGGCTTCGCTGTCTACCCAGCTCAGGTTGGTTTCATTGCCGGCAAAGACCTGGATGAAATGCTCGCGCGGCAAGCCGCAGCGATTAACCGCGATGTCCATGATATGCCGTTCTATCTTGCGCACTTCCTCCATCTGCGCGCGCAGGATGTCAGCCAGCTTTTCCACCGTCTTGGCAGTGAAGCGAATGCCGAACAATTCCTGAGAGATGGCATTTTGCGCGTCGCGATAGGCGGGCGAACCGTAACCATGCTGCTCGCGTGCGGCACATAATTTTTCGTAATGGAGGGCGATCGTATCAAATTTGGCAAGAGCCTTGTCGCGCAACTGCTCCAGCTTTTCTGCAGACAGGCTGGCCGCGCCGGAAGCGCCCTCGTCCTCATCTTCCTCTTCACTGCCGTCCAGTGCTTCCAGTTCTTCTTCCTGATCGTCGCCCTCTTCATCGCCGGGCACAACGACTTCCGCCACCGCAGCGTCATCGAGTTCCTCCGCGCCGGGCAAGCCGTCGATCACTTCATCGACTTTCAACTCGCCCTTTGCAATACGCTGCGCCGAGGCAAGCAGTTCGGCGATGGTGGTAGGCGATGCCGAGATCGCCTGGATCATGTCCTTCAAGCCATCTTCGATGCGCCTTGCAATTTCTATTTCGCCGTCGCGATTCAGCAGCGGGACTGCGCCCATCTCCCGCATGTACATGCGCACCGGATCGGTGGTGCGACCGAACTCGGCATCGGCGGAAGAAAGCGCCGTGGTCACCGCCGCTTCCGCATCGTCGGTGTCGTCCACTGTGATGGCGTTATCCGACATGAGCAGGATATCGACATCGGGAGCCTGGTCGCATACCGTGATGCCCATGTCATTGAAGGCGGCGATGATGCCTTCGATCGCTTCCGGATCGACGATTTCTTCCGGCAGGTGATCATGGATCTCTGCATGGGTGAGATAGCCGCGCTCCTTGCCCATGCCGATCAAGGCCCGGATCTGCAAACGGCGGCGCTCCTGGTCTTCCTCGCTGAGCATCATGCCGCCCATCATGGCGCCGGCCAGCAGAGACTTTTCACGCGACTTGCGCTCACGCGTACGGCTGGGTGTCTTCATCTCATTGCGCTCCATGGTGTGGGGACTTGCTGCTCCGCTTGCGATGTCTTCCCTGCTTGCGCCCTCCTTGTCAGCGCTGATCGCCACGGCAAGATTGCGGCTTCTGCTGCCCAGACTGCGCACGCCGGGCAACACATAGGTGGCGGATTTTCTCGTAACAATCGGTTTTGATAGTTCGGAAGCCCGCAGAGTTTCAGGACTATCCAATTTCAACCGCGAACCTGGCCGGCTCAAGACCGCCACATCGTCAACACTTGACAGCAGTTCGCTGCCGACTCGGCTAACTTCCAGGGACTGCGGATTGGCATTCAATGTAATGGTTTTCTTCATCGCGCTTGTTCACTTAAAAAGATAACGATCGGTTGTCATTCATGATTGTTCTGCCTTGCACAGGACATAAACAGGAAGACAAGGGATTTTCTACGAGAGGGTTTATTGCAGTTGCGCCGGAAGATCCGAGGTCTGCATTTCGGTATAGCGCAGACGACTTTCTTCTGACGGCAGCAGGCAAGCAGGACGAAAATTTAAAAACCGCTTGGAAAATCCTGTAGCCGGAACAGGGAAACCGGAAAGGCTGCAGGATCAGCTTCAAATAGGGAGACGGGAACTTTTCCCGTTTTTTTACGATAGCTTGTAATTCGTGCATAACGCTTCAGGATGCAAAGGAGAGAAACGTCACGTATCGCCGGCAGGAAAATTGCGGACTGCGCGATTTCCTGTCCTTGTAAAAGCCCTCATGCAAGAGAACTTTTTTCGCCGACGAGACGGTAGCGGCGAGCTGCGAATTATGTTGTATTGAAAAAAAACTGCCTAGGCGAAAAATGCCTAATCCAGCGTTCTTCCGATACGCATCAACTGAGCATTCGAAAGCGCTTGATTTCAGTCAGGCACGCTGGGAAGAAGGGGAGCGGTAGAGATGGATGACGTCGTGTTCCACACGAACCAGGTTCTGACCGGCATCGACGACGAAGTCGCAGCCGTTGAATGAAGCCTGTGTCAGCAGCAAGCAGGCTTCCGCAATGTCGTGCGAGGTGGCGGTATATCCCAGCGGCGTGGCATGCAGCCGGGCATGGTAAAAATCTTCTTCGGTCTGGTCGCCGCTGGGCGCGGTGAGGCCGGGATAGATAGCGTTGACACGCAATACCGGCGCAGCCGACACCGCCAGCATGGGCGTGAGCTGGGCCAGGGCGGCCTTGCTGACGGTATAACTGAAATCATCGGGATGAAAGTTGCCGCGCACTTTCTGGTCCACGATATTGATGACAACGCCTTGCTGGTTCAAGCGGCGGGCCTTCGTGTAAAACAATTGCGTAAGCAACAAGGGGGCGCGGCAGTTGACCTGCCAGGCGTGATCCAGGTCTTGCAGATGAAAATCGGCGAGATGATCGGGAAAAAAGACGGCAGCGCAATTGACGATGACATCAAGGCGGCCGAATCTTTCATAGACCTCCTCCATCATTTTTTTCAGCGCCTCGGCGTCGCTCAGGTCGGCACCGCAGACCATGACCTCGACGCCTGCCCGGCTCAGTTCGGCACCGAACTTTTCTGCCTGGCATACGGAGCGACCATAGTGAATCACGACGGCATAGGCTTCGCGCGCAAAGCGCTCGGCGATGCTCTGCCCCACTCTTCTGGCCGCACCCGTGATCAGGACTACCGGTTTATCCATGCTGTTCATGCCAATGAAATCAGTCTGTGCATCGAGTCGAGATTAGCCGCGATGCATTGCGCATCTCAAACCGCTATTGTCCATGATCGAGGGGGGATAAGTACACTTTCTTGCAGAACCGGCACTTTTCTTTACGAGAGGAGCGTCGCTTGCTCCCCGGATCAGCGCCATTCAAGGTGGAAAATCAAGATGGAGAAATGGGACGAAAAGCGCGTACGGGATAGGCTTGTAGCTCAGCAGCAAGTGCCTGTCCCGTATCGATGTCGAACCATTGCGAAGGCGTATGGCCGTCTATACGGATGCGGGCGCGGCCATAAATTTCATGTCCTTGCAGCAGCACTTTGCCAAAGGCGACTTCATAAAACTGTCCCGGTTGCGGGATAAAAGGCTGCTCCGCTATCCAGTCGGATTCATGTGGAGCTTCGCGCTCGGGATGCATTTCAGGAGCGGCGAGTCCCATTTCGGCGAGCAAGCCATTCAAGGTCGACATGACATATTCTCCTTGGTCTCTCCTTTGTCAGCCATGCTCAACTGCGTGCAGGTGAAGCGCGAACCTGGATTTCGCGCTGCAAATCCTGGTAACGCTGCACGCGTGCGCCGCCCAGCTGAATGGCGCGGCCAATGGCACTGGAAGCTTCTTCCATCCGGCCCTTTTCGAACAAGACCTGGGCGAGATTATTCCAGCCATCGGCAAAATCCGGATGCAGGGCGACCAGGATCTGGTAAGCCTCCAGCGCATTATCCAGCTCACCCTCGACATAAGCGGTATTGCCTACGCCCAGCCATGCCAGGGGATGGGACGGCCAAGCCTGCAAGGCCGTGCGGTAGGCCGTTTGCGCTGCTTGCGCATGCGTGCGTTCGAGTGCCGCCGCCGCCGCGACAAAACGATCGGGCTGGGCAGTAGCGGGAAGCTGGTCCGGCTGCAGCGCCAGCATGCCCCAGTAACCGGAACGCGCCCAGGTGCGCTCGAAAGTGAAGAGCGACATTTCCATGCGCTCGATACGGCCGGAATGCAGAATCATCTTGTTGCGCGGGCGGTCATAGCCGATGGCAACCGCGTAATGCCACTTAGGTATGGATTGCAGGCCGAGATTCTGCAGCACGATGACGGGATTGCCGGCAGCGATTTCACGCAGCAGGCCTTCCATGTCAGGCTGGATCTGATAGGCCAGCAGTCCATGACGACGGCCGGTGGCCAGCATTTCCTGCTGCAGCGAACCCTGGCGGGCCGGCAGATAAACATGCTCTACCAGGGCCTCAGGCGTGAGTGGAACGCCGGCAGCACTCGCAGCCATCGCAAGCGCTGCCGGACCACACTGGTACTCCTCCTGCGGATAAAAGGGTACGTCCCCGATACTCACCTGCATGGCCAGATTGGCGGGTGCACGCTGCTGCAAGGAAGCGACTTGCGGCGATGCGCATGCGCCCAGCAGGCTGACGCAGCAGGCTAACAGGAAGAGACGCCAGCAGGACATTGCGCGACTTAGCGAACCGAACGGGTGAAGGGATAGACCTTGGTCAGACCCAGGAAGTCAGTCACCAGCAGCAGAACCGCGATCCCGGCGATGATGCCCAGTGCGTCGCCACCGGCAGGCGCCTGGTCGATACGGCCGGCCAGTTGGGTGACTTCCTCATCCGTCATCATCGTCACGCGGTCCATGGCGACAGCGCTGCTGATGCCATGGGCTTCAAGTTCCTGGCGCACATCGTCCCGTGCCAGGAAAGCTTCCACCTTCGAACGCTCTTCAGAAGCCGAGGTGATTTCCTGGGTCGAGATGATGCCGGCCTGCGCATGCAAGGGCAGGCCCAGCGCCATCATGCAGAAAACCATCATTGATGCGATGCCACGTTTGAACATATTCATTATTTCCTCCAGCAGTGTTGGTAAGGTTTAACAAGCGGCAAAAGCGCGCTCCCCATTCAGGTTTCGTCATAAAGCCGGTAACGAGAAGCATGTCTTGTGCCAGAAACAGCACGAGCCGTAAGGGGCGAGACGAACCGATCGCTGCGCGGCATTGCTTCTTACGGCCAAGGCGCAGGACTCACATGAACGTATTGCTTGTGATCACCGGTGCGCATGGATGGCGTTTCGGTTTGCGCTTCGCTCAGACGGCTGCCCAGAATCAGGCCGATTTCCTTGCGGGATGCGGCGAAATCGGAAGACATCAGCGGGTCATCCTTGTTCGGCCAGTTCGCTACCGCCCATTTGGTAAAAGCCTCAAACCGGGCCGCCACTTCATCTGCATAACGATCGCGTTGCTCTTTCGTTGCCATTCTTCCCTCCAAGATAGGTTGAGCTTGCAGGGCCGCTAACTACCGTGCGCCCTGCAAGCGGTCACTTCAGCATTGGCCAGCGGCTTGCTGTCCGGTAGACCCGTGCTTGCGTGCTTGGTTTGCCCTGCAAGAGAATAAACGCGACTGCCGGGCCGCTCTTTGAGACGAGGCAGTTCTCGTCCAGATTCAGTTGCCCTCATTACATGGAGGGAAGCGTTATTTGCCGTCTGCACTATTGCTGGCTTGCTGGCGCTCGGAACTCATGTCCTCATTGCTTAATTTTGAAGCACGACGAAAGAGACCGGCCCCTATGGCATACTTGCGCCCTCCTTCATGTGAATTTTTCTTGCCCGTGCCCCAGCATCCTTCCCCTGCAAACGTCGCATTGCCCTGCATAGTGGCTGCGCCGGATTTCACCAGCGATGAAGTCGTCATCCAGGCCGGCTCCCTGCTGATGGGACGCGCTCATGCGCTGGCCGATTCGGTATTGGCGCATGCGCAGCAGCATGCGATAGTCCTGCTGAGCGTATCGCATGTGGAAGCGCTGCCCGATCAGGGGCTGCTCGGCCGCGTCAATGGAAAAATCAGCGTGCTGGGCAAGCACAGCCTGCTGACACAGGCGGGGATCGACACTTCTTGCCTGGCGCGCGAAGCCGATGCACTGCTTGGCCGGCAAATGGCGGTGTACTTTCTCAGCATCGGCGACCATCTCGCCGGCCTGATCGCCATCCCTGCGCAACAATGAAAACCGCAGGCTTTGCTGCGGCAATGATTTGAAGAAGATCCGGCCGCATGGAAAAATCTCCTTCCTTACGATTGTTTTATGCGCTGTGGCCGGATGCGACCACCCGTTCCGCTTTACAGCGCCTGCAGGATGAATTGCCGCTGACGGGCCGGCGCGTTCCTGCCGATAACCTGCATATCACGCTGGCATTCCTGGGAGAACGGCCGCAAGCGCAGCTGCCGGCGCTGGAACATATCCTGAAAACCTTGCCGCGCCCTGGCATGCCATTGCTGCTGAACGAGCTCGGTTACTTCAGGAAAAGTCGCATCGCCTGGGTGGGCATGAAAAATGTTCCCGAAGCGCTGACGGCATTGCAAAGCGAATTGGTGCAGGCGCTGAATCACGACGGCATCGCCTATCAGGCGCCGGGAAAATTCGTGCCGCATGTCACGCTAGCGCGCAGCGCGACGCCCTTGCCGGAGCTGGTTTTTTCACCGATTCGCTGGGAAGACATGCAACTGGTGCTGGTGCGCTCCATCCTGGTGCCGGGCGGCAGCCGGTACGAAGTCATTGCCTCGCGCTAGAGCGGATATGAAGATGTGAGGATATGAGGGCAAGCGGCCATGCCTGTCGGAATGGAAAAATATTTCCCCCGCTTGAATCGGCAGACTTCTCTCAAAACTGTAGAGCCTTGGAACCTTAACCGACGTTGACCTGTCCTTCAGGATAACGGATGCGGTCGCCGCGGCGATGCGCGATCATGAACACCAGCGTCAGCGGCCCGACCCGGCCGATCAGCATCAGGGTGGCCAGTATCAGCAGGCCCATGTCAGACAGCCCTGCCGTCACGCCGCGCGACAAGCCGACGGTGGCCGCGGCCGAAACGGCTTCGAATGCCAGATCGAGGAAATCGTAATTCGGTTCGGCCACCACCAACAGGAAGGTGCCGGTCATCACGATAATCAGATAGACCACCGTAATTGCCAGCGACTTGATCACCACGGCCGGCCCGATACTGCGGCCGAAAATCACTGCACGCTCCTGTCGCCAGAAAAAGGTCCGCGTTGCCAGCAGCAGCACAATAAAAGTGCTGAGCTTGATACCCCCAGCGGTAGAGCCGCTGCCGCCGCCGATGAACATCAGGCCCATGATGAAAAAGGCGCTGGCAGGCAACAGTCCTGCCGTCTCCGTGGTGTTGAAGCCTGAGCTGCGCGGCGTCACGGCCTGAAACCAGGCGCCCCATAATTTGCTGCCCCAGTCAGGCAAACCGCCCAGCGTTGCCGGATTGCCGTATTCCAGCGCCAGCAGCACCAGCATGGCGACCAGGTTGACGACCACAGTCCCGACCAGCATCAGCTTGGTATGCAGCGCGTAATCGCGAAAGCGCCGCTTGGCCATCATGTCGGCGATGACGATGAAACCGATGCCTCCTGAAATGAAGAGCAGCGAAATCACTGTGTTAATGAGAGAGCTGCCTGTGTAAGCGCTCAGGTTATCCGGGTTCAAGCTGAAGCCCGCATTGTTGAAGGCAGCCACCGAATGAAAGAAGCTGTAATACCAGCCGCGGGACCAGCCGAGTTCAGGCACCCACTGCAGGGCCAGCAAGGCAGCGCCCAGCAACTCCGCACCGAAAGTAAACCCGAAAAGCAAGCGCAACAGGCGGCGCATGTCAACCTGCCCCGTATGGTTGAGGGCGTCGCCCACCGCGATCCGGTTGCCAAGGCTCAGGTCGCCACGCGTCAGATGCACTAGAAAAACGCCAAAGGTCATCAGGCCCAATCCGCCTAGTTGAATCAGCAGGAGCAGCACCAGCTGGCCGAATACCGTGAAATGTGAACCGGTGTCCACCACAGCCAGCCCCGTAATGGTGGAGGCCGACACCGAGGTGAACAAGGCATGCGTCCAGCTCAAGGCTTGGGTAGTGGAAGCAGGCAGTTTCAGCAGCAGCGTGCCGAGCAGCGAAAGAAAAACATAGGACAAAATGAGCAGTTGCGGAGGCGTCAGCTCGCGCAATTGCCGCTTTGCCTGCTCAAAGGTGTCAAATGTCGGCGCGTCCTGCATTACAGGTACTTGGAGATTTTCCGCAGGTTGGCCAGCGTGCCCAGCAGCATGATCTGATCGCCCACTTCAAAATGATAGGCTTCCTGCGGCGGCGCCATCACCTGGCTGCCATGCTTGACCAGCAGGCATTGCAGGCCATGCTCTTCCAGCGGCAAGGCTGCCAGGGTCTTGCCGGCCAGACGCTCGGAGGCGCGCACCTCGACGTTGAAATAATCGTTGCCCAGGCTCATGTAATCCTCGACTTCGGGATAGAGCAGCGTGCGCGCCACCCGCAAGCCCATTTCGTGTTCGGGATGCACGATGTGGTCGGCGCCGAGCTTTTGCAGGATCTGGTGCTGCTTGAAGGTGCGCGCCTTTACCCAGACCTTGGGCTTGGGCATGCTCTTGGCCAGCAGCGTCGCCAGCACATTGGCTTCGATATCCTCGCCTATGGCCACCACGATGACATCGCTCTCATCCACGCCCAGTTCCTGCAACACGCGCTCATCGCGCGCATCGGCTACGACTGCCTGGCTGATACGATCTGCAATTTCATCAACGCGCTGAGGACTGATATCGATGCCGAGTACTTCCTGGCGCAGGCGGGCCAGTTCGAGCGCGACAGTAGAACCAAACACGCCCAGCCCGATTACAGTGACGCTGAATTTCATAAGATTTCGCTCTGGCAAAGGCGCAGAGACAGCCCTATTAAATAGTGAATTGAAGAAATGGCGCTATTAAAACACTGTTTACCCGCACTCTGCATCAAAAATGCAGGCACTTTCCATCGGAAAGCAACGGTTCTTTGAGTTCACGGCCACGCATGAGAATACGTCAACCGCATAACAATGACATGCTTAATACCGAACCAGATGAGCAAACTTAAGGAGAGGTGCGGCCTGTCATCAGGCCGCAATCGCATGGGCGGCAGGCGATACCGCCGCCTCGCTCGCAAGACGCTTCAATACCTGCGATACCGCCACCAGGCCGAAACTCGCGGTCACGGTCATGGCCGAACCGAAGCCGGCGCAATTCAGGCCGGTGACGCTGGCCTCATCCAGCTCGCAGCTTCCGGCTGTGTCCGGCATGCGAATCGGCTCGGTGGAAAACACGGCATCGATGCCGAACTTGTTCTTGGTGCCGCGCGGGAAACCGTGCTCATTGCGCAGGCGCTTGCGCACCTTGGCCAGCAAGGGTTCCTGTTCGGTCCGGCATAAATCGCGTATTTCGATTTGGGTCGGATCGGTCTGGCCGCCGGCACCGCCTATCGTGATCAGGCGCAAACCCTGCGCACGACAATAGGCGATCAGTGCCGTCTTGGCGCGCACATCGTCGATGGCATCGATGATGTAATCGAAACGCTGCGCGCCTATCATGGTATCGATATTGTCAGGCGTGATGAAATCTTCGACTTCCGTCACGCGGCAAAAAGGATTGATCTGCGCAATGCGCTGTGCCAGCGCGCTTACCTTGGCCTGGCCCAGGGTATCGGTCAGCGCATGCAACTGGCGATTCACATTGGACTCCGCCACGTTATCGAGATCGATCAGCGTTAATCGTCCTATCGCGCTGCGCGCCAGGGCTTCCACTGCCCAGGAACCGACGCCCCCGACCCCGATCACGCAAACATGCGCTTCGCGAAAACGCGCCAGCGCTGCCGCACCGTAAAGACGCGCAATGCCGCCGAAACGGCGCTCGAAATCAATGTCGTGTTCGACAGGAGGAAGAGGGAGAGTAAGGGTTTCCATCACGCCATTTTAACGGAGAGCAAGCCGTTTTTTGCCGGATTGTAAGCTTTCTGACAAGGAGGTTTTCTACCTTGGGAAAATGGTCATGCTTGGGAAGAAAGTTCTCGACTAGGGACATTCGCGGATCGCTTCAGCAAAACCGCTATGGCTTTTGTTCAGTCTTCCGTCCTCTGAACAGGCATGAAAATCATGCGACACGGAAATAGATGTATCTTCAATGTATTATTTGATGCATCACAAATGTCGAGACAGCCGCTGCCGCGCCGCTTACCGTTTCCTGCATGATGCGGCTATTGTTAGCGAGCTGACAGTAGGCCGCTTACTATTTGAATGCACAAAAAAGCGCCAGCAAGGTGCCGACAGTGAACCGGAGCCAAGCTGCTCCAGGCATGTATACTCTGCAAAATAGTTGCTAAAAAAACCGCTTATCCATGAGCGCCATTTGAGCGCGTTCATGAGAGTGCATACGGAGCATGACATGTCGATTGCCGGATTACGAAAAGAATACAGCCAGGCCAGCCTGACGGAAGCGGATACGCATCCTGACCCCATTGCGCAGTTTGCGTCATGGTTCGAAGAAGCAGTTAAAGCGAAGATTGATGAACCCAACGTGATGACGCTGGCGACGGTAGATGAGCATGGCCGCCCTTCGGCGCGCATCGTGCTGCTGAAAGATGCGAATGAGCGCGGCTTTACCTGGTTTACCAATTACGAAAGCCGCAAGGGACGTGAATTGACGCAAAGCCCGCATGCCGCCCTGGTGTTCTACTGGGGCGAACTGGAGCGCCAGGTGCGCATAGAAGGCCGGGTAGAACGCGTGGCAGCCGAGGAGAGCGACAGCTATTTTCACAGCCGTCCGCTGCAAAGCCGCATAGGCGCCAATGCGTCGGCACAGAGTCAGCCGATCGCGGACCGGCAGGAACTGGAAGAGCGCTTTCGGCAAACCAGCGAACGACTCGGTGAACAACCCTCCCGCCCTGCGCACTGGGGCGGCTTCCGGCTGATTCCGGATTGCATAGAATTCTGGCAGGGACGCCCATCACGCCTGCATGACCGCATTGCATACAGGCGCGACCAGCACGGAGGATGGCAGCGTCAGCGACTGCAACCTTAGAGCCTTAGGCTCGAGAGGTCACCAAAGCTTCGCAGTACTTCACTTCAAGGGAGGACGAACGTGTTTTGGGAAAGACGTCTTGAAAATTGGGTCGATACTGTCCGTCATCAGTGCGCAGTGCCGCTGCGCCTGGAGCTATGGGATGGACAGCAATACGACTTCACGCCGCGAGAGCCGGAAGTCACGGTCAGGGTACCGCATGCTTCCGCACTCACCTACCTGATGGAACCCTCGCTTGCCAATCTGGGCAGGGCCTACGTGGAGGGCAAGCTGGAGGTCGAGGGCCGGGTCGATGAGATCATAGAGATCGCCAATATGCTGGCTTCCTCCACGCTCAAGCCCACCGGCAAGCTGGGACGCTTCGTGCAAAGCGTGCGCCATACCAAGAACAAGGATGCGGCGGCGATCCAGTACCACTACGATGTGTCGAACGAGTTCTACCAGCAATGGCTGGACGAGAACATGGTGTATTCCTGCGCCTACTTCGAAACCGGCGAGGAAGACCTGGCCACTGCGCAGCTCAAGAAGATCGACCACATCCTCACCAAGATCCAGGTCCAGCCCGGCGATACGCTGCTCGATATCGGTTGCGGCTGGGGTGCGCTGGTCTTGCGCGCGGCGCAGAAATTCGGCGCGAAGTGCGTCGGCGTCACGCTGTCGCAAAATCAGTTCGACCTGGCAAAGGAGCGCGTCGAGCGCGCAGGACTTTCCGACCAGATCGAAATCCGGCTGCAGGATTACCGCGATGTCACCGGCCAGTTCAAGCGCATCACTAGCGTGGGCATGTTCGAGCACGTGGGCTTGAAGAATCTGCCGTTGTACTTCAAGAAGATACGCGATTTGCTGGAAGACGATGGCCTGGCGATGAATCACGGCATCACCAGCACCGACGCCAACAATGGCTGCACTCCGTATGGCGGCGGCGACTTCATCGACCAGTATGTTTTCCCGCACGGCGAACTGCCGCATATCGGCCACGTGCTGAGCACCATGCAGGAAGGCGGTCTGGAAGCGCTGGACGTGGAAAATCTGCGCCGGCACTATGCGAAAACTCTGCGTGAATGGGCTGACAACTTCGAGCGCAAGTCGGAAACCATACGCACGCTGGTCGACGACAAGCGTTTTCGCATCTGGCGCGTGTATCTGGCCGGCTGCGCCTATGCGTTCGCGCACGACTGGATTTCGCTGAACCAGGTGGTATGCGGCAAGGCCGGGCGCCAGGCATCGGAGCTGCCCTGGTCGCGGCGCTACATCTATGCGGGTGAAGCAGGCAAATAAACGCCCTCTTCGCCAGCAAAAAGGCCTGCAGCGCTGCAGGCCTTTTTATTTACTGATTGGTTTTTAGTTTTTACTCTGTCGCTGCCGGCTTCATTTCCAGTCGGACTTGAGCTTCTCGCTGAAGGTCTGCCGGAACTTCGACAGCTTGGGCGCGACCACGAATGCACAATAGCCTTGCAGCGGATTGTCGCGGTAATAATTCTGATGATAGGTCTCGGCCTTGTAATAAACCCCGGCCGGCGCGAGCTCGGTCACGATGGGCGCATCCCAGACATTCGCCATTTCCGCAATCACCTGCTTGGCGGTTTCTTCCTGGTCGGGAGAAGTGTAGTAAATAACGGAACGGTATTGAGTGCCGACATCATTGCCCTGGCGGTTCAGGGTCGTCGGATCGTGAATGGTGAAGAACACTTCCACAATCTCGCGGTAACTGATTACCGCCGGATCGTAGGTCAGGCGCACGACTTCCGCATGCCCGGTCTTGCCTTCGCAGACTTGCGCATAAGTCGGATTCGGAACCTGGCCGCCGGTATAACCCGACTCCACTTGCACGATGCCTTTGAGCTCCTGGTAAACCGCCTCCAGACACCAAAAACATCCGCCACCCAGAATTGCTATTTCAGTTGCCATATGGATTATTTCCTCTATTTGTTATCTATCCGTATAACAGCAACTCTAACGCAAAAGCTCGCCAACTGCCTATGCAGGATGAAATGGTGAGGGAGTTTATGGATGCATATCAGGAGTTGCCGTGCCTTCTTATTAAACAGTCATGACGGCATGACCAGGCAAGCGCCTCTCTCCAGTACCGGCAGCACGATGCTGGAAAAGCTACTGCCCTCAAAGAAATTCGCTATGCCCACTTTGTCCACTTCGACCGGCAGTGAAGTTGATCCCAGCCTTTTGCCCTCTTCCCGCAATTGCTTTAGGCTGGAGATTTGCCCTGTCGCCGGCGACTGGACAGAATTGCATAACAAGACCGGTCGCGACATGTCTTCCACCACATCGCCGGGTTCATAAGGACAGCGCGTCGCGATAAGAGAGGACAGCACTTGCACGGCACCCACAGTTTGCGTTTCATGCAAGTCATCATCGATGATCAACCAGCGCGGCTGAAACTCCCTGAGGAGCAGCGATCGCTCGGCATCGGCAAGCGCGGGAGACAGTGGCAGCAAGCGGGAGCCGCAGCGCGCCAGCGCAAAAAACAGCACCAGCGCATCCGGATGGGAATTTCCCAGATAGGCCACGGTATCGTCCCTGCCCACGCCCCATTCGCCCTGCAGGCGCGCGGTGGCACGTTCGATGCGCGACCACAGCTTACGGTAAGTCATGCTGCGGCGCGCAGAAGAAACGGCAGGTGATTGGGTACGCAGGCGGGCGTGTTCGCGTAGCAGGCTGAAAAAATCCATAAGGTCTTATCTCTTTCGCCCGGCATTGTACGGTCTAACTTCCGGCCGGACCATGAACATCGGCATTTTCGGGGATAATGACGGCTTTGCATCCTGATTTTCCCGATGTCTTCCTTGTCCGCCACGCCTCCCGAATTCGATAGCCGCCACTTCCGCGATGCCTTGTCGCAGTTTGCGACCGGCGTGACGGTGATCACCACGCGGCTCGACGATGGCAGGTTTTTCGGATTGACTGCCAGCTCCTTCAATTCGGTCTCGCTCAATCCGCCGCTGGTGCTGTGGAGCCTGTCGGACAATGCGCAAAGCATGCCGCTGTTTACCGCCAATTCCCATTACGTGATCAATGTGCTGTCAGCCAACCAGCTGGCGCTGGCCGAGCGTTTTGCCAGCCGCATTCCGAATCGCTTCGAAGGCGTGGAATTCGAGCTGTCGCACACCGGCCTGCCGATACTGAAAGGCGTCTCAGCCTGGTTCGAATGCCATAACCGCAGCCGCTATCCGGAAGGCGATCATGTGATCTTCGTGGGTGAGGTGGAACGCTGCGAGGTAGACGCCCAGGCGCCGCTGGTATTTCATCGCGGGCAATTCACCAGCACCGACGACCAGCTGCTTAAAACCAGCTCGCTCGACATCGTGACCGGCGAGAATGACGCCAGGGATGAGCGTTCCTGATTTCTGATGCCCGAAGCGAAGCGCTGGCGTTCTTGCCGAGTAGGGTTCTTGCCTAGTTTTTTTCTGCGATCAGGCGCGCCAGGAGATTTTCCGATCCGTGCGCGGCGCGCTTCAGGCGATCATTCACGCCCTGCCATTCCGCAGTCTCAGGCGTCGCTTCCACCAGGATCACTTCCGCACCCATCGCATCGGCCCGGCGCAAGGCAGCGTACAAGTCATGCGCATAGCCCTGGGCATGAGCCGGCATGCGCTGCGATGCAGACGAAGCATGCGCTTCATGCCGGGCATGCGTGATCAAGGTCGCGCTGCAGCCGGCCGCTTGCAGTTGAGCGAGCACAGTGGCCAGCTCATCGCCGGCAACGATGACTACCGGCGTCGCCGGCGCATAGTGCGACTCCAGCGTGCCGGATGCGCGCGGCGCAGCAAGATCCGGCACGGCCGGCATGACGCCGATCACCGCGGCAATCTCCGGCGGCGTGATTCTTCCGGGACGCAGCAGCACCGGGCCGTGCGTTGCCATGCGCGACAAGTCCAGGATGGTGGATTCGATGCCGACTTCGCTCTGTCCGCCATCCAGCACCATGGCAAGCGGCGAATCGGCGCCGCTGCCGAATTCATCAGCCACATGCTGCGCCGTGGTAGGACTGACATGACCGAAGCGATTGGCGGATGGCGCGGCCACGCCGCCCTTGCCGCTCTTGAATGAACGCAGCAAGGCTTGCGCGACGGGATGAGAAGGACAACGCAAGCCTATGCTGTCCTGGCCGCCGGAGACGGCATCGGGTATATGAGGCGCGCGCTTGAGGATCAGCGTGAGCGGGCCGGGCCAGAAAGCACGGACCAGCTTGTGCGCCGCGTCCGGAATATCTTCGGCCCAATAAGCGATATCGGCATCGGGTGCGAGGTGCACGATCACAGGATGATCGGCGGGCCGGCCCTTGGCGGCATAGATCCCGGCGACTGCCTGCGGATTTTCCGCATCGGCGCCGAGGCCGTAGACGGTTTCAGTCGGAAAGGCGACCAGCTCGCCCTGTTCCAGGTGCCGCGCAGCGATTGTTATCTGCGCTGCATTCGCTGGCTGCGACATCCCGTGCTCCTTATGCTTCGACCGGAATGCCGAGTATGTCGCAAGCTGCACGCATGCGGCTTTGCGCTTCTTTCAGCGTGGGAGCGACGAAAGTGATGTGGCCCATCTTGCGGCCGCGACGCGGTTCATCCTTGCCATAGAGGTGCAGATTCGTTCCCGGCAGGGCCAGCACCTTGTCCCATTCGGGTTCGCTCAGCTGATCAGTTTCACCGTCGTACCAGAGGTCGCCCAAAAGATTGAGCATCACGGCCGGCGAATGCTGGCGCACTTCGCCCAGCGGCAAGCGGGCCATGGCCCTGGCCTGCTGCGCGAACTGGCTGGTGATGCAGGCGTCGATGGTGTAGTGGCCGCTATTGTGCGGACGCGGCGCCATCTCGTTGACCGCCAGCGAACCGTCCGTCAGCACGAAAAATTCTATGCACAGCACACCCACATAACCGAGCTGCTCGATGATCTCCAGCGTCGCAGCCTGCGCTTTGGCAGCAGTTTCGGCCGGGACATTCGGACTGGGCACGGTGGTAGTGAACAGGATGCCGTCGAGATGCACGTTTTCCGCGATCGGATACACCACCGCCTGGCCATCGGCGCCGCGCGCGCTCAGCACGGAAATCTCGTAAGCCAGCGGCAGCATCCTCTCCAGCACGCAAGGCACTTCCTGCAGCGCGACGAAAGCGACCAGCGCTTCCTTGGCATTGTTGACCCTGACCTGCCCCTTGCCGTCGTAACCTAGACGCACCGTTTTCATGATGCCGGGGAACAGGCCATCCGGGATGGTATCGATATCGTTCAGGTTATTGATCGGATGAAAAGACGCCGGCATCACGCCGGAAATCTTGCCGCATTCGGTGAAGAAGCGCTTCTCGGCGATCCTGTCC
>JAFAGG010000121.1 GCA_023422955.1 Pseudomonadota bacterium | reverse complement strand
CTCCAGCACCATGCGAACCGCTCGTTCACGTACTTCAGGGGAAAACTTATTGGATTTCTTCATGGCTCCATTCTCTCAGATTAAGGAGCCTCCACAAATCCCGGGGCGCTTCAGTTTGAGGCCGTGTCCCAACGTTTTCCCGAGATCCGCGAGAGGGTCCACAGCCATCCAACTGATTTCACTGGCCATGCCTTTCGTGGAGACTCCAGCTTCAATGATGATGATTTCGACTGGGCTGCATGGGCTGAACTTGAGGCCGAACGGGAAAAAGAGCAGGTGCGTTGGGCTAAACATATGCCCGAGCAGGAGCCCGACCGGGCTGTGGCAACGAATGCCTGCGCATTTCTTTTTCCAGGAAGAGCAGGAAAACATGAGGGTTCTCCCGAGGATGAGCTACATATCGCCGATCCAGACCGACTGGCCCGCTATTTCCGTATGATGTCGCTTGAGAGCGTCCCAGAAGCCGGCGACATCCATAGGATGCTTTCACAGCCACCTCTCTTAACAGAGTCGCTAGCCACCGGCACCCATTCAGAACTGGTTTTCTTGCTTCAATGGATCCATAATTACCTGCCCTCCTGCACTTCGCCGGATGTGACGGGCTGTACGGAAATCATCGTCGATCGTGCAATTCTCGCTGAAACTGCTTCCGAGCTGACACGCGAATTGGTCAGTGTGTTAAATATGGTTTTGACGAGACTAATTAAGCTGGCCGACAAGGACATAAAAACCGAGCCCTTCCTCCTAGTCATTAACAAGGCCCCGCTATCGATCTCGGAAGAACTATTGCTAGAAGCGGCAGCCGAGCAAGGAAAGTGGCCTGTCCGTCCAGAGATGAAAAAGCCTTTGGAGCAACAGTTAGTACCTGATGACTCCGTGGTTAACAACGCTATTGCCATTTGGTCGACCCATGTCCGGAATCGCGTCGAAGCTGAAACTCTTCTTAATGAAACAAGAATGCACGCAATTCTTTACCGGTTCGCTCAACTGAATTTGGCATATTCGGAAACGTACAAAATGGTGGAGAAAATCTGTTCTACTGAAAAAGGCCTGAGGAGGTTCTTAGCTATTTACGAGGAAGACAGTCCGTTTAATACGCTGGATAACTTCACGTTAGTGGAGAACTCGGAGATGCTCGCAAACCGGATCAACGAAACGAGCTTGAAGGATGAGTATGCGTGGCTCGTAACCCAGATTTCTTCTGAAGAGAATGCGAAGGCAATTCAGGCGCAATCGACCCGACTTAAGGGGATTTGATATCCTCAAAATGCTGTCCCTGGACGGACGTCATTACGGATGGTGCTTTTCCGACTTGTACACAGCGATTTTCTGGCTGGTTAGAGTGATTGTGTACGACATTGTTCGTTACAGCTTGAGACACCCGAAGCGCTGGAGATAGTGTGGCATCGCAGTCATGCTGGAACGAAGGTAGGTGTATAGCGATCTTTGTGGGAGAATTGACAAAACCGACAGGGAACTCCTATGTATTTCACAAAAAGCGCCGTTATCTTTGCCTTGATAGCCTGCATCCAGAGCCCCGCATATTCCAAAACTTTAGACTGCTGGTTGCCTTCTGCGAAGGATGGAAGCGAAATAAAGCGCTTTGAAATAACAAGCAAAGCATCGCTTACCGTCTTTGAGACTAGAAAGGCGCGCTCATATCGAAAAGAATTTGCCGGTGTCCGAAAAGTCACACACTCTCATGACAGCAATCCAAAGGATTCTCGTACTGATCTCAATTGGGAAGAGCCGCACACCATCATCCTACTAGAGAGCCGTAGCAGCGATGGCCTAGAGTTTGCTCCCGATATTCTCATAGTGGACTGGGGCAAAGGAAATCTAAAAACCCTTACCCCTTACGATAATGCAGTCACCACACGCTGGACTTGTAGCCGCTTAGACTGACTAACGCCTTTGCCAGAGCAAATATAGCGCACGCATGATTGCTAACGCGGCCACATCTTTGCAGGGTGGTGCATCATCTTTGCATGCAAAAGTATCTTGCATCTCAGGGCTTATGATCCGGGCCAGCAGAATTAATCCCTTGCCGGATGGAGTTCGTCGTCGCAGAATGAAAGCCGTCCAATGATTGACGTAAGACGCGGCCGAAGAAAACTGAGGTCAGCATGCTCTCAACGTGGTATTCCTTGCGCGTCCTAGCATAAACGTTCCATTTTTGATCGAGCGCCCGATCGACGAAGCGGATGATCATTCCGGGGAGCATATTTCTGATATGCGGAATTGTGAATTCTCGGCTTTGCTTGAGCGACGCAGCATTCTTCGTCACAGAGTAAATGATTCCCCAGACCCGAGGGATACTGAAGCGCTCCAGTGCGTAATGAAACGCCTGAAGTGTTTTATCACCCACCACGTAATCGCCTAGATAATAGTGGTTAATTTGATCCAATAGCACGGTCTCACATTCGGCGGACGCGACGTCTAGCCACATCTTCTCAATTCCATCAGACGTTGCCTTCGAACCATCTAGCAACGTGGATAATTGATCGCAGAGATTCAGGTAAGGGATGTCCTTAATTCCAGGACCGAGTTCCCAAGGCACGTTCGGCCAAGCGAAAGAAATCTTTCCGTCATCGCGAATTTCAAATGCACCTAGACCGCCCTTGGCTGATGGAGTGATCGCACCGATGGTGAAAAGGCGTTGGCATATTTCCCCGTCGACGCGCTCGCTACCGGAAAGTACACTGCTCAAGATAAAAAATTCTGACTCGTCTTGATCGACTTCAGGCTGAGCGGCGAGTAATAAAGAAAGGAAGTATGCGGCGTCGATTACCGATAGTTCATCAAGACTCAGCCTAACTTGACGCAGAGTCACCTGAGCTAAAGCTTGATTAATTTTATCCCGTCGCTCACGTTGTTCCGCTTGCACGGCCTCTTGGTGCCTCTGCTGATTTATGGCTTCGCAACTTGGACACAGTTGCGCTCCAGAAGGCTTCTGATAACGGCGAAATCCGCTGTTACGCGAGTAAGTCGAGGTCAGTGAAGTACGGGATGTCAGCGGCTCTGGCGTCTCACACCAAAAGCAGCGGCTTTCCAAATCGTGAGCAGATGCCACTGTTTGAACTCGCATGGGGAGTTCATGCTTGGAAATCCCATAAAACTGTGCAATAGCCCCTACACTCTCAGCCCACTTTCCATTAGCGTCCAGAGCCCAGTACCTCAGTGCCATATCAATTTCTTGCTCGTCAGAGGTCTGAAGGCAAATCATGTACTTCTTTGATACCACTTCTCGCCCCCATCCAAGTATGCGCATTGCTGTATTTCAAGATGGGCGAAATAATAGCGCATTGCACTAGCTACCGTAACGCACTAGAACGCTGAAATTAAACAAACCACAAAATAGGGTTTCCCTCTCTTTCTCGAACATAAAAGAAAAACTGCCACTTACGGCTCTCGACGCGCAACAATCGATAAAAGGCGTGCAGTCTTGTCGTAAAAAGCTGTTGCAAAATGGCTCGCAACAGGAGGCAACAAAGTTTGTCAGATAAAGGGCGCAACGCTTGCACACAATAAATAAGGAGGATTTGTTTGGTTACTCCATACAATTAAGGCTCATTCAAATAAAATGAAACGCAACACTTCTCCCACAGTACGAAGAATGTTCGTTTACGCCGCGAGCTGCGGAAGGCGAATAATGCAATATTGGAGCGCTCGGAACTATTTGAGTTTCAAATTCTGAACAAAAGGAGTTACAACAGCCTTTTGGCATACTTGAAACCTATTTACTTCCAATGTCCCAAGATCTAGTTTTTGATTCCATACTCAAACTCTAGTAAGTAAAGTACCGCTTAACCGGCCCATCCCGGCAGCTTGATCCAGTAGCGCGTGGCCTTGCCCTGACCGGTAGATGCCAGCAAGCCAGCCTTGGTCAACGCCGCCAAGTCCCTTGAGGCCGTGGCCGTCGAGACACGATTGAGACTGGCATATTTGCTCGTGCTCATGCCGCCATCAAATCCGCCGCGACCGGCTTCGAGCAGCACCTTGATGGTTTTGGTCTGCGCCGGCGACAGCGAGACACCGGCATGCGTGGCCCAGAAGTTGGCCTTTTCCAGTGAACCTTCTATGATCCGCACGGAATCCAGACAGGCGTCATTGAACTGCTCCACGAACCAGTGCAGCCAGGGCGTGAGGTCCATCGTGCCTTTCTGGGCCTGTTCCAGCTGGCGGTAATACTCACTTCTCTCCCGAGCCAACTGCCGCGACAAGCCATACAGACGCGTAGGACGCTTCGTGTCCTGGGCCAGCGCCAGATCGACCAGCGCGCGCCCCACTCGCCCATTCCCATCCTCGAATGGATGGATGGTCTCAAACCACAAGTGCGCCAGGCCGGCGCGCAGCAAGCCTTCCTCCCCCGCGCCACCCTGCGCTCTGGATTGTTCGAACCAATCCAGAAAATGCGTCATTTCCACCATAAGCGTGTCCGGCGCTGGTGCTTCGTAGTGGACTTTCTCCCTGCCGGCCGGGCCCGACATCACCGCGATCGGCGTCTCCCTAAAGGCGCCCACCCTGATTTGATGAAGTCCCGAATAACCAGTCGGGAAAAGCGCCGCTTGCCAACCGTACAAGCGTTCTAGCGTCAGCGGCTGATGCCAATTTTGAGAAGCGTCGGCCATCACATCGAGCAAGCCCTCGACGTTGCGCTGGACAGGTGCCGGCGACTCTTCCAGAAGCCCCAATCTGCGCGCCACCGACGACCGCACCGCGTCCAGGTTGAGTTTTTCTCCCTCGATCTCCGCCGTGGCCAGTGCTTCGGATACCCAGACCTCGTTTTCTGTGGCCGGCAGGCTGTCCAGCCCCAGCGACTGCGCCTTGCCCAGCAAAATGCCCTGATTGACCCGAGCCTGAGACAGCACGGGCATAAGCTGCTCTGCCGCATATCGGAACTGCGGCCAGTCGGCAGCTTGCCAGATATAGTGAGGTGTAAAGTCCATCGATGCGCGTCATATAATGATGTGTATCACCAGTATAGCAAATGCACATCAAATTGTGATGTGCAATATGAGAAATACGCCTTACCTGTATTCATAAATGGATAAGCCGACTTTTGGATCACCGATTTATCACAGCGAAGCAGAGAAATCAGAGCTAAGAAAATAATAGGATTCGAAGACTCGGCCAAGGTGCCTATATAAAAAGTTGTAAGCAGCAAGTGTCTGCCCTTCAAGCAAGTCAAATGGCAAAGCTGTCACTTGCAATGGCTTTCATCCTCTGCGTCTATACCACGCAACTCTTGCTGGCACGCCTGCTTGGGCTTTTTTTCGAGGCTGATGCTATCCTTGACGTTATCTTAACTACCCGCGGAGTTCCCGATGATCAACGATTCCAAAGAGCGTTATGGCCGCATCAGCAAAATCCTGCACTGGACCATGGCAGGGTTGATTACGTGGCAGGTGCTCAAGTTCGGGGATCGTATCAGCGAGGGCGAACACTGGGTCGGGCAAACTCTGGTTCCCTGGCATGTTTCCATCGGCACCCTGCTGCTGTGCCTGATCGTGCTGCGCATGTTCTGGGCAATGAGCCAGCGTAACAATCGTCCGCGGGAGAACCCGGCCACGGCGATGCTGGTCAAAATCGGGCATGGCCTGCTGTATGCCGCCATGCTGCTGATGCCGATTACCGGCATCATGGTGATGTTGGGCGGCGGCTACGGCCTGAAGGCCTTTGGCGTGCAACTCATCGCCAAAGGCGAAGGCCTGCCCTGGGCGGAAAGCATAGGCAACCTGCACTCGCCGCTGGCCTGGGCCCTGACTGCGATGATCATCGGGCATATCGGTATCGCCCTGCTCCACCATTTCGTCAAGCGCGACGATACCCTCAAGCGGATGCTGTAATACTGTGAAGGGCGCAAGCAGAACCGGACTACAGCCCTTCCGTCACGACCTTGGAGAAAAGCATCATGCAGAAACGTACATTGGGCCGCTCCGGCATAGCGATCGCTCCTCTCGTTTTCGGCGGCAACGTCTTTGGCTGGACCACCGATGCAAAGCGCTCGTTTGAATTGCTCGACCGTTTCGTCGAACGCGGCTTCAATGCCATCGATACCGCTGATGTTTATTCGGCCTGGGGACCGGGCCTGGCAGGCGGCGAATCGGAAACCGTGATCGGCCAGTGGCTGGCCCGGCGCGGCAAGCGCGACGACGTTGTGCTGATGACCAAGGTCGGCATGTGGGAACCGCGCAAGGGCTTGTCGGCGGCTAATATCGAGGCGGCGGTCGAGGATTCCCTGCGTCGTCTGCAAACCGACTACCTGGATATCTACTTCGCGCATATCGATGACCAGGACGTGCCGCTCGAAGAAACGCTGGGCGCTTTCGACAGGCTGATCAAGGCCGGCAAGGTAAGCGCCATCGGCGCCTCCAACTACTCCGCCGAGCGCTTGCGCAAGGCGCTGGCCATATCCGGTGAGCAGGGTCTGCCCCGCTACGAACTGATGCAACCGCTGTACAACCTCTACGACCGCAACGACTTCGAAGCCGAGCTGGCAGCGCTGGCAAAAGAACATGAGCTTGGTGTGATCAGCTATTTCTCGCTGGCCAGCGGATTCTTGACCGGCAAATATAAAAAGGTCGAGGACCTGGAAGGCAGCGCGCGCGCCGGTTTTCTGAACAAGTATTTCGATGAACGCGGCCAGCGGCTGTTGAACGAACTGCTGCAGATCTCCGATGAACTCGCCGCCCGCCCGTCGCAGCTTGCGCTGGCCTGGCTGCTGAGCCGCCCCGGCCTCACTGCACCGATTGCAAGCGCCACTACCCTGCCTCAGCTTGATGAATTGCTGGATGCGGTGAACCTGTCGCTGCCTGAACAGGCGCTTGCCAGGCTGGAAATGACCCGTTGATCGCCGGGCCCCTTGTGCCTTGCAATCGATGTGAAGGCACCTCTCCCTTCCGACCAGCGATGCGCCTTGCCAGTGGGAGGAGGAAGGAAAGCAGCTCACAGCCATTCCACGAAAGCGACATGGGCGCTTTCAATGTCAGGAAGCCCTGTATCCCCCGGGATGGACATTCCCCGTCAATAGTGCTTCCTGAGCAGCTATAATTACTTCCTTTCCACACACGAGCGCGTATCGGCGCGCATTTCAATGGAAGTAGCCATATTATTCGGTCTCATTATTCTTAATGGCATTTTTGCCATGTCTGAAATAGCCCTGGTCACCGCGCGCAAGGCTCGCTTGCAAAAACTGGCGGATGCCGGCGATAGCGCTGCGAAAGCCGCGCTCGATCTGGGCAATGATCCGAACAAGTTTCTCTCCACCATACAGATCGGTATTACCTCGATCGGCATTTTGAACGGTATCGTCGGTGAAGCCACGCTGGCCGGACCGTTCAGCATCTGGCTGCAATCCATCGGTGTTGCCACACCCTATTCCGGCTATCTCGCCACCGGATTGGTGGTCATTTCCATTACCTATTTCTCCATCGTGCTGGGCGAACTGGTGCCCAAGCGCCTGGGCCAGTTGAGCCCGGAACCGCTGGCCAAGCTGGTGGCGCGCCCCATGCTGGTGCTGGCCGCCCTGGCCAAGCCCTTTGTGGTCTTTCTTTCCGGCTCCACGCAACTCGTGCTGCGCCTCTTCGGCGTGAAAAACACGGAACGGCAGACCATGACGATAGAAGAATTTCATCTCATGCTCGACGAAGGTTCCGAGGCCGGCATCATTGAGCAGCAAGAGCATCAAATGATGCGCAATGTATTCCGCCTGGACGACCGCCAGATCGGTTCGTTGATGGTGCCGCGCAGCGAGGTGGTGTATTTCGATGCGTCCCTGAGCTGGGAAGAAAACCTGCAGCGCTTTGAAATGACCCAGCATTCCCGCTTCCCGGTCGTGGCAGGCGGATGGGAAAACGTGCTCGGCATTGCCAATGCGCGTCAAATGCTGGCGCAAACCCTGAAGGGCGAACAGCCGAGCCTGAACGACAATCTGCAACCTGCGGTATTCGTGCCCGAATCGCTGACCGGCATGGAACTGCTGGAAGAATTCAAGAACTCCGGCGTGCAGATGTCCATCATCGTCGATGAGTACGGCGAAGTTCAGGGCATCGTTACCCTGCAGGATGTGCTGGAAGCGATTACCGGCGAATTCAAGCCGGTGCGCGCCGAAGATTCCTGGGCGGTTCAGCGCGACGACGGTTCATGGCTGCTCGATGGCTTGATACCGATTCCCGAACTCAAGGACATGCTGCAAATCACGCAGGTGCCCGATGAGGAACGCGGTCGCTACAACACGCTGAGCGGCATGATGATGTTGCTGCTGGGGCGCGTCCCTAACGTCGGGGATCAGAGTGAATGGGGCAAGTGGGTCTTTGAAATCGTCGACCTGGATGGCCTGCGCATCGATAAGGTATTGGCTACCCCCAAAGTCGAAACGCCCGAATCGAGCATCGCTCCCGAGCAGGAACTTTAAGCGGGGCTGAACGGAAAAGAAAGGCAGGCATAAAAGCCTGCCTTTCGTTCAATGGAGCTGGTGTTTCAGATTCGAAAGCTCGTCATGCGCCTGCTTGACGGCGCTTTGCAAATCTTGGCCCACGGCATTGCCGCCCTGCTTGCAGGCTTCCATCGCCTGGTCTCCCAGTTTTTCCAGTCTATCAATGCATTCGATAATCTTACTGTCGCTGGTTTCCTGCGCAAGCATTTGTTTCGCCTGATCGCTTTCCTGATCCAGCTTGTTAATACAACTGCGCAATTTTTCCGGCACCTGGTTCGCCGTCTGGCATAACTGTGCTGCCTGATCGATAGAACGTTCAATGCGCGGAAACTGTTCCTTCACTTGACTGGCCTGCATATCTCACTCCTTGGGTGGGTGGTGGGATACGTTTGTCCGATGGCGGCAGGTGAAGTTCAATGCATGCTTGCGGGGAAATTTAATCCTAATCCAGGAAATGAATCTCAGGGCAAGCGCGGCGCTTCCAGCAACTCGCGCAAGCCGCTTGCGCGCCGCGTCTTTTGCACGATGGCGTGGCTGAATACTGCCGGATCGGGCGTAAGCAGGGTGAAGGCGCTGCGGGCGCGGGTAATGCCTGTGTAGATCAGCTCCCGCGTCAAACCCGGATTGAGCTCGGGCGGCAGCGCGAGCGCCACGTGTTCGAATTCCGATCCCTGGGATTTATGCACGGTCATAGCAAAAGCGGTTTCCACATTCGGCAGACGGCTGGCCAGCACGCTGCGACAAGCTTCCCCATCCGGAAAATACACGCGCAAGCTGCCGCTGCGCGAAGGATCGGGCAAGCTGATGCCGATATCGCCGTTGAACACGCCCATACCGTAATCATTGCGCGCCACCATCACCGGACGTCCCACATACCATTCGCCGCTGCGCTTCAGGTAGGATTTCTGCGCCAGGAACTGCTCGACGGCCTGGTTGATGCCGCCCACGCCCCACTCTCCTTCGCGCACCGCGCACAGGATGCGAAAGCGATCGAAAGCATCCAGGGTTGCGCGTATCCATGTCATGCGATCGGCTTCGCTGCCGGATGGCGGATGACGCAGTAGCTCCAGATAGCTCAGATAGGATTGCGTAGCATGCAGCCGCCCTTCCAGAGCCAGGTTCAGCAGCTGCGCATGCGCTACACGTTCAACCCACGACACTGCCGGCTCGGTAACCTGGCGCAGGCAATCGCAAGCCGTGTCTGCGTCGCCGTCATTCACGGCTGCCGCAAGTGTTCCGATCGCCCCCTGAAAACGGCGGCTGACGCGCAGCATCACGGTTTGCTGAGCCAGCGGCCCGCCGCCGCATATGAATGCATCGGGAATTTTTTCTCCGCTGGCCTGCGTCACATAGTCGGCAGTTACCTCGCTGTAGCAGCCGAGTTGCGCATCGCGGCACAAATCGCCCAGCACGGAACCCGCTTCCACCGACGCCAGCTGGTCCTTGTCGCCCAGCAGGATCAGCCTGGCATGCGGCGGCACCGCTTCCAGTAAAGCCGCCGCCATTTCCAGATGCACCATCGACGCTTCATCGACGATCACTACATCCACATCGAGCAGATTGCCCGCATGGTATCTGGCGCGGCGCCGATCCGGCTGAGCGCCGAGCAGGCTGTGCAGCGTCACCGCTGCCGGCAAACGCTCGGCCAGTTCTGCGAGCGGCAAGGTGTCGCCGATTTTTTCTGTCAGCCCCGCCAGCGCATGATCTATCGATTGCTTCAGTCGTGCCGCCGCCTTGCCGGTCGGCGCAGCCAGTGCGATACGCAGGTGGCTTGCTTTATCGGCCGTTGCAAAAAGCAGGGCCAGCAAACGCGCGACCGTAAAGGTCTTGCCGGTGCCCGGTCCGCCGGTAATCAGCGTGAAGCTGTTTCGCATCGCCACCGCACAGGCGATCTTCTGCCAGTCCGGGCCAGCCTGCGGGGTCGTATCGAACAGGCGGTCCAGCCAGGATCGCATCGCCACCACATCGACTGCATGCGGCTGCGCCACGCGCGCCACGACGGTGCTCACCACGCTTTGTTCATGACGCCAGTAGCGCCGCAAGTAAAAGCGATCGCCATCCAGGATCAGCGGCTGTTGCCGGTCTTCGTTGCCGCCTGCCACCCATACCTGCGGGCAATCCGCCAGCACTTCACGCCATTCCTCCACGCCAGCCGGCAACTTGCCCACCGCCGCCCGCACCGCGTCCCAGTGCTCGGCCGGCCATCCCAGCAAGCCGCAGGGATCGTCCGCCAGCTCCTTCAGCAGCAGGCAGGAATGGCCGCGTCCTTCCAGCTCGCTCAACACGGCGCTGCACAGGACCAGTTCCGGGCAATCCTTGCCCAGCGTGGCGATGAAGCGCGAAAACGTCAGCGCCAACCGGCGCAACAGCCTTTCTTCGACCAGGGTTTCAAATACGTTCAACAATGCCGCGCTCATGCCGCCCTCTCCTCTTCACCGCCGGCGGGCAGCAAGCCATCTAGGCGCTCAAGCAAGGCCGTATCCGGCTGCAGGTGATAACAGCCGCGTGTGTTTTCATTGGCCGCACCGCGCACAAAATAGAAAACCGCGCCGCCCAACTGCCGGGCCGGATCGTAATGCTCGCCCAGACGCATTTTCAGCAGGCGATGCAAGGCCAGCAGGTAAAGACAGGCCTGCACATCGTAACGATGGGATGCCATCGCCTGTGCCAGCGCCGCGCCGTGATAGTCGGCATCGCCGGAGCCCAGCGCATTGGACTTGTAATCCAGCACCCAGTAGCGCCCCTGGTGATGAATGACCAGATCCATGAAGCCGCGCAGCATGCCGCGCAACTGGCGCTCCCCGAGTCCTGCGCAAGGTACATTTTCCGGCAGCAGGCTGCGGCAGGCCGAATCGAGCGCCGCGGTATCCAGCCCGGTTGCCGGCAACCAGAATTCCATCTCCGGCACCACCTTGTCCGCATCGCACAAGGCAATGTCCAGCGGCGGCAATACGGTGGAAGCGACCTGCTTCATCCAGGCCATCACATCCTCTTCCCTGTGGCTCCAGCCGGCGCGTTCGCAACGCTGGGCAAGCTGGCGATCGAAGTCGGCAGCGTGAATGATCGGGAAGCCTTCCTTCGCCATCCACTCCAGCTGCTCATGCAGGAATTGTCCGGGCCGCGCACCGCGCGGAAAGCGATGCCAGGACGCTCCCTGCACTTTCATCGGCAGTGAGCCGGCATCGTCATCGAACAGCTTTTCTTCCAGCGACGTGACCGGCGCCGGCACATGCGCGAGGCTGCGCGTCAGCGCGGTATAACTGCCCACCGACCAGTCGCGTTCGAAGCTGGCGCTGTAGCGCGGCACGGTTGCCAGCGGCTTTTGCATTTCTTCGCGATCGAGCAGCGTCAGCGGCAGTTCTGCAGGAGCATCTTCAATGGATATCGCCGCACAGGACTCATATGCTTGCTGCAGGCATTCCCGCAGGCGCGCCGATGTGACGCTCTCTCCGCCCGCCAGCAGGTAGCCGAATGCCGACTGATCTATCTTGTCCTTCAGCGAGGTCACGCCCAGCCACACCGCGTGGCGCGCACGCGTGACGGCAACATAGAATAGCCGCAAGTCTTCGCGCAGCCTTTCTTCCTGCTGCCGGCGCGTCATCTCTTCGGTGCAGGTGAAGCGGATGACCTTCTTTCCGTCTTCATCCACGCTTTCATAAAAACCGGCATCGCGATGCTGCGCACGCGCAGTAACGCCGAAGGGAATGAAGACCAGCGGATATTCCAGTCCCTTGGACTTGTGCACCGTGATCACCTTCACCAGCCCGGCATCGGATTCCAATCTGAGTATGCGTTCTTCGCTGCTGTCGGCTTCATTCTCGATCTGCTCGGCCAGCCAGCGTATCAGCGCCTGCTCGCCATCGAGCTGCTGGCCGGCAGTCTGCAGCAGTTCAGCCAGGTGCAGCAGATCGGTCAGGCTTCTTTCACCGCCCGCCTGCTGCAACAAGCGAGCCGGCAATTCCAGCGCATGCAGCAAGCGCCGCAGCATGGCCAGCACGCCTTGCCGCTGCCATACCTGGCGCCATTCCTTCAATTGCTCTACGCGCGCTTCCCAGGTCAGGTCATCGCTGGCCAGCTCTGCCAGTTCCGACAAGGGCAAACCCATGGTTGCCGTGGCGAAGGCAGCGCGGGCCAGCCGGCTATCCAGCGGACTGGCCACGGCATGCAGCCAGCGCAGCACATCGGCGGCCTGCGATGTATGGAACACAGAATCCTTGTCCGACAAATACACGCTCGCGACGAGACGCTGCTGCAAGGCCTGGCGAATGGCAGAGGCTTCGCTGCGGTCGCGTACCAGGATCGCAATATCGGCCGCCTGCAGGCGCTGGAATTCGCTGCCCTTCATGAAACCGGCCTGCGCATCGTTCAACAGGTCTACGATTTCTTCAGCGCAGTGCGCCGCAAAGTAATCGCGATACTGCGTCTGCGCTGTCATCGTTTCGCCGGCATGGCACCACAGCGTGATCGCTGCGTTTTCCTGTTTGCCGCGCACGAAGCTTTCTTCGCGGTCGCTGGCCTTCACCGCATGAAAAGGCAGCGGCGTATCCTTGCCCCTGCCGAAACCAAACGCCCCCTTCGCATGTCCCGGCATGCTGCCGTCCTTGCCTTCCGCATGCAGGAACAGGTGATTCACGCCTTCCACCAGCGCCGCGCAAGAACGGTAATTGGTATCCAGCAGATAATGCCGCCCGGCGGTAGCCCGGCGCGCTTCGAGATAACTGTAGATGTCGGCGCCGCGAAAGCCGTAGATCGCCTGTTTGGGATCGCCGATCAGGAACAGCCCGTATTCAGGCGGCGTGTCGGCGACGTCATAAAGCAGGTCGAGTATGCGGTACTGATCGGGCGAGGTGTCCTGGAATTCATCGACCAGCGCGATCGGAAACTGCCGGCTTATCACCCGCTTCAGCATCGCGCCGTTGTCGCCTTCCAGCGCATCCTTCAGGCGTACCAGCATGTCGGCAAAACCGAACTGGCGGGTGCTGCGCTTGAGCTCCGCCACGCGTTCGGCCACGCGGATCGCGGCATGGCGCCACAGCAGATGATCCAGCGGAGATATAAGCGAGAGCTGCTCGCGCAATGCATCGAACTCCGCAAAATCCGCCGGGATATCAACCGAAAAATCCTTGTTGAAGGCATCCTGCAGGCCTGCAGGCGTGAGTCGTATCCACGCTTTTTCAAAACGTTCGTCCGGCCAGATCAGGCAGGGATCATGTGTCCAGGTCAGCAGTGCGGCGAACCATTTTTCGACTGTTGTCGTTCTCAGCTTGTTGCCATTGAATCCCTTGGGAGTCAGCTGGCGCTGCTCGTTCATCCACTGCTGCATGCGCAAGGCGCGTGCGCGCCACGCCGACTTGATCGGCGCAAGCTGCGCAAGCAGTCGTTCCCGCCCTTCGCGTATCAGCTGTTCCAGCGGCATGTCCGGCACCGGTTCCAGCATCGCCGCGCGCGGCGCGAGCTGGCGGATGCGCGCTTCCAGCGCAGAAAAGTCCGGCCAGCATTCGCGCAGGGCCAGCAGGCTTGCTTCTTCCAGCGCATACACATGATGACGCCAGTAATCGCGCATCGCATCGGCCAGCAGCTTGTCTTCGCTGGCCACCAGTTCTTCATCGAACAGGCAGCCGCTGTCGAATGCATGTTCGCGCAGCATGCGCTGGCACCAGGCATCGATGGTGAAGATCGCTGCTTCGTCCATCGCTTCCGCCGCCTGCGTCAGCAGGTGCGCGGCACGCAAACGGTCTTGCGGTTCCGGATAGTTCTCCAGCAGCGAGGCCAGGAAAGGATCGCGGGTATCGGACGAAGTTTCGCGGAAGGCCGCTGCCGCTTCCACCAGGCGCTGCCGTATGCGGTCCGACAGTTCGCGCGTGGCGGCGCGGGTGAAGGTCATCACCAGTATTTCGGCAGGATGCAAAGCACGGTTGTAGCCGTTTTCTTCTCCATGCCCCAGCACCAGTCGCACATAGAGCGCGGCAATGGTCCAGGTCTTGCCCGTGCCGGCACTGGCCTCGATCAGGCGCGAGCCCGTCAAGGGGAAAGTCAGCGCATTCAGTTTTTCGCTCATGCTGCCCCCTGTCCCTGCTGCGGTTCATCGCTTTCCGGCTGCGCGTTTTCCAGCCCAAGGATCTCGATGCCGGAAGACAGCCATTCGGAATAAGGACCGTAAAGCGTCTCGGTCCAGTGCGGGTACTGCGCTTCCACACTCAAGGCATCAAATGCCGGCCACAGGCGGGCCAGGCAGAGATCCTCGTTTTCACCGGGCATCGCATAATTGCCGTCGTAAGCCAGGCCCGCCCGTTCCAGCGCATCCTTGCCTGCCTTCTGCGCATCCAGATAAGCCAGCGCGGTACGGCAGGCGGTCGGCAAGGGCTGGTTCATGCCGGCACGCCAGCAAGTCACCACTTGCGCGAGATGTTCTTTTGCCGTCTCTGCTGTGATCGGCAGGATGGCGACGACGGCATCGGCCGCCACCAGGTAGCCGCTGACCGGATGCCCCAGCATCGCGGCGACCAGTTGCCGCAACCACGGATAAATCAGTTTTTCACCGCGCACCTGCTTGCCATCGCGGCTCAATATCTTGCCGGCCTGAAGCTCCAGCCACACGGCTTCCTTGCCGTCGGTGCGCAGCTTGTCCAGCCAGTCTTCCAGGCGCAGGCCATCGTGCGAAAACGATACCGGCAGCTTGGCCGACGCAACCGGATAACGCTGGCAGTAGTCCAGCCAGCTTTTACGTACCGGCACCAGTTCATTGACCAGTTGCTGTTGCCAGTGCGTGCCCAGCAATCCTATCGGCAGCACGCCTTCGCGTGCCAGGCGTGCTGCGCGTTGCTGCAACATGGGCTCTACCGCTTCGATAGTCTCCTGCGGCCCGCGATCTTCCAGCATGGCGCTGGCGAGATTGAAGTAGTCGAGCCCGGTCAGACCGAAGGCTTCTTCATCTTGCCCTACCAGGCGGCGTTCGGCGAAACTGGTCTGCAGCCGGTAGCGGAAAAAATGACGCACTGGTTGTCGGATGAAGTCTGACAACAAAGACAGACTAAGCCGGTAGTCCGGCTCCGGTTCCCACGGCGGCAAGACCTTGTCGCCCTCTCTGACTTTTTCCTGCTCATGCACATCGCGCCATTCGCGCGCATAAGTGGTCAGCCCCTCTTCTTCGAAATAACGACGGCTGAAGGGCTGCAGCGGATGTTCGGTGGTCAGCGCATCGAGGTCGATTTCCCATCCCGCTTTCAGGTAATCGCGCAATTGCGATACCAGGATGGAGGCCGGCTGTTCGCTGTTGTCGCGCACGTTGCGCCCGGTCCAGCTGATGTAGAGCTTGTCGCGGGCTGCCAGCAAGGCTTCCAGCATCAGATAGCGATCGTCGTCGCGGCGCGAGCGGTCGCCGGGCCGGCCCAGGCCGAGCTGGGACAGTAGATCGAAATCGGCGCGTTGCGCGCGGCGCGGATAATCGCCATCGTTCATGCCCAGCAGGCAGACGACGCGAAACGGCACGGCACGCATCGGCATCAGGGTACAGAAGGTCACACCGCCCGACATGAAGCGCTGATGCAGCGCCGGTTCGTCTATCGCATCCAGCCAGGCTTCGCGGAATACCGCGAGCGGCACCGGGTTGCGGAACTCGGCCAGGCTGGAATCGTCGAGCCAGCATTGCAATGCCTGCTCCAATTGCGATCCGGTCAGCCGGTCGCTCTCGTCGCGCAGATCGAAAAAATCCTTCAGCAGCGCACGCGCGCGCGCCGCCCATGCTTCCGGCAAGGTCGGCTGGGCCAGCAAGGCGCGCCATTCCAGCAAGGCATCGACGAAGCTGGCCAGCGACCCGGCCAGCGCGGCATCCAGCCCGCCGATTTCCGGATAGGGTTCGATCTCGCCGAAGCTGGCATCGTGTCCGTTCGCATAACCGAGCAGCATGCGGCGTATGCCGAAGATCCATGCATTCTGTTCGCCGGCCGGTCCCAGGCCTATGCCTTGGCGGTGCTGCCGGTCCAGCCCCCAGCGCACGCCCGATTCTTCTATCCATTGTCCGAGGCGCGGCAGATCGGCTTCTTCCAGGCCGAAGCGCGCGGCCAGCGCCGGCACATCGAGCAGGTCGCGCACTTCGCTTTGCAGGCAGCGCTGCTGCGGCAGGCGCAGCAGCCATTCCAGCGCGAGCAGTACGGGATTGTTGTGGCGCTGCGCGGCATCGACGACTTCATATGGAATGAAGCGTTCATCCTTGCGCACCTGCTGGCCGAACACGGCCTGGATGGATGGCGCGAAGCTCGCGATATCCGGCACCATCACCACCACGTCGCGCGGACGCAGCGAGGGATTGGAAGCGAACAGGTGCAGCAACTGGTCGTGCAGGATTTCCACTTCGCGCTGCGCATTGTGCGCAACATGAAACTCGATGGAGCGGTCATTTTCGGCGACGACGTGGCGCGCATGATCCTGCAGCGGCAGCAGGTCGCGCACCGCCGCCTGCACTTGCGCAAGCAGTGTATCGCCCTCTTCTTCATCGAACAGGTCGAGGCGCAATTGCGGAAAGGCTTGCGTGGTGGCCTGCGCATCGTCGAACTGGTCCAGCATGCGGATGAAGTCGCGTCCCAGCCGGCCCCACGAGGCCAGCAAGGGATGGCTGTGCACATGCATTGCTTCCAGCGCGATGCCGGACAGCTCGCGCTTGTCGCGCAGCGGCTGTCGGCGGCGCTGCGCACGCAGCAGCTCGCGGCCATCGATGATGTCGCCCCAGTAGAAGCGGCAGGGATTAGGCACAGCCAGTATCACCTGCATGCAGGATGACAAGGCGCCCAGCGCTTCCAGCGTCTGATAAGGCAGCGCCGATATGCCGAACAGCACCACGCGCCGCGGCAAGGGCCGGGCAGCCGCTTCGCCATTGGCGATGGATTGCACGAACTGATTGTGTATCTGCGCACGGCCGCTATGGCGCGATGTTTCTTTCACGCTTTGCATCAGCGCCTGCCACAACAAGGCTTGCCAGCGCTGCGTAGCATTCAGATCGGCCTGCCCTCCCTGCGCCAGTCGCACCACGGCCTTGCCCTCGGTCCAGTCCTGCAGCCAGTCGGCGCGGTAAACCTGGTACTGGTCCATCAGATCGGAGAGCTTGCTGCACAACTGTAGGTAACGTTCGGGATCGTTGTCGGCCAGGAAGTGGCGCAAGGGTCCGAAGTCGGGATGGTCGAGCAGGCCCGGCAACAGGCGCATCAAGCGCCAGGTCAGCGGCGACTTGTCGAAAGGCGAACGGCGCGGCACGCGCTCGGGACCGAGCTGGCTACGATAGGCTTCCCACAGGAAGCGCGCCGGCAAGGTGATGCGCGACGCGGCGCAGACGCCGCCTTTTTCTGCCAGCGCAATCTTCAGCCATTCGGCGATGCCGTTCGACTGCACCAGGAAGACTTCTTCTTCGAGCGGATGGAGCGGATGCTGCGCCATCCAGTCGAACACCACATCGCGCAGCTGTTCCAGCTGGTTGCCATGCAAGGTGATCAAGCCTGGATGTAGAGAAGACGGCATACAAGACGGGCAAGGTGAAAAACCGGGCCAGGTCCGCCTGCGTGGCATCAACGCTGTGGTTAATGCATAGGCATTGCGGATTTGGCAGCTTGCCGTATTGTAAAAGGGAAAGCGAGTCTTGAGTGACAGCAAGAAAGCTTTTTAACTGGAAAGCTTTGACGCTTTATCAATCTTGCTTGTCAATGTTGTCCAGCTTATCGAATTTGACAGACCAAGACAGAAAGTAAAAAGGCGCCTGCAGGCGCCTTGAGCGAAGTAGAACTGCTTATCCCGCCAGCCGCGGTTCGCCTTCCAGTACCAGCAGATAAAGTCCGCTTTCATCCGGGCCGAAGTAAGCTTTGCATAGATAGTAAAGATTTTTTTCGACCGGGAAGGGCATGGCTAAGGGAGGAAGATGATCGAGTTCCCGAATTCCAAGATCGGTTTTCGAGCCATTGGTGTCTTCATGTATGACTTGTACCTGCATTGGCTGCGCTCCAGAAAGGTGGCTACGAGCAGAAGTAGAGTACGCCATCGGCAAACAGTTTCCCAACTATCCTCCGGCCGGCCATATCAATGTCCATGCCGGCACAAGATTCTGGCGAGGCGGGAAGGCAGGAATGAAAGCGCCCGGTACTTCCTCGCTCATGCCGCGATGCGCAATGCGCTGGCGTGCGTGAACAGAAAAAGCACTTACCGTTCATGCTGCAGGCCAGCCTGTTTCAGGGATTGTCGCTGCCAGCAATGAAGCCGGATGAAAATCATCCAGTCCTATTCATCACTCGTCATCACTCATCCATGCCATTCAGCGCTTCGATATCGCCGATCGCCAGCCGCAGCATCATCTTTGGAGTTGCCTCCGCCGGGGCCATGCCCGCCGCCAGCGGATCGGGCACCGACTTCTTGATGTGCCCTTCACGCTGGATGAAATATTCTCCTTCGTCATACACGATGGTGTAAGTCAGGCGCTTGCCACCGGTGCGGGTATATTCCAGTACTGGCATAGTCTCCTCCATGTGAAGGCGATTGAACGATAGGTCCGGACAGATCAGGCACTCATGTCAGGCGCTTCGCTTTTACTCTGCAAAAGATGCTTCATTTTTGGGACGAGGTACGCAAACCTCTTCATGGCTGCTTGACGGACCCGTACAGGAGATGCACAAAATCTTTGCGCATTTCCCGGACCTGCCGCCAATCTCATCACTCATCAAGTGCCTCTACACAACAGATTGATGAAATTCTCTTTTTGTTCCCGGAGGCGCATCAAGGGTAGTCAACGGGCGCGCGAAAGTTTTCGGGCAAAGGGATAAATTCCGTCTCGTTTGGCACTGCTGGAAACTTTTTCAAACGCCAGTCTTCGGCCGCGTGCAAGATGCGATCGCGCGAACTGGAAACGAAATTCCAGGCGATATAGCGGGGACCGTCCAGCGGCTCGCCGCCGATCAAGGCCAGCGTTACAGCATTGGTGCCGGCACATCGGCAGATCACGGTAGCGCCGGGTTTCAGCACCACCATCTGCCCCGCCTCGAAGACCCCTTCCGCACCGAGATCAATCGCTCCGCCTATCGGGTACAAGGCGCGTTCGGTATAGTCGGCGGCGATCGGCAAACTCGAACCCGGTTGCAGTTGTATCTCCACGAACACCATGGGTGACAAGGTTTTCACCGGTGAGCGGCGGCCGAACATCTCTCCGGTAATCAGGCGAGCGGCAATGCCGTCGCCTTCTATCCAGGGAAGTTCGCTTACCGCCGTATGTGAGAACGAGGGTTCATCTTCCTCATGCTGCCTGGGCAGCGCCACCCAGCACTGCAGGCCCGACAGGAAACTAGCATCGCGCCGCGTATCGGCGGCGGTTCTCTCGGAATGCACGATGCCGCGCCCGGCCGTCATCCAGTTCATGGCGCCCGGATGGATGCGTTGCTCCGTTCCCAGGCTATCGCGATGCAGGATTTCACCGCCCAGCAGGTAAGTCACGGTTGCCAGTCCGATATGCGGATGAGGACGTACATCCAGGCCTTTACCCGCTTCGAATTGCGCCGGACCGAACTGATCGAAGAATACAAACGGGCCGATTGTGCGCTTGTCGCGACTGGGCAGCGCCCGACGGACTTTGAAACCATCGCCCAGGTCGCGCAAGGGCGGCACGATGGTCATTTCCACACCACTGTTAAGCATGAATCCTCTCCTGAATAGACTGGACAAGAATGAAGGCCGATCGTCCCGGCTGATCTGTTGCTTGCAACTTCAGCTTCCCTAGCATTGATCGGGCCTGCCTTGCGGGATTACTTCATTGCACTACTTCACTGCCGTCACTGACTGGCGCCGCCTGAATAACCCCGCCCCTTTGGCTGGAGACCGGGTTTTGCTTTGGAAATATCCGCTGCCGGTATATTGCATTCAATGATGACAAGCAGGTACTCAATCATCAAGGTTTGCGCTGCAATTGCATCCTTCCGAGTAAAAGCCGCTTGCACGCCGGATAGCTTTCAGAACCGTGGCATCAATGGCGCTATGCCTTGCCCCTTGCATTTATCGATGATCCGTTCCCGCCACCACATCAGCGCCTTGCCCTCTTCCTCGATGCGCCATGCCAGATAAAGCATTTCCACCTGCCGCTTGTCCTTCACTTCCTTTTCCATCAGCCTGCCCTGGCGAATGGCTTCGGCCGCATAAGCTTCGGGAAGAAAGCCGGAACCCAGCCCCGCAACCTGGTAGGCCAGCTTGGTCTGCATGTCCGGCACCGCCAGCGCATCCTGGCCGAAGCTCAGTCCCACGGTGCGCGGCGCAAGACGGCGCGCGGTATCGGCGACGGCGATCGCACGGTAGGCTTGCAGGTCCGCGTTGACCAGCGGGCGATCGATTTTTGCCAGCGGATGGCCGGGAGCTACGGCGAATACGAACCTCACCTCCCCCAGCGGCTCGGTCGCATAACCGCCGCCGGAAGGCCCTTCGCTCGATCCGCCGATCAGCAGATCGATGCGACGATCGAGCAAGGCTTCCCAGGTGCCGGACATGGTTTCCGTTAGCAGCCTCAAGCGGGTTTGTTCTGCAAGCTGGTAAAACTCGCGTATGTCCTGCTCCAGCGCCAGCGGCGTAAAGATGAGATCCAGGCCGAGCGTGATTTCCGTTTCCCACCCGCTGGCGACGCGGCGCACCCGTGACTCCAGATTGCTCGCCGCACGCAGCAGGTAGCGGCCTTCCTTCAGTAATTCCTGCCCGGCCGGGGTCAGGGCGATTTTGGGGCCCGCTCTTTCAAAGACCTGCACGCCCAGATCTTCTTCCAGTTTCGACACCGTATAGGAAATGGTGGAAGGTACGCGGTGCAATTCCTTGCCAGCCGCGGAAAATGAGCCGCGCCGGTCAATGGCATCCAGGATTTCCAGTGCATCCAGGCTGAGTTTTAACATTCGATTTTTTCGAAGAAAGATTGGCAAATTTTCCGTTTTTGTTTCCAATTCGAACAACCTATACTGGAGTTCATCAGGAATTCTAGTGCGAATCAGGCTTTATTTCAAAATTTTTCCAGAAATTCCCATATTCGAATTAATCGCCCATTACCTTTTTACAGGTCAAGCGAATACAGGAGAAACGACATGATGCAATTACGAAAAGGCAATGAACGCGGCAAGGCTGATCATGGCTGGCTGGATTCCCGGCACAGCTTTTCCTTCGGTCATTACCAGGATCCGGCCCATCTCGGTTTCGGCCCCCTGCTCGTCATCAACGAAGACCGCGTAAAGCCCGGCCGGGGATTCGGCACCCATGGACATCGCGATATGGAAATCATTTCCTATGTGCTGGAGGGCGCCCTGGCTCACCAGGACAGCATAGGCAACGGCTCGACGCTGCGTTACGGCGACGTGCAGCGCATGTCGGCCGGCAGCGGCGTCAGGCACAGCGAATTCAATCAGTCGGCCGAGCAGCCTGTGCACTTTCTGCAAATATGGATAGAGCCGAATGTAAAAGGCATAGCCCCCAGTTATGAGGAAAAGCATTTCAGCGCCGAATCCAAGCGCGGACAACTGCGCCTGATTGCCTCGTCCGATGGCCGTGACGGCTCCGTCCTCATTCATCAGGATGCCTTTCTTTACGCCGCCATCCTGGAGGGCGGCGAGGCCGTCAGCCATGATCTTCAATCCGGCCGCACCGCCTACGTCCACGTGATCCGCGGCGCCATCACCGTCAACGGTCAGGCCCTGGAAGGCGGCGACGCCCTAAAGATCGGCAGCGCAAGCCAGGTCACGCTGGCAAATGCGCAGGATGCGGAAGTCCTGCTGTTCGATCTTCCTTATTAAGCAGAATAGGCAAAATACCCGGCACCAGCCTTACAACGAACGAATGAACCAACCAACGAACAAATAAATAAACGAATAAACAAACAGAAAGGAATCAACATGGCCAAGCTTCTTCACATCAATAGCAGCGTACGCAACCAGGGTTCGGTCTCGCGCCAGCTGACAGGCGAATTCATCAATCAATGGAAAGCATCCCGTCCGGATGCCGAAGTCACGGAACGGGATCTGGCTGCCCATCCCATTCCGCATCTGAACGAGCAGATGATGGGCGCTTTCTTTACGCCGGCAGAAAAGCGCACGCCGGAGCAGATTGAAGCGGTGAAGATTTCGGATAGCCTGGTGGAAGAACTGCTTGCCGCCGACACCATCGTGATCGGCGCACCGATGTACAACTTCTCCATCCCGTCCACCCTGAAAGCCTGGATCGACCATGTCGCCCGCGCCGGCATCACTTTCCGCTATACCCAGGAAGGACCGGAGGGACTGGTGAAGAACAAAAAAGTGTATGTCTTCATCTCCCGCGACGGCGTCTATTCGGAAGGACCGGCCAAGACCATGGAATTCCAGGACACCTACCTGCGTACCGTGCTGGCTTTTCTCGGCATGGACGATGTGACCTTCATCCATACCGAAGGCCTGGCCATGGGCAAGGAAACCGCAGAGCGCGCCCTGTCGCAGACGCGCCAGAAAATCGCAGAACTGGCCTAAGCGCAGAACTGGCAAAAA
>JAFAGG010000056.1 GCA_023422955.1 Pseudomonadota bacterium | reverse complement strand
TTTTTGCGCCTTCCATCATCCATGAAAAAACCGCCGGCATCCCCGGCGGTTTTTGTTTGTGCACCTGCCGGCATCTCAGCCCGGAAAAACAGGAGCAATAAAAAACCCGCAGCGATGAACTGCGGGTTGGCAAAATGAAGCAGTAAACTTTAACGGCGCTTTAACGACGATTGATCATGAAGTTGCTCATCGGTGCTTCCGACACGGACAGCCACTGGTTCTGCCCGCGCTGGAAGCGGCGCCACGGTTCGTAAATCTTCTTGAACTTGGCGTTCTTCGCCGCTTCGGCTTCCATGGTCTGGACCGCAGCCTTGTAGCTGGCCTCCATGATTTCCCTGGAGAAGAAGCGCAGCTTCGCGCCATTCTTGATCATGCGCGCCAGCGCCGCCGGATTGTCGGCATCGTACTTGGCCTGCATCGAAACATGTGCTTCATAGGAAGCCGCTTCGATCGCATACTGGTAAGCCTTGGGCAGCTTTTCCCACTGCTTGATGCCGACGTAGAAAGACAAGCCGGCGCCCGCTTCCCACCAGCCCGGCGCATAGTAATACGGCGCCACCTTGTAGAAGCCCAGTTTTTCATCGTCATACGGCGACGTCCATTCCACCGCATCCAGCGTGCCGCGCTCCAGTGCCGGGTAAATATCGGCGCCGGCAATCTGTTGCGGCACCAGGCCCAGCGGCTCCAGCACCAGGCCGGCAAACGAGCTGATACGCATCTTCAGTCCCTGCAAGTCCTTCAGGGTATGAATCTCCTTGCGGAACCAACCGCCCATCTGCGTGCCGGTATTCCCGCCCAGGAAATTGACGATGCCATAGTCGCGGTAAAACTCGCGCAGCAGGTCGCGGCCGCCGCCCTGCTCATACCAGGCAGTCTGCTGGCGCGAGTTCAGGCCGAAAGGCACCGCGCAGTCGAATGCGAAGGTCGAGTCCTTGCCGAAATAATAGTAAGGCGCGGTATGCCCCATCTCCACCGTGCCGTTCTGCACCGCATCGACCACCTGAAAAGGCGGAACCAGCTCACCTCCGGCGAACACCCGGATATTGAATTTGCCGTCCGTCAGTTGCGCTATGCGGCGCGTAAAGACTTCTGCCGTGCCGTACAGCGTATCCAGCGACTTGGGAAAGCTGGAAGCCAGGCGCCAGTTCAGTGTCGGCAGGCTCTGCGCCACGGCCGGAGCGGCGACTGAGCCGGCTGCAGCACCGGCGGCTGCGGTAGCGATGAAGGAACGGCGTTTCATTTCTTTCTCCTGGCAGATACGAGACCTTCGCGTCTATGCGCGAGAGCGATGCTCGCAAATCTTGAATTTCAAATCACGACTTGAATTGCAAATCGCGGCCTCTTTCGATGACCGCGACACAAAAGAATCTTTCAAACCGCGCCACAGGGCGGCTGAATAAAAGAAGCCCGCAAGCTTGCGCGAGCGGGCTTCCTGGACTTCACATGACTTACTTGCGGGTGATCATGAAGTTCTGCATCGGCGCTTCCGCGACCGAGAACCACTGGTTCTGCTCGCGCAGGAAACGACGGTACGGATCGTAGATCTTCTTGAACTTGGCGTTCTTCGATGCTTCTTCATCCATGGTTGCCATCGCTTCCTTGTAGCAAGCTTCCATCACGTCTTTCGAGAAGAAGCGCAGCTTCGCGCCATTCTTGATCAGACGCGCCAGCGCCGCCGGGTTCTGTGCGTCATATTTCGCCTGCGTGACCACGTGGGATTCGTACGATGCCGCTTCGATTGCGTACTGATAAAGCTTGGGCAGTTTTTCCCATTCCTTGATGTTCAGGTAGAAGGACATCTGCAGGTTAGGCTCCCACCAACCCGGCGCATAGTAGAACGGCGCGACCTTGTTGAAGCCCAGCTTTTCATCGTCGTAGGGACCGATCCATTCGGCAGCGTCGATGGTGCCTTTTTCCAGCGAGGGATAGATGTCGCCGCCGGCGATCTGCTGCGGCACGACGCCCAGGCGGGTCAGCACGGCGCCTGCAAAGGCACTGACACGCATCTTCAGGCCTTGCAGATCCTTCACCGACTTGATCTCTTTACGGAACCAGCCGCCCATCTGCGTGCCGGTCGCGCCGCCCATGAAGTTGATGATGCCGTAGTCGCGATAGAACTCGCGCAGCAATTCGCGGCCGCCGCCCTGGTCGTACCAGGCCTGCTGCTGACGCGCAGTCAGGCCGAAGGGTACGGCGCCGTCGAAGGCGAAGGTCGGATCCTTGCCGTAGAAATAGTAGGAAGCGGTATGTCCCATTTCAACCGTGCCGTTCTGCACGGCGTCCACGACCTGCAGCGCAGGAACGATTTCACCGCCGGCGAACACGCGGATATTGAGCTTGCCATCCGTCAGTTGTGCAACGCGCTTGGAAAAGACTTCGGCTGCGCCGTAAATCGTGTCCAGGGATTTGGGAAAGCTGGAAGCAAGACGCCAGTTGATCGTCGGCAGAGATTGGGCAATGGCTGGAGCGGCAACTGCACCCGCTGCAGCGCCTACGGCTGCGGTAGTGATAAAGGAACGGCGTTTCATTTTTTCTCCTGAAATGATACGGATAATGCCGTACTGTAATTTGTTATCGGGCCAGCACGGATAGGAACAAGGTTATGGAAAATCCGAAACCTTTTCTTCACGTTTTCAATACGTTGAATACTTCTTGTTATGGATTCCAGGCACAGATAAAGCAATGGAAAGCATTGCATGACCATTAAATGTGCAGGGACTCTCGGTCTTACTACCTATGCAGGCACGGGCAATCATAGCGCATGCCTTAAAACCCGGGCAAGCAAGTTTTGCTGCACATTCAATAGTTAAAAAAGCGACATGATCAATTGCCGGCAATCGTCATTTGTTCAATTAACAATGACCCCGTCTGCTTATTGCCCCGGATCAAAGTATCTGCGCCTACCGCCACGATCTGCTGCAGCATGTCGCGCAGATTGCCAGCGATGGTGATTTCTTCTACCGGATAAAGAATTTCGCCATTCTCTACCCAGAAACCGGATGCGCCGCGCGAATAGTCGCCGGTCACGTAGTTCACGCCCTGCCCCATCAGCTCGGTCACCAGCAGTCCGGTGCCGAGCTTTTTCAGCATTTGCCTGAAATCGTCATCGGGTCGCGTCAGCACAGAGGTCAGGGAAAGATTGTGCGAGCCGCCCGCGTTGCCGGTGGTCTGCATGCCGAGCTTGCGCGCGGAATAGGTGGAGAGAAAATAGCCCTGCACCACGCCATCCTTCACGACATCGCGACGCTGCGTTCTGACGCCTTCTTCGTCAAAGGGCGATGATCCGACAGCACCGATCACGTGCGGATCTTCGGCGATTTGCACATGCGGCGCCAGCGCCTGCTTGCCAAGAGAGTCCAGCAGGAAGGTCGATTTGCGATACAGTGCGCCGCCGGACACCGCCTGCACAAAGGAACCAAGCAGTCCCGCTGCCAGCGGCGCCTCGAACAATACCGGGCATTTCCGGGTGCTGAGCTTCAGCGCATTCAGGCGCGCCAGCGCACGCTCGGCGGCATAACGGCCGATGGCTTCCGGCTCTGTGAGCCGGGAGTAGTCGCGCATCGATGAGTACCAGTCGTCGCGCTGCATGTTGGCGCCCTTGCCCGCAATCGGCGAAGCCGAGATGGTATGGCGGGAATACGGATATCCTCCCATGAAGCCATGCGTATTGGCGGCGACGAAATGCGATTGCTGCGCATAGACGCTGGCGCCATCGCTGTTCGTGATGCGCTTGTCCACCGCAAAAGCGGCCGCTTCGGCACGCTTGGCAATATCGACCGCCTCTTCCGCAGTAATCAGCCAGGGATAGCAGAGCTGCAAATCCCGCGGCTGCATTTCCAGCAACTCAGGTTCAGGCAAACCGGCGCAATCGTCTTCGGCGGTGAAGCGGGCAATGTTGTAGGCAGCGTCTACCGTATCCTCGATCGCCTTGCTGGAAAAATCCGACGTGCTCGCGCTGCCGCGGCGGACGGCGCGGCCTTCGCCGAGATAAACGGTGACGCCTATGCCCTTGTCCTTGTTCTGCTCTATGGTTTCCACGCCCCCCTTGCGTACCGTGACGGCAAGACCATTGCCTTCATTGATCTCGACTGCAGCACCGGCAGCGCCTTTTTGCCTTGCAAAACGCAATACATCCTGGGCGAGCTGCTGAAGTTGTTCTTGAGTGTGAGTGAAAACGGATTGGCTCATGGGGATGGTTTTTATGAATTCGTTCAAAACAGTTATGATAGCAGTCGTTTGACTATCACCTTCAATGCATCCTTAATCATGCCAAATCCCAATCGCGGCGCCGTAGGCTTTCAGTCTTCGGAATTCGAACAGCAATACGATCGTCCTTCCAAATCGCAACGCAAGCGCGACATGACTGCCTTGCAAAAACTGGGCGAGGCACTGGTTGCTGAACCGAAAGATCGTGTCATGCGCGTTCCCATGCCGGAAGACGTGCGCGATGTGATTCTTGAATGCCAGCGCATCAAGGACCATGAAGGCCGCCGCCGCCAGTTGCAGTACGTCGGCAAAAAGATGCGCACGCTGGAAGAGGAAGAAATCGAGGCCATACAGAAAACCCTCGACAGCTGGCGCGGCCTGTCCAAATCGGATACCGCCGCCTTGCATGCGCTGGAAAAAAAGCGCGAAAAATTGCTGGCGGACGACAAGGTCTTGACCGAATTACTGCAGCAGCACCCCGAACTGGACGGCCAGCATTTGCGCACGCTGATACGCAATGCCCGCAAGGAACAGGCAGAGAACAAGCCGCCCAAGGCATATCGCGAAATCTTTCAGGTACTCAAACACCTGCAGGAAGAAAAAACGCAGGCAGATACGTCTGACGATGACAACGACTACAGCGAGGACCACGATGAACAATCCCGATGAATTGCTGATCGGCCTGGTTTCCGTTTCCGACCGCGCCTCCAGCGGTGCCTACGAAGACCAGGGCATACCCGCGCTGCGCGATTGGTTCGCCTCAGCGCTGACCACGCCATGGAAACTGGAGACCCGCCTGATTCCCGATGAGCAGGAAAAAATCGAGCAGGCGCTGAAAGAACTGGTGGATGAAAAGCGCTGCCACCTGGTGCTGACCACCGGCGGCACCGGTCCGGCAAGACGCGATGTAACACCGGAAGCGACGCTGGCAGTAGGCAGCAAGGAAATGCCGGGCTTCGGCGAACAGATGCGGCAGATCAGCCTGCGCTTCGTGCCGACCGCCATTCTGTCGCGCCAGGTCGCGGTGATCCGTGAAACCGCTGATCATGCGGCGCTGATCATGAATTTGCCGGGCCAGCCCAAGTCGATCAAGGAAACGCTGGAAGGCTTGAAAGACGAAAACGGCCAGTCCATCGTATCGGGCATTTTCGCCGCCGTGCCCTACTGCATCGACCTGATCGGCGGACCGTACATAGAAACCAATGAAACGGTGTGCAAGGCTTTCCGGCCAAAATCCGCGATCAGGCAGAAATAATAAATAAACAAATCAACCAAATAAATAAATAAATAAACCGCAATAAAAACTGCGCCCGCCCTAGCGGGCATTTTTCAACTCGCTCCGACATGACCATGACAACCAAACCGCTTGATGCGATCCGACTCGAAACCGGCGACAAACCCACTGCTTCCGTGATCTGGATGCATGGCCTGGGCGCCAATGGCTGGGACTTCGCGCCCATCGTCAAAGAACTCGACCTCTCCGGCTGCCCTTCCATCCGCTTCATTTTCCCGCATGCTCCCAAGCTGCCGGTCACTATCAATGACGGCTACCTGATGCCGGCCTGGTACGACGTGCTGAGCTGGGATCGCGGCGAACAGGAAGATGAAGCCGGGCTGCGCGAATCGGAAGCGGCGATCGGCAAGCTGATTGCGCAGGAAAGAGAACGCGGCATTGCCGCCGACAAGATCGTGCTTGCCGGTTTCTCGCAAGGTTGCGCAATCACATTGCAAACCGGCCTGCGCTATCCGGAAAAGCTGGCCGGCATGATGTGCCTGTCGGGTTACCTGCCGCTGGCTTCCAAGGTGGCGGACGAACGTCATCCTGCGAACCAGGACACGTCCATCTTCATGGCGCACGGCAGGGACGATCAGGTGATCAAGTTCGATCTGGCGGAAAGCGGCCACGATCTGCTGACCCAACTGGGTTACAAGGTCGAATGGAATGCCTATTCCATGCAGCATTCGCTGTGCATGGAAGAAGTGGCCGCTATGGCCGCGTGGCTGAGGAAAGTGCTGGCCTGATTAACTGGCCCAGTACAACAAAAGAATGGCGCTGCATGAGCAAATCAGCAGCGCCATTTTCATTGGAACGAAAGCTTATGCCGTCTTGGCGACGCTCAGGCCCTTGTGAGCAGCGCCCGTTCCGACCTGGATCTCACCCGACAACTGGCCGCCTTCTTCGATCACCAGCTTGCCGTAGCTGATCTTGCCGGAGACCTTGCCGCTTTCATGGATGACCAGCTTCTGGCGCACTGTCAGCGTGCCATCGAATTCACCATGAATTTCGGCAATGTCGATCTCGGCAGAGCCCTTGAAGGAACCGCCCTTGGCGATCTGCATCAGGCGCGAGTCCATGGTGGCTTCAACAAAACCTTCCACGACCAGCGTGTCGCAATCGGTGATCTCTACGCCCTTGAGCTTGATGTTCGGACCGACCGTCAATTTGGCAGGAGATTCAGTCTGCGTCTTGGTTTCCACGGCTGCTGCAACGCTGGAAGGCACGTTGGACAAGGTCGAGGCATTGGCGCGGGACGAGGACAAGGAAGAAGTGGAGCCGGAGGTGACGGTGTTAGTGTTGGACATAGCCGAATTGGAGGTGGAGGTCGTGTTAGAAGTGTTGGCGTTGTTGTCGCGTTTACCAAAGAAAGACTCGGAACGAAGCATGGTATCTCCAGAAATATCAAATAAGCATAAGCAAAATGGGGCACTCCCCGCCTTCAGGTAGCTCTCGATTGTGCACGGCATGCGGAATGACATTCCAAGCGGCAATTAATCGAGGCCTCTATTGATAAACGGCAATGCATTAAAGTTCCAGCACAGTTACATCTCTTACACACTTGCAGCTTAGAAATATTAACCATGCTGCAACTCATTTCCCGCCCCCTGCTTATTTTTTAAGTGTGGAGTTGCAATAGGTTGTTTCGACCAATCCTGGAAATTGGAGCGACTCGTCCTATGCCCTGATGGGGGCGGTGCCAGTTGTAATGATGGGTCCAGTAATCGAGCATGGCAGTTCTCTGGTTGG
>JAFAGG010000050.1 GCA_023422955.1 Pseudomonadota bacterium | reverse complement strand
GGGGGTCGCGGGTTCGAGTCCCGTCCGCTCCGCCAATACCGAAAAGGCGAACCTAGGTTCGCCTTTTTTCATATGTGATGATCGCTAGGTATCGCAACTTCTCCGTGATTGGTTGACCATGTTAGATTTCATTCGCGCGCACCGTCGCTTGATGCAACTGGTGTTGCTCTTGCTGATCCTGCCTTCCTTCGTGTTCTTCGGCATAGGCGACTTCGGTATCAGTAACAACGATCCTGTCGTGGCCAAGGTGGGTGATACCAAGATCACGCAAGGCGAACTGGAACAGGCGCAACGCCAGCAGATGGATACCATGCGTCGCATGTATGGCGATCAGTTCGATCAAAGAATGTTCGAGACGCCGGAAGTGCGCCAGCGCATCCTGGACGATCTGGTGGTGCAGCGCGTCGTGGCCCTTGAAGCTGCACGTCATAACCTGACTGCCTCCGATATGGCGCTGCGCGACGTGATCCTGCAGCAATGGCAAACGCCGGATGGCCAGTTCGACAGAGAAGCGTACCAGTCTTTCCTGGCGCTGCAGGGCATGAATGCCGACCAGTTCGAAGCGCGCCTGCGCCAAAACCTCGCCTTGCGACAGTTGACGAATGCCGTCGAGAACACGGCCTTCGCGCCGCGCACCTTGTCCAGCCACGTGTCCGATATCCTGGCGCAGGAGCGCGTGGTGCAGGGTCAGACTTTCCAGTCCTCCGATTTCACTTCCAAGGTGCAAGTCACCGACGACATGCTGAAGGCGTATTACGAACAGCATGCGAATGAGTTTGTCATTGCCGAACAGTTGAGCGCGCAGTACGTGTTGCTGGACAGGGAATCGGTGGCAAAGCAGATCGCTGTTTCCGACGCCGATATTCAGCAGTACTACGAACAGAACAAGCAGCGTTTCGCCGATCCCGAAGAGCGTCGCGCCAGTCATATCCTGATCGGCTTGCCCGGCAATGCGTCGGACTCCGACAGAAATGCCGCGCGTGAAAAAGCGCAGAAAGTGCTGGATGAAGTGCGCAGCAATCCTGCCAATTTCGGTGCGCTGGCCAAGCAACATTCGCAGGATCCGGGCTCTGCCGAGCGCGGCGGCGACCTGGGCTTTTTCGGACGCGGCGAAATGGTGCCGCAATTCGACGAAGCGGTATTCAGCCTGGACAAGGGACAGATCAGCGACCTGGTGCAATCCGATTTCGGCTTCCACATCATCCAGGTGAATGAAATCAAGGAATCGGTGGCGCCGCCCCTGGCGCAGGTTCGCGACAAGATTGCCGATGAAATCAGAAGCCAGCTGGCGACCAAGCGCATGACGGAAATGACGGAGAACCTGGGCAATCTGGCCTATGAGCAGCCGGAAAGTCTGAAGCCGGTGGCCGACAAGCTGAACCTGGAAGTCAAGACTGCAGACAAGCTGATGCGCCAGCCCAACCCGGCGCTGCCTGCCGATGCACCCTTCAATCATCCCAAGTTCCTGTCGGCGCTATTTTCCGACGATGTGCTGAAGAACAAGAACAACTCGGAAGTGATTGAAGTTGCACCGAATACGCTGATCGTGGGCCGTGTGGTTGCGCATCAGCCGGCCAGCAAGCGTCCTTTCGAAGAAGTGAAAAACGCTATACGCCAACGCGTAGTCCAGCAGAAGGCGACCGAGATGGCGCAGCAAGCTGGCGCAGCGCGGCTGGAAGCACTGAAGTCGGGTGCTCAGCCTGCCGGCTTCAGCGCTGCGAAAACCGTTTCGCGCACCGATCTGGCAGGCTTGCCTCCTCAGGCTTTCCTGGCCGTGATGAAAGCCGATGCGGAATCCTTGCCTGCTTATGTAGGCGTGGAGCTGCCGAACGCTTATCACGTTTATCGCATCAACGAAGTGCGCGTGCCGGACAATCTCGATCCCAATCAGCAAGCGATGCTGAGACAGCAGGTGGACGGTTTGCTGGCAAGCCAGGAGACGGTAGCCTACATCGATGCGCTCAAGGACAAGGCTAAAACGGAAATCCTGCTGAAAGCGCCTGCGAATGCCGGCAACGAGGAGCTGGAAGATTAAGCTCTGATCGATTAAGAGTGGAATGCAAAATATAAAGGGCGAACGCGCAAGCGGTTCGCCCTTTATCGTTACAGCAGTGTCGCAGCAGCGCGTTTGAATGCCGGCACATCGATGCTCTCAACCTGCAACAGGGGAGCGCGTTCGAACTGCGTGAAGTTGTGGGCTATCGAGCGCTGGTAAGCAGGGTCGTAATGTTCTTCCAGCAGGGCATGGACCAGGCTTGCAATATTGCCTTGCTCGGCCATGGCCTGCCATCGTGCGATTTTTTCACGGCCATGCAATTGCGTCAGGTAACTCAGCTGCGTATTCAGTTGACTGGGGGCGTGCACGAAATGCGCATACTCCTGCATCAGCAGCGCCACCCGGTTTTCGCGCGACAGCTGCAGGTTGATGCAAGGCGATGCCCGCATTCTTTCCATCAAGGCTTCGGGCACGCGCAGATTGCCGATCTTCTTGCTCTCGGATTCCACGTAGACCGGCCGCGCTGGATCGAAGCGGTGCAGTTTGTCCCAGACCCGGCTCTCGAACATTTTCTGCGAGGGTTGAGGGGCATCGGGAATATTGCCCAGCACCGAGCCGCGATGCGCCGCCAGGTCTTCCAGATCCAGTACCTGGGCGCCCAGTGCATCCAGCGTTTGCAGCAGGCGGCTTTTGCCGCTGCCGGTGGGGCCGCAGATGACCTGAAAACCGAAGGCAGCCGGCAGTTCCGCCAAAGCCGCATTGACGTGCCGCCTGTATTCCTTGTAGCCGCCATCGAGTTGTATGGAAGGCCAGCCTATCTTCGCCAATATATGAGCCATGGAACCGCTGCGATTGCCGCCGCGCCAGCAGTACACCAGCGGTTTCCAGTCGCGCGGCGTGTCGTGAAAGACGGTGTCGAGGTGGGAAGCGATATTGCGCGCAACCAGCACGGCGCCGCGCTTCTTTGCTTCAAACGGTCCGACCTGCTTGTAGAGCGTGCCGACCTCGGCGCGCTCGGCATTGTTCAGGACCGGGCAATTGATCGCGCCCGGAATGTGGTCTTCCTCGTATTCAGCTTCGCTGCGGACATCGATGATGGTATCGAAGTCATCCAGCTGCGGCAGGAGGTCGGAAAAAGCCAGCAGGGCAGGGTATTTCATCGCTTATTTGGCGAGCAGAGGTTTAAGACGAGGGTAGACCGCCTGCAGCATCAGCGGTTGCGCCGCCACAGTAGGATGGATGCGGTCAGGCTGGAACATGTCGGGCTGGTCCGACATTTTTTCGAACAGGAAGGGCACCAGTGCCGTCTTCAATTCCTTGGCCAGCGTGGAGTACATGCCGGCAAAGCGCCGGGTGTAATCGCCGCCGTAATTGGGCGGCAGCTGCATGCCCACCAGCAGTACCTGGGCGCCCGATTGCAGGGATGCTTGCATCATGCTGCGCAGGTTCTCTTCGGTGGATTCCAGCGGCAGGCCGCGCAGGCCGTCGTTGGCGCCGAGCTCTATGATGACAATGTCGGGACTGTGACGCTTTAATAAGGAAGGCAGTCGGCCGCGGCCGCCGCTGGTGGTTTCTCCGCTAATGCTGGCGTTCACAATTTGCGCGGGGATTTTGTCCTTCTGAAGTTGCTGCTCCAGCAGCACCACCCAGCCGCTGCCGCGCGGCAGTCCGTATTCGGCCGACAGGCTGTCGCCGAGCACGAGTAGGGTTTTTGATGCAGAATAGGCGGCTGGCGCGCACAGCGCGAACACGGCCAATAGCAGTAGCTGGCTGAACTTCCTCGATAAAAATTTCATCCTCACTCCGATAACCTGCATGTCATCTTCTTCCCCTGTGTCGCCTGCCGTCGAAGTCATACGTCTCAGCAAGCGGGTCGCGGATGCGACCGGTGAACTCAGTATTCTGCAAGACGTCAATTTTACCCTGCAGGCCGGCAGCACGCTGGCCATCGTCGGCGCATCGGGTTCCGGAAAGTCAACGTTGCTGGGCTTGCTGGCCGGGCTGGATACGCCCAGCGACGGTACGGTCAAGTTGCATGGCACCGATATTTTTGCGCTGGACGAAGACGGCCGCGCCGGCTTGCGCAAGGAAAAACTGGGTTTCGTGTTCCAGTCCTTCCAGTTGCTGGCTCACCTGAATGCGCTGGAAAACGTGATGCTGCCGCTGGAACTGCGCAGCGATCCGGATGCGCGCAGCAAGGCGCAGGCGATGCTGGACAGAGTGGGCTTGTCCAGCCGTCTCAAGCACTATCCGAAATATCTGTCGGGGGGCGAACAGCAGCGCGTTGCGCTGGCACGCGCTTTCGTTTCCGAGCCGCCGCTGCTGTTCGCCGATGAACCCACCGGCAGCCTGGATGCGGCCACCGGCGAAGCGGTGATTAAACTGATGTTCGAGATGAACCGTGAACGCGGCTCGACGCTGGTGCTGGTCACGCATGATCCTGCCATGGCGGCGATGTGCGAACGCGTGATTACCATCGCTGCCGGCAGGCTGGTGGAATGAGTCTTCCCTGCCTATGACTGATACCAAACCCGGCGTATCGTCCTCCGCATCCGGCATGCGTTTCGTGGTCATGGGCGTATCCGGCTGCGGGAAAAGCACGGTGGGTTCGGCTTTTGCGCAGCGTTTAGGTATTCGTTATATCGAAGGCGACCAATTCCATTCCGCTGAAAACCTGCGCAAGATGGGCGCCGGCATCCCTCTCACAGATGAAGATCGTCGCGGCTGGCTACTCGAGTTGCAGGCCCAATTGCGGGCAGCGCATGAAAAGGGCGAAAGCGTGGTGCTGACTTGTTCCGCCCTGAAGCGCTCGTATCGTCAGCTGTTGCGCCAGGCTGACCCAGAGCTGGTATTCATCCACCTGGTCGGCACTACCGATGTGATTGCCGCGCGCATGCACCAGCGCACCGGCCATTTCATGCCGCCGGTACTGCTGGAAAGCCAGTTGCGTGACCTGGAGCCGCCGGGAGCAGATGAGCGGGCCTACTCCTTCAGCATAGACATGCCGCTGGAGCAATTGGTGAACCGGATAGTGAGTGAAGTCCCGTTTTGAAGCGGCCGAATAATTATTGTTATTGAGCTGCCGCGCGAGCCGTCAGTTGATTGATCAGCCGCCTGGCCTGCGGCGCGATTTCTCCCGCCGTCAATCCCACCGGGCCGATTCCCTGCTTGACCAGTTCATCCGCCGCCTTGCCATGCAGCCAGGCGGCAGCTAACGCGGCTTCCCACGGCATCTTGTGCTGGCTCAGCAGCGCGCCGGCCATGCCGGCCAGCACATCGCCGCTGCCGGGCGTCGCCAGCCCCGGATTGCCGGTGGTGTTGATTGATACTTGTCCGTCAGGATGAGCGATGACGCTGCCCGAACCCTTGAGAATGACGATGGAATGGAAGCGGGAAGCCAGCTGCCGGGCTGCCTGCAACCGGTCAGACTGAACGGCTGCGGCGGAAATGCCGAGCAGCCTGGCGGCTTCCAGCGGGTGAGGCGTCAGTATCGCGGGAAGCGGACGCTGAATGAGTGGCGCGGAAAGATCCTTGTGTGCGGCAATCAGGTTCAAGCCATCCGCATCGATCACCAGAGGCGAATCGCTTTCTAATGCGGTTTCCAGCAAGGCGCGCGCCGCATCGGATGTTCCCAGCCCCGGTCCGATGACCACGCTTGCCTGGTCCAGTGCAATATTGTCCGCGGCACGGCACATCAGCTCCGGGTGCAGCACGTCGAACGCCGGCGCCTGCTCAAGAAATCCGGCAATGGCACGGCCGGCACCGCAATAAAGCGCAGCACGCGCCGCCAGCAGCACCGCGCCACCCATGCCGGCCGCGCCGCCGATGACAGCTACATCGCCGTAAGTACCCTTATGGGAATTCTGTCGGCGCGGCAGCAGCAGAGACGAGAAGAGTTCGCAGCCATTGAGTTGCGCCTGCGCCGGCATGAAATGCTTCGCCTCTATGCCGAGGTTCGCCACCTGCACCCGTCCGGCATGATCTTGTCCATCCGCCGTATGCAGTCCTGGCTTGTCGGCGATAAAGCTGATGGTATGCGTGGCGCGCACGGCAATGCCCGATTCGCCGCCGACCACGCCGGTGTCGGCATTTAGTCCGCTGGGTACATCCAGCGCAAGGATAGGGCAGCTTAACTGGTTGATGTCTTGTATCAAACCGTGCATAGGTGCTGCGATAGGCCGTTGCAAGCCTATGCCGAACAGGCCGTCGATGACCAGCGACCATGGCGTTGCGTCGATATCGTCGTTGCTCTTTATCCAGCGCACGGAACTGTTTTTTGCCTGGCCATAGGCCTGCTGCGCTTCCGGGGAATATCGCGCAGGGTCGCCATGCAGGAACACGCTGACGGCAATGCCCTGTTGTGCGAGCAGCGAAGCCGCCACCAGTGCATCGCCGCCGCCATTGTTGCCGGGACCGGCCAGGACCAGCACGCGTGTTTCCATCCGGGTAGCAGGCAGCAACCCAAGGGCGGCCTCGCAAGCGGCGGCACCGGCTCGCTGCATCAGTGTGCCGGGTGCCAGTTCGGCATAGGCAGCGTGCTCGATGGCGCGTATCTGGGCAATGGAGTAAAGGGCAGTCATGGCAGGGAGGGGCTTGTCATGGTTTAAATTATAACGAAGGCGATGGCCGGAGAGCGGAATAGGAAAGGCTGCGGCATGGATGCCGGCCTGATGTTTGCGGATAACGCATCTTCCTGCTGCACCGCCCCGTACTGGCTTGACTAAAGCAGACTCCCGGCTTAAAACAAGAGGGCATCCTGCCGGATGGAGCGCTGCCTCCTCTGCCTCCTCTGCCTCCTGATTTTGAGTTCATGTTCCTGAGGTCATATTCTTGAGTTCATATGCCGGTTTCCTACCTTAGAAAGCTGACCAGTTACCAGGGGAATAGCAAGGCGATACGTCATCTTGCCTGCTATCTCGCCTTTGTTGCCGGCGCCATCAATGCCGGAGGATTGCTGGCGGTCCATCAATACACGTCGCACATGTCGGGCCTGATGGCTTCCATCGCCGACAATCTCGTGCTGGGCAGCACTGCGCTGGTGGTCGATGGTATTGCAGCGGTCTTGTCTTTCATAGGCGGGGCCGCCACAACCGCCATCCTGGTGAACTGGGCGCGGCGTCGCCGACTGCATAGCCAGTACGCGATTCCCTTGCTGCTGGAAGCCTTGCTGCTGATTTTTTTCGGGCTGCTGGGAGGCAGCATGCAGGGTCAGCACTGGCTGTTCATTCCCCTGACCGTGTCATTGCTGTGTTTCGTGATGGGATTGCAGAATGCGATGATTACCAAGCTCTCTCACGCGGAAATCCGCACCACTCATGTCACCGGCATGATCACGGACATCGGTATCGAATTCGGAAAATTACTCTACTGGAACGGACCCGACGGAGATATTTCGCAGCCGCCGGTCTTGGCCGACCGGGCCAAGATAAGATTGCTGCTGGTGCTGATAGCCATGTTCGTCCTGGGCGGCGTGGCGGGCGCGCTGGGATTCAAATACCTGGGTTATATAGCGACGGTGCCGTTTGCGGCAATTCTGCTCGCACTGGCTGGCGTGCCGGTGCTGGACGACCTGGGATTTATCATTCAGCGCAAGACATTCTGAGCCGGCGCCGCCAGCCATGCGCTCAGCGCCGTGACGAGGCGAGAAGGCGCACCGGGGTCAAACCTTCCATGTCGATATCCGGCTGCCGGCCGCTGACCAGGTCGGCAATGATCTTGCCTGCGCCGGCGGCCATGGCCCAGCCGGATTCGCCGTGCGCAGCGTTCAGATACACGCCTTTCATCGGGCTCTCGCCCAGCAGCGGTACCTCGTCGGGCAGCATGGCGCGCTGGCCGTACCAGAGGCTGGAGGTATGGTAATTGGCTGCATTTGGAAACCAGTCTTCGGCCACTGCCAGCAACTGGTGCAGCGCTCTTTCCTCGGCGGCCGGTTTCAGCGCGCCTATGCCGGCCAGGCCTGCCACGCGCACCCGGTTGCCGATGCGGGTGATGGCGACCTTGCGGCTTTCGTCCATGACTGCCGATACCGGCGCATATTCCGGCTGCTTGACGGTCACGGTCAGCGAATAACCGGTGACGGGACAAAGAGGAACCGACAGGCCTGCATCTTTCAGCAGCGCGGTGCTGTTGGCGCCGGTGGCAATGATCACCGCATCGGTGTTCAGCGTTTCATCGTTTGCGCGCATCGCGATGCCGGTCTTGTCTTGTGCCAGGCTGGTAACGGTAGTCTTGAAGCGGAATTGCACGCCGAGATCCTGCGCAATGGCCCTGAGCTGCTTGGTCAGCAAGGCGCAATTGGCCGTCTCGGTGCCGGGAAGATGGAGCGCCGCATGCAGGCGCGGTGTTGTCGACAATGCAGGTTCGATGCCGCGCGCGGCATCCGGCTCCAGCAACTTGTGCGGAACGCCCTGGGCGGCCAGCAATTCCAGCACCGGCTGCATGCGCTGCAGCGCTTTTTCGCTGTGCAGCAATTGCAGCAAGCCCTGCGCATTTTCGTCGTCGATCTGGTGATGCTCGCGCAAGCCGCGCAGCAATTCATGGCTGTAGCTGGCCAACCGGTGCAGGCGCAGCCAGTTATTCCGATAACGCTGCACTTCGCTTTCGGCCCGCCATTGGCCCAGCCAGCGCCAGACTTCGCGATCGAAGCCGCGGGACGCAAGCAGCGGTCCCTTGGAGGAAAAGAGCGACCATAGCACCCGCGAACCCGTGCCTGGCGTCAGCCAGGGCGAGGCATAGCCTGCGCCCAGCAGCCCCGCATTGGCAAAGCTCGCTTCTTCTCCAACGCTGCCGTTGCGCTCAAAGACGGTTACCTCATGTCCTGCTGCTGCAAGAAAATAGGCGCTGCATACGCCGACGACGCCGCCACCGATAACCGCCACTTCCATCAGACTTCCATCCTCTGCCGCATTCCTGAGTGAGCGAGCATGTTACCAGTTCTTATCAGCAACAAAATGGAATCGCTCCAGATTTTGCGAGGAGAGCCGGGAATGTCGGGGCGGGCCAACGGGAAGTGATTGAACGGTCAAGTTTTCGGAAGAAAAAATGATGCTTGATACAAGGATTTTGAGGCAAGCGTAAAAACGCGATGCCGGCATGGCAAGTTATGCCGAGGTAAAGGCATCTGTTCTGCGCCTCCGCGCATCATCCAGATGCCAACCTGCGCCGGCACGCAGCGAGGAAAGGAAGGGCGGCAGTTCGGACGCCTGCTTCGCTCTCGAAAAGCCGGATGCTTGTCGGCGATGGCTCGTGGCCGAGACGCCGGGCGGCGGCGCTTCGTGAAGGTTTCGGCAATCCGGAAAGCCGCTTGGAGAAGCTTCACGAGGTATAATCACGCTTTTCCCGTCCAACCTGCGAAGGGCCGCTTTTCCGGCGGCTTCGAAGCAAATTCTTTCATCTCGCCATGCTGATTCTGCCGGGCTCGAACGCTCTGTCTGCCTTCCGTACTCAACGCCTGTTAACCCAACTGCAAGCCGTTGATCCCGCCATTACCGGCGTGACCGCGCGCTACCTGCACCTGATTGATGCCGCAGCTCCCTTGTCCAATGATGACCAGCGTCGACTAGAGGGTATGCTGACTTACGGCGAGCCTTTCAATGGCAACAGCGAAGGCGAGGCATTCGTGGTCGTTCCGCGCCTGGGTACGATTTCGCCCTGGGCCAGCAAGGCGACCGATATCGCGCACAACTGCGGCCTCACGCATATTCATCGCATCGAGCGCAGCATTGCCTATTACGTGCAGACCAAGTCCGGCCTGCTGGGCGGCACGAAGAACCTGAAAGACATCAATGCGGTAGCCGACCTGCTGCACGACCGCATGACGGAAACCGTGCTGCGTAACGCCGACGATGCCAAAGCCCTGTTCCAGGAACTGGAAGCCAGGCCGCTGGAATTCATCGATCTGCTGAGCGGCGGGCGTGCTGCGCTGGAACAGGCCAATACCGAGCTGGGACTGGCCTTGTCCGACGATGAAATCGATTACCTGGTCAATGCCTTCACCCAGGCAAAACGCAATCCGACTGATGTCGAGCTGATGATGTTCGCGCAGGCCAACAGCGAACACTGCCGCCATAAGATCTTCAATGCCGACTGGACCATAGACGGCGAGCAGCAGGACCGTTCGCTGTTTGCGATGATACGTAACACCCACCAGCTGGCGCCGAAAGGCACCATCGTCGCCTACAAGGATAATTCCTCGGTCATTGAAGGCGCGAAGGTGATGCGCTTCTATCCGCGCACCACGAATGACGGTTACGTGTACCAGCCTTCGGAAGAGCTCACGCACATTCTGATGAAGGTGGAAACGCATAATCATCCGACCGCGATTTCGCCTTTCCCCGGCGCCTCCACCGGTGCCGGCGGCGAAATCCGCGATGAAGGCGCGACCGGCCGCGGCTCCAAGCCCAAGGCCGGCCTGACCGGCTTCACCGTTTCCAACCTGATGATCACGCATGCCGTGCAGCCCTGGGAAAATGCGCGCGATGCGGCGCAGATACCGGCCGAGCGCAATGCGCGCGAGCAGGGCGGCATCACCGGCAAGCCGGATCGCATTGCCTCGCCCTTGCAGATCATGATCGACGGTCCGCTGGGCGGCGCAGCCTTCAACAACGAATTCGGCCGTCCGAATCTTGCCGGCTATTTCCGTACCTACGAGCAGAACGTGGGCGGCACCGTCTATGGTTATCACAAGCCCATCATGATCGCCGGCGGCATGGGCAGCATCTCCGACAAGCACACCAGCAAGAATGATTTGCCGGTCGGCTCGCTGCTGATACAGCTGGGCGGCCCCGGCATGCGCATCGGCATGGGCGGTAGCGCGGCGTCGTCGATGGCGACCGGCACCAATACCGCCGACCTGGATTTCGATTCGGTGCAGCGCGGCAATCCGGAAATGGAACGGCGCGCGCAGGAAGTCATCAATGCCTGCTGGGCACTCGGCGACGATAATCCCATCCTGTCGATCCACGATGTGGGTGCGGGCGGCCTGTCGAATGCCTTCCCGGAAATCACCAACGACGCGGGACGCGGCGCGATCTTCGATCTGCGCAAGGTGCCGCTGGAAGAGTCCGGTTTGTCGCCGCGTGAGATCTGGAGCAATGAATCGCAGGAACGCTACGTGCTGGCGATCGCCCCTGACAGTCTCGCGCAATTCCGCGCCATGTGCGAGCGCGAGCGCAGTCCGTTTGCCGTGGTCGGCACCGCGACCGAAGAACGCCAGTTGAAAGTCATCGATCCGCAGCACGACAATGCGCCGGTCGATATGCCGATGGACGTGCTGCTGGGCAAACCACCCAAGATGCATCGCGATGTGACGCGCGTGCAGAAAACCTATCCCGCCATCGACCTGACCGGCATAGAACTGGCCGATGTCGCCATGCGCGTGCTGCGCCTGCCGACGGTGGCGAACAAGTCCTTCCTGATCACGATAGGCGACCGCACCGTGGGCGCGACGACGGTGCGCGACCAGATGGTCGGTCCCTGGCAGGTGCCGGTTGCCGACTGTGCGGTCACCACGATGAGCTTCCAGGGTTATCGCGGCGAAGCGATGGCCATGGGCGAGCGTACGCCGCTGGCCGTCATCGACGCGCCGGCATCGGGCCGCATGGCAGTGGGCGAGGCGATCACCAATATCGCAGCAGCAGCAGCCATCGAAGATATTTCGGACATCAAGTTGTCGGCGAACTGGATGGCGGCCTGCGGCCAGCCCGGCCAGGATGCAGCCTTGTTCGATACCGTGAAAGCAGTCGGCATGGAGCTGTGCCCGGCGCTGGGCATCAGCATCCCGGTCGGCAAGGACTCCTTGTCCATGCGTACCACCTGGCAGGATGAAGGACAGGACAAGTCGGTGATCGCACCGGTATCGCTGATCGTGTCTTCCTTTGCGCCGGTGTCCGACGTGCGACTGTCGCTGACGCCGCAACTGCAGACCGATGAAGGCGACACCGCGCTGATCCTGATCGACCTCGGCCGCGGCAAGAACCGCATGGGCGGTTCCGTGCTGGCGCAGGTGATGCAGCAGATCGGCAATGAAGTGCCGGACGTGGACAGTGCGGAAGACCTGAAGGGATTCTTCAATGCGATCCAGCAGCTCAATCGCGAAGGCCGCTTGCTTGCCTATCACGATCGTTCCGATGGCGGCTTGTATGCCACCCTGAGCGAAATGGCGTTTGCCGGACATGTGGGTGTGTCGGTCAATCTCGACATCCTGACCATGGAAGGCGAACACGCATCCGACTGGGGCGATTCCAAGAACTGGGCCGGGCAGGTAGCGGAGCGCCGCAACGACCTGACCTTGCGCGCACTGTTCAATGAAGAACTGGGCGCGGTGATCCAGGTGCGCAACGGTCAGCGTTCGGAAGTGATGGACGTGCTGCGCAGCCACAACCTGGGTGCCTGCAGCCATATCATCGGCAAGCTCAACGACCGTGACGTGCTCGAGTTCATGCGCGATGCCAAGGTGATCTACAGCGCGGCGCGCAGCGAACTGCAGCGCGCATGGAGCGAAACCAGCTGGCGCCTTGCGCGCCTGCGCGACAATCCGGCCTGCGCCGATTCCGAATACGAACGCATCCTGGATGCGAACGATCCGGGCATGCAGCCGAAGATCGCTTTCGACATGAAAGAAGATGTGGCCGCGCCTTTCATTGCCACCGGCGCACGGCCCAAGGTCGCGATCCTGCGCGAGCAGGGCGTGAACTCGCACGTGGAAACCGCGTACGTGATGCACAAGTCCGGCTTCACCGCGGTCGACGTGCACATGAGCGACTTGATTGCAGGCCGCGCGAAGCTGGAAGACTTCAGCGGCCTGATCGCGGTCGGCGGCTTCTCCTACGGCGACGTACTGGGCGCGGGCGAAGGCTGGGCCAAGACCATCCTGTACAACGAAAAGCTGGCGTCGCAGTTTGCGCAGTTCTTCGGCCGCGGCGATACCTTTGGCCTGGGCATCTGCAACGGTTGCCAGATGATGAGCAACCTGAAATCCATCATCCCCGGCGCGCAAGACTGGCCCAAGTTCACGCGCAACAAGTCGGAGCAGTTCGAAGCGCGTTTCGCCATGGTGGAAGTGGCGGATTCGCCGTCCATCTTCTTCAACGGCATGACTGGCACCCAGACACCGATCGCGATTGCGCACGGCGAAGGCTATGCCGACTTTTCGCAGACCGGCGATATCGCCAAGGCCATTGTCGCGATGCGTTATGTCGATAATCTCGGCCAGGCTACCGAGCGCTATCCGCTCAATCCCAACGGCTCGCCGCAAGGCATTACCTCGGTCACTACGCCGGATGGCCGCTTCACCGTGCTGATGCCGCATGCCGAACGCGTGTTCCGCACGACGCTGCATTCCTGGCATCCGAAAGCGTGGGGCGAGGATGCACCGTGGATGCGCATGTTCCGCAATGCGCGCAAGTGGGTGGGCTAAAGAAGTCTCAACAGCGGTTGGAAAGCTCGATAAAAGCGAAGCCTTGGCATGCTGATGCGCAGCAAGCGCAGGAGGATTTGTCATGGGCAGAGCAGCAGCGAGCTGAAGAGATTACGCAAAACAGCTCACGCAATATGGAAAGCGCGAACGCTATCCGCGCGGCCTGACGGGTGCAGAGCGGCAGGCAATTGCGCCGCTGCTGCGACATTTTGTGGTCGCAGTAGTGCGCAAGATGCCTGCCTCACCCAGTTTCATTTCCCTGCCACGGCGCCGGGAGGCGGCGCACTCATTTGACGGGATGATGCAATGCTCGCCGTTTCTTGGAAACCGCGAGCATTGCCTCGATGTCTGCACGCGATGATCTGCGTCGCCAGGGCAGTCTGCTGCTCAAGTTTCTGTTCGATACTCCCTGATTCTTCAAGCAGGTTGCAAGTCTGTCCGTCACGTACCGGCGACTTGCGGCTATCGACGGCTATGAGGCATGTTGCCCTGTAGCGGCTCGTATCCCCCCATTCCATCGATCACAAGCATGTCTATCGCTTCATGCCCGGTCATCCTCTGCTTCGGGTGGGAGCTTGATGATGTAATCCGTAGAATAGCTCTTCAGTTCCGGCAACAGTGTACTCAATGAGATTGAATGCTTATCGGATAAGGGCAACTGTCATATCCATCCCCATATTCAAGCCAGATTTTTTCAGGCAGCTGCTAATGAAGCGGCAATGAAGTCTGGTATGGCACAGAAAATAAAGCCGATAGCAAGCGATCCTGGCAATAATGTGGCGACGACTTAGTGACGAAAATCAAGCGCGATTAATTATGTGATCCTCTCTAAGTCCGATGCCGGAATGCTCATGGAACAGTTGCCTGAATGATTCAAGCATGGCCAGGCGAAGCATGCGAACAGCGCACTTACCTGATTAAAAGCATTCCCACTCTTTACTAAAGTTAGTCATTAGTTTTAGTTCCCCAGCAGAAACTTCATTAGCTCTGCGGCTCCTCCCAAATCTCTAATTCCGTTGACATTTGCCTTGCCTCAATAATCGGTTGGGTTCGTTTGAATTAACCAAATGAAACCTTTATAAAGATCGAGCTTTGAAATGTTAAGGGCCTCACATTCAAAAGATTGCCGGGGCACTTATGCAAAGCATGAGCTTTGGTACTGAGGGAGGCAGGCTGCCATAGACGGCGCCGGATAAAGCCATCAAGGAAAATCATGCTGCCAGTTTTCTAGGGGGAAATTGGCGCATTGTCGAAGAGGTAGGGGAGGGGGAGAAAATGGTACCAGCCAGTGACGTTGTCATCATCACCCTTTTTGCTGCCATGGGCAGTGCAGCATGCTGTACCTTAATCGTCATTACCCATTGCTGGCATGGGAAATTCTCGCTCGACCATGACCTGGAAGGCGTGCAGAAATTCCATCACACTCCGGTGCCGCGTATTGGTGGGCTGGCCTTAGTGCTAGGTATGTTCTGGGCGCTGCTGGTGAGCAGCAGCTACACCGACCATTTTCCCGCTCCGCACAAGATCACCTTTTCTTACCTGCTACTGCTGGCCGCCATGCCCGTCTTTGTGGCCGGCTTCATTGAAGATCTGACCAAGAAGGTGAAGGTCAGCGTGCGCCTGAGCGCGGCTTTTGCCAGTGCTTTTGCCGCCAGCTATCTGCTGGGCGCTACCGTTGATGAACTCGACATCTGGGGCCTCGATACGCTGCTCGCCTATGCGCCGTTTGCCCTGCTGGTTACCGCCTTCGTGGTGGCCGGCGGCATCAATGCCATCAACATCATCGACGGGCTGCATGGCTTTGCCGCCAGCGCCGTGCTGGTCATGCTGGCCGCCCTGGGTTATCTGGGCTGGCAGCAGAACGATTTTCTGGTGGTGCACTTGGCGATGATGGGTTTCGGAGCCGTGGCGGGATTCATGCTGCTGAACTACCCAACCGGCAAGATCTTCCTGGGCGATGGCGGCGCCTACCTGCTGGGCTTTTGGGTCAGTGAAATCGCTGTGCTGCTGCTGGTGAGAAATCCGCAGGTCAGTGCCTGGCAGGTGCTGGCAATTTGTGCCTATCCGATCATCGAAGTGCTGTATTCGATTTATCGCCGAAAAATTATTCGCAAGCGCTGTGCCGCGCAACCGGATTGCCTGCATCTGCATACCTTGCTGTACCGCCGCATCGCCTGCAAGAAGCTACCTTACCTGGCGAGCAAGCCCTGGCTGCGCAATGCTTCGGTGGCCAGTTTCGTGGTGATGTGGACGAGCGTCATGGCGCTGCTGGCAATCACCGTGGGCAATATTCTCTTCAATGCCGTAATGCTGGTACTGCTGCAAGTCTTGCTGTACATGGCGGTTTATACCCGCCTGGTGCGCGGCCACTGGTGCATCAACCCTGCTGCTGCGCTCGGCCTCGTATCGGAGACAAGACGAGCGGCGCGAACAACTTCCTGATGCAAACGAGCTTGCAGATAGCGTTGATCGGCAAGCGTTAGCGGTTTGGATGAAAACGATGACAAGTGCCTGGCAGTGCATAAGCAAACAATGGCAATCAAGCGTGACAGGTACTGGCAAAACGTTTGGGGACGCAAGTGCATCGGATCTTCAAGAGAATGAAAATTAATTATTTTTTTCCGTTCATGAATCAATCATCTCGCCTACTCAAGCCTATCCTCCATCGCTTTGCGATGGCTTCATGCGCTTTGCTCATGTTGGCTGCCATTCCTGCGTCTGCACAAGTCACGGGAACTACGCAGTCGGGACTACCTGTCATTCGTAATGCGCCCGTGGATGAATCAGGCAATGGCGAGTTGTTCACCTCTGCGAGCGCGCCTCCCAAGTCCGCTAGCCACGACCAGCACAGTCCATTCAGTCAACCCAGCCGAGCCCGCACCGCCTCCGACAAGGATTCGTTTGAGAAGTACGTTGAGCTCGTCGTGGATAAAAGTCTGAATGTATTCGGCAAAAATCTTTTCGGGAACGTTCCCGACACTTTTGCGCCGGTCGATGGTGTGCAAGTCAATCCTGATTACGTTATTGGCGCAGGCGATGAGCTGCAAATACGCGGCTGGGGAATGGTGGATATCGATTTCAACACCACCGTGGATAGAAGCGGCAGCATCTACTTACCTCGTGTGGGCACCATCAACGTTGCAGGCATCAAGTATCGCGATGTGCAGGATTATCTGCGTAAAGCGATCAGCCGTATTTACAGCAATTTCGATTTGACGGTGAGCATCGCGCAAACGCGTGCCGTACAAGTGTATGTAGTCGGACATGCCGTGCGGCCAGGCACCTATACCTTAAGCGCGATGAGTACGCTGCTCAATGCCTTGTTCGTGTCCGGTGGTCCGAATGGCGCCGGCACGATGCGCAACATTCAGGTCAAGCGCGGCACAAACACCGTGACCACATTCGATGTGTACGACATGCTGATCAAGGGCGATAAAAGCCGAGATATCGCACTGCAAGACGGCGATGTCATCTACATCCCGGAAGTCGGACCACTCGTGGCATTGACCGGAGACATCAAGCAGCCAGCGATCTTTGAACTCAAGGAGTCCGCTTCGGTTGCTGACATTATCGCGTGGGCGGGGGGCTTCGATTCTGCGGCCGACGGAAAGCAGGTGCTGATTGAAAAGAATATCGATAACAATTTTCAGGGGATTGCCGAGATCATCGCCGGTCAGCAAGAAGGAAGCAGCGCCCTGAGAAATATTCCAGTGCGTTCGGCTGACATCATTCGTGTTTTCTCGCCCGCTGCCGTGCCGGTACAAGTGAGTATTCCGAATGAATACGTCCGGGTCGCGGGAGAAGTCAGGCATAGCGGTGTGTTCCAAATCCAGAAGGGCGACACCCTGCGTACGCTGCTGTTGCGACTGGGCGGCGTGACGGAAGACGGTTATGTGTACGCGATGAAGCTCAATCGCGAGAGCGTGCGGCGTACGCAGCAAGCGCGACTGGATGAGGTGGCGCTGCGTTTTGAGCGCGATATAGAAAGTGCCGCCAGCCAGCGTCTTGGCAGCACGGCCGACAAGGAAAATGCGGACGTTATTAATATTCAAATCGCCCGGCAGCGCCGTCTGGCAGAACGGCTCCGAGCCGTGCGTGCCGATGGCCGGATCGTACTGGAACTGGCGAACGGCGCTGCGACCGTAGAGGATTTGCCTGACCTGCCGCTGCACAACGGCGACAGCATTTACATTCCTCGCCGACCCGGCACCGTCAATGTGCTGGGTGCCGTGTTCCAGCAAAACGCCTTTATCTATCGCGACAATCGTGCGGTGAACGATTATCTGGCATTGGCAGGCGGAGCAACCGGCACCGCCGATCTGTCGGAACTCTACGTCATCCGGGCCGACGGTACCACCCAAAGCACCCGCAATGCGGCGTTCTTCAGCCCCTTGGGCTATGAGGTCGTCAATGCCGGGGACACGATTGTGCTGCCCGAAAGTATCGAACGCAGATCGTGGATACAAAGCCTGAAAGAGTGGACCACCATTTTGTACCAATTCGGACTGGGTGCTGCAGGCATCAAAGTGCTGCAGGATTGACGACGCCTTGCGACCGCATGTGTGCCAAGTGGATGATTACGAAAGAACCTCATGTCAGATACAGCTGAAATCGCCCTGAAAGCGACGACTCGAAAGAACCATCAGGATGACATACGTCTGTCCGACTTGATGGCCGTGCTGGGTCGTCACAAGAAGCTGGTTCTGGGTACATCGGCAGCGCTGGGCACGCTGGCGCTGGTAGTCAGCCTGGTGATGGCGCCGATTTTCGCTAGCGTGGCAACCATTATGCCGCCGCAGTCGCAAAGCCCGAGCACTACCGCACTTCTGGGGCAGTTGGGTAGCTTGGCTACAATAGCCGGCGGTGTCGCCAGCCTTAAAAATCCGAATGATCTGTATGTGGGAATATTGCAAAGCCGCACCATCGCCGACCGATTGATCGAGCGTTTTCAGCTGAAGGAGAAATACGCCACCCCGACCCTCGACGAAACCAGAAAATCCCTGCGGGATGCCGTCACGATTACCAGCGAAAAAAATGGCTTGATTGTTATCCAGGCCGAAGACGCAGATCCGGCATTTGCCGCGAACCTGGCAAATGCCTTTGTCGAAGAACTCGCCGCCACGACCAAGAGCTTGACCATTACGGAAGCATCCCAGCGCCGGCTTTTTTTCCAGTCTCAACTGGAAAGCGCTAACCAGCAATTGATACAGGCGGAAATTGAATTGCGGAAGACCCAGGAAACAACGGGCGTGGTCCAGCTCGATGGCCAGGTTCAAGGAATGCTCGCCAGCATAGGGCAGGCGCAGGGAGAAATTGCAGCCAAAGAAGTGCAGATCAATGCATTGAAGACCTATGCCACTGCCAGCCATCCGGATGTCATCCGGGCACAGGAAGAGCTGCGCGCGCTAAGGCGACAGCTCGGGGTGCTGCAAAAGCAAAGTCAGGCCAGTGAGGGCAGCGCCCATATCCCTATCCAGCAGATCCCGAAAGTAGGCGCTGAATATGTGAGGAAACTACGTGAAGTGAAATATGCGGAAACGCTGTTCGACATGCTGGCAAAGCAGTTCGAGCTGGCGAAAATCGATGAAGCCAAAGATGTTTCCTTCATCCAGCAGCTCGATAAGGCGGTGCCGGCGGAGCGCAATAGCAAGCCAAGGCGGGTGGTATTGACCCTTGCCGGCGCCTTGCTGGGGTTGATGCTGGGCGTGTTGATGGCTTTTTGGGCGGAACATCGGAACACCTTAGCCAAAGGAATTCCTCCACCTGCTTAGCCAGCCAGAGTGTGGAGGGAAAAGGAAGTCAATGAAAGGGAAGTCAATGATGGGGGGACGCCGTCAAGCAAGCGAGACCATTTCTTGAATCATGCCCGCTGCAAGCGTAAGGCGGCAGGCATCGCAGCGACACCTATAAAAAATATAAGGATATCTTGGTGAGTCTATGAAAATTCTTTCCGTATTTGGCACGCGGCCGGAAGCCATAAAAATGGCTCCTGTCATTCAGGCTTTACAGCGTCATCCTGAGTGTGAATCGAAAATATGCGTGACGGCACAGCATCGGCAAATGCTGGACCAGGTGCTGGACCTGTTTGGTATCGTGCCGGACTACGACCTGGATTTGATGCGTGAGAGTCAGGGCCTGCCAACGCTCACCGCCAATATCTTGCTCACGCTGACGCCGGTGCTGCAGGAATTTCGCCCCGATGCAGTGCTGGTGCATGGGGATACTGCGACGACCTTTGCCGCCTCGCTGGCCGCTTATCATGAAAAAATCCCGGTCGGGCATGTTGAGGCAGGCCTTAGAACCGGAAATTTATTATCGCCTTGGCCAGAAGAGGGCAACCGCAAGCTTACCGGTGCGCTGACAAACTGGCATTTCGCCCCGACTGAAATTTCCCGGGCTAATCTCGTGGCCGAAGGCGTGCCGCAACAAAATATCCATGTCACCGGCAACACCGTTATTGATGCGCTCTTGCACATCAAGTCGCGGCTTGATACGGATCCTGCACTCTGCCGCCAAGCCAGTACCCTGATTCCCTATCCATTAAGCGAGCGCAAGTTCATTCTTGTCACCGGCCATCGCCGCGAGAGCTTCGGAGGAGGGTTCGAGCGTATTTGCGAAGCCCTGGCTTATCTTGCCAACACCTATCCCGAGATTGATATCGTCTATCCCGTGCATTTGAACCCGAATGTGCAAGAGCCGGTTTACCGGCTACTGGCGCGATACAAGAACATCTTTCTGATTCCGCCGCTCGATTACCTGCCTTTCGTGCATTTGATGAGTCGTGCCCATCTCATCCTCACCGATTCCGGCGGCATACAGGAAGAAGCGCCGTCTCTGGGCAAGCCAGTTCTGGTAATGCGCGATACGACCGAGCGGCCCGAAGCGGTTAGCGCCGGCACCGTGAAACTGGTAGGAACCGATATCGAGAAAATCATCGCCGCCGTATCGACGCTGTTGAGCGATTCCCGTGCCTACGCCGCCATGAGTCTGGCACATAATCCCTACGGATGCGGTAACGCCGCGCCGCAAATCGTGCGCACTTTGCTGGCGAATTAGGAGCCTGAGATGCTCGGCTTACGGCGGACCGACTTTTACCTGAGGGGCGCATATGGCCCCGCCAACCTGGGTGACGACATCCTGATGATGGTCGGTGCGAACTTGCTCAGGCAGCATCATCCGCGCAGCACGCTGCTTATCGGCGTCGAGCATGTCGAGCGTGCCCGCAAGTTCCTGCCGGACTTTGAGTTCAGCAAGCTTGAAGAACCGGTCCATGCCAACATCGCGGTCCTGGGCGGAGGCGGACAATTTTTTTCATTTGGCAGGGGGCAGGCCGCTCCCAGGCGCAGTGTCTGGCAAGCCTTGCGCAATAGCGGCTGGGCCACTGTCATGAAACGGATTTGCCTGGAAGCCTTGCACGGCCGCGGCATCGCATTTTCATCCAATACCTTGCTGGGATTGTCGCTGGGAATCGGGCCGTTTGAAAACGGGGCGGACGATTATCAGTATCAGCGTACCCAAACCTATTTGCGCAAGATGGCTTACCTGACGGTGCGCGATCCCATGAGCGAACAACTGTGTAGCCAGGCATTCGGTGTGGATGCTCAATGCTATACCGATCTTTCCTTTGCCCGGAAATACTGGCTGGAACAGACCGAAACTGCGCTGTCGCCAGCCACGCCGGGAAAAATCGGCGTGGTCGTGAGGGACTGGAAAAATGCCGGCATGTCCAAGTCTCTCATTGAGCAGTTCCTACACGCTCTGCTGAAAACCAAGGCAGCGCATGAACTGGTGTTCATTACGCTGGACCGTATCAATGACCAGGCGTTGATCGCGCAATATCCGGATATGGAATGGATCATCTGGGAACCCGGCACGCAATCGCCAGGCGCGTTTCTCGGGGAAATAAAGCAAACCTGCGCTTTTCTTTTATCGATGCGTGCGCATGGCATTCTGCTGCCGGCGGCAATCAACATTCCTTCCATTGCCGTTGAGATCGAACCCAAATTACGCAATGTGCAGCGCATGCTCCCTCATGGCACTCGGCTGATCACACAGGACGAGTTTTCCTGTCTGAGCCCAATCCTCGACGAGTTTTCTCACAAGCTTGAGGATTACAAATCCTGCCTGGAAACGGATTTTTCCCGGCAGGAGCAGCTTGCCGAAGCCATGATCGAAGAGTTTATCGACAGGACTCATCACTATGCCTGAACGTGCCACCATCCTGTTTGCGGGGCTTAGTACCGCCACGACTCCTAAAATCGCCTTGATCCGGCACAGCTTGCAACAGCGATTTGCAAGCGTTAAAACAGCCGGCCTGGTGAAATTTCCCGAGAAAGGGGTGCACATTCACAACTTCGTCGTGAATCGTCAGTCGACCGTTGAAAAAATCTTCTTTGCCGGGATCGCCCTGTTAAGGATGGCTGCCTTCCTGATCAAGAAGTCCTCCCGCGCCGACCTGCATTATGCAATCAACCCCCCGGCAGGACTGCTGGCGCTGATGCTGAAAAAGCTGACCGGAACGCCTTATATATATGAAGCCCATGAAATCTTTTGCGGGTTCCAGAACGATATCTATGGGGGAAAAGGAAAAGCGCTATGGCGATTTCTGGAGCGCTGCATCATCGCGAATGCAGATTATTTCTTTGCGACCGATGAATTCCGGCTCAAGTTCATACGCCGTTATTACAGGCTGGCGCCTCGTGCGAGTTCTTATCTGTACAACACGGCTCCATCGAGTCCTTGGGGGGAGGGTGGCAAGCAGCCGGGATTGATTTCCTACTGCGGGGGAATTTATCCGGACCGCGAAATTGCCTTGCTCATCGAAGCTCTTGCGCTTGCTGACGAGCGCGCGCAACTCATTCTGGCAGGCGGCTATGACCCGCAATACAAGGCGTTATTGGATCAGCGCATCCTGGAAAAGGGACTGGCCGGGCGCGTCACCTTTACCGGTCCGGTATCCAATCAGCACATCAGGCAAATCATGGCGCAGTCTCAGATGACCATCGCCATTTATGCGCAGGATTGCGTCAACAACCGCTTATGCAGCCCCAATAAATATTTTGATGCCATCATGACCGGCACCTTCATCGTGTCGTCCAAGTCACCGCTGGCAAAAAAACTTTTGGTCGCTAACCGGATCGGCTATACGCTGGAGCAGGTAACGGCACAGGGACTGGCGCAGGCGATCGACCGTTATTTTCAGAATGTGCCGGATAGCTCGGCGCCTTATGCCGCGCTTTCACGACAGTATTCCTGGCAGGCTGAACAAATGAAATTGTTCACTGCGCTAGAAAGCATCCATTAGCATGTATTTTCTGGGACTCAGCGCATTTTTCTGCCTTGGCGTACTGGCCTTTTTCAGAACGAAATTGGGCCTCCTTGCTTTTTTCATCCTGTATTCGTTATGGCCGACGGGTAATCCCTACATCGACCTCAATTACAAGGCCGGAGTTTTTGTCACCGATCTTTTCTGGCTGGGGATCTTTGCCAAAATTCTTTACCAGAACAAGGGCGCGGACAAAAAAATCTGGGCGCCCGTCATCGGAGTCTTGCTGCTTTATGCTTTATATTTTCTGGCGGCGTGGATCAATGGCCACATCATCGATCAGTATCTGCTAAAAGATTTGCGCCCCTTGATCGGCTTGATGCAAGTCTTTGCATTGATGATGATCGTCAAGGATATCTCCTTTACCAAAAAGGAAATCATGGCGGTGGTGCTGGTAGGCGCGACTTCCTTCTTCATCGCGTTTCTGGCTTTGCTTCAAGGATTCGTTACCACGCAAGATGGATTTTTCCAGCAGGAGAGCTTTCGGTATCTGGATGGCTCTGCCTACGTGTGCGGGCTTTATCTGCTCATCGTGACCCACGACTACAGGCAAAACAGGCGCTTGCAGGCAGGCTTTAGCCTGGTGTCCGCCTTTTCCGCTTTAGTCTTGCTGATTGCCGGATCGAGGATTATCTTCGCTTCTTTTTTATTGTCCTTGCTCGCGCTGGCGAAGAGCCGGCTCACGCTTGTCAAAACCGGGGTGATTGTCCTGATAGGTGCCGGCCTGTTCTATGCAGTGAGTCAGTTGGCCGGGGCAGAGCGCGTGCAAGCGAGCCTGGATCCGGCCGGCCTGGCGCTGCAGCTGTATACGCGATTCGGGCCCGCCCTGGAAGAAATCATGCGCATGGACCTGCAGGGGTTCATTTTCGGGCAAGGATTGGGAGCAACCTTTTTCATACCCTGGCTGGAATATCTGGGCTATGAAAGTACCAGTGTCTCCGTCGATAGCGCCTACCTAACTCTCTATAACAAATTTGGCCTGTTCTCCATTGCCATCTTGTTTGCTTCCATTTATTTGCCGCTGAGAGGATTTGACCAAAAACTCAAGCAGGCATTAGTCCTGTATTTCATGGTGATATTTTTTGCCTCCGCCATTCATTACCAGTCCTATGGCTGGTTCATGTTTTTTTTCCTGATCATGGTTGCTCACTCTCCTTATTGCCAGACCCATGAATCTTAAAGGCATGTTGACATCGATAGCGCTGGTCGGGCTCGGCAACCTGTGGGTCAAGGGGGCGATTTTTTTGCTCACGGTTTTGGCAGCGCACATGTTGTCGACGCAAAGCTTTGCGGTATTTTCCATCTTTGCGGTCATGCTGTTTTCCGTCACCAATGTAATGAGCGCGGCCTTTCAGCTGGGCATATCCAGGTTCGTTGCGGAAGAACCCAGCCACCTCCGGCAGATCACTCATAACCGAACGACTTGGGGCATTGCCTTGGGCATGGGGCTTGTGTTGAGCATGGCGACACTAGCCTGGCTGCACTATGAGGTGGTGCCGCTAGGGATGTTCGACAGCCTGAGTATCCTGGGCGCCATTCTTGTTTCACTGCTATTTGCGTGCGGGTTGGGAGAGGTGCAAGGACGGCGAAACTTTCTCCTCTATGCGCAAGCCTGTCTGCTGAGTGGCGGCCTATGCCTGGCGGGCGCAGCGATCGGCTTGTATTTTCTCGGGCCCATCGCGCTGTTTGCCAGCGTGCTTGTCGGTGGTGTGACGGGTATGATGTATCTGGCCCGGCATATTGGTGTCGCGGATATGCTGAAACGGCCGGAACACCCGTTTGCCCGCAGCGATAATCAGCCTGCCTGGCACACATTCAGACAAGTGATTCTTCCGGCTGCCCTGGCCGGTTTCATTACGGTACCGTCGGTGTGGCTGGTCGTGAGAGAACTTAACAGCCAGGGTGCCTTTGTCCAGGTCGCCTTGTACAGCGTGGGGCTGCATATCCGAAATATACTAACCCTGCTGCCGGCTACCTTTGGGTCGGCTCTTTTGCCCCTGATCGCTTCATTCAAGGGCCAGCGTTCGCTGCGCCAGTTCGATTTTCACCTCTCTTACGGCATTTCATATTTCCTGATTTTCCCCCTTATTCTCCTTCCGCACCTGCCTGTTCTCTTGTTTGGAGAAGGGTATGTAGGTCAGGCTGAACAGGTAGTGCTCTACATGCTTTTTTCCGCGGTCATCATTTGTTATAAGGCGTCGATAGGGCGTCAATTGATCATCGTGCAGCAGGGATTTGTCAGCGTGATGAGCAATGGATCATGGCTGGGATTATATTTGCTGCTTTTTTATCTGACACCCGCCCAGGCTGGCGCTGAAGATTATGCCCGCTGCCTGTTTTACTCACTCCTGGGACATTTACTGATCTGGTTTCCCTTCTATGTAAAAAGGAAACTTGTAGACAGCTTTCAATATAGAAGCGCCTTCATGCTCTTTACAACGCTTTCTCTATTAACTGCCTATGTGTTTCCTTCTCAAGGCGGTGCAATAAGTGCTCTGCCGCTATTGCTCTATGTTGCCGCTGCCTTCTTCTTTGTGCGTGAATGTCTTTCCTTGATTCATGGGGAAGGCGTGAGAAACGCTTCGCCTTCCCTGGAAATTTTCGAAGCTAAACAGGAGTGACAGCCTGCTGGTATGGGAGAGAGAAAGTTCTTTCCCGGAGGGCGAATTGCCGGGGCGAGGGGGCGCTTGGAGCAGAAAGGCAGCGTCGAATATCACGCGGACTTTGGGCCTTGCATCATTCCCACCTAGCAAGCCTTGCGCTTTCACTTTCACTGTTGCTCATCTACGGTCGTAATCAAGAGGCGGACTAGAGCAAGAAAAAATGCGAGGCTGGATTATTGTTTCGAAATAAATTTCCACACTTGCGTTTCTGCCTCTTGTCAAAAGTTATTTTTTCTCCCTAGATAAGCTGTGTTTGCTTCCCAACATTTATATCCCGGAAGGAAACACCATGCTATTTCCAAAGATAAATATTTCCGGCTTTACGCTTTTCAGCTTCAGGAATATTGATGAAGCAGCGCGCTGCATTATTCAAGAAAAAAAAATTGCAGTAAGCGTCAATGCGGAAGTCCTGGTGAATGATCACGCGGCCATGAAAGAAATTATCAATGCCGGAATTGGCTACGCCGATGGCGTGGGTGCAGTGCTGAGTGCCCAGGCTTGCGGCTATGCGGATCTGAAAAAAATCGCTGGTGTGGAATTGTGGCTGGAAGTATTGCGTACTTATGGCGCGGGAAGCATTTATCTTATTGGCGCCAAGCCAGAGGTGGTAGGCCGGGTGGCGCAGCGCATCGAGCAGGAGTATCCGCGGCTGCGCGTGGCAGGTTTTTCCGATGGCTACTTCAACACTGAGCAGCAGGAAGCACTCTGCCGCGATATCGTGCAGCAGCGTCCTGATATCGTGGTAATTGCAACCGGGCAGCCCAGGCAAGAACTACTGGCAAAGCAGATATCGCAGCAACATCAGGCCATTTTTCTATGTGTGGGAGGAGCGTTTGATGTGTATGCCGGCCTCTGCAAGAGAGCGCCGGAATGGCTCATAAAATTAAAGCTGGAATGGCTTTACCGACTGGTGCAGAATCCCTCGCGCTATAAGCGCTATATGAAATTGTTTCAGCTTTTCCCGCTTCTCTTGCAGTTACGCTTGCACCGCAGTGTTTTTCCAACCTTGCCGAAAAATCCTTCCGACATCAATGTGCATTAATATCCATCGCCATACTTCTTTTTCCTTGCATCGACGCTTCGCTTCCTGAGCTCCTTGGCGGTGACTTGCCAGGTCTTTGATTTCGAGGGTCTTAATATCAAGATGGACGAATACATCCAGGCCGGTTCAAGGGGAGCGAAGTCACCAGGCCAACATGGCTTCGCAGCCAAGGCCTGGAAGCAATGCTGCAATACGCAATGCTGAGGCCATGCCGCTTTTTCTAACTGAAGAGCTCAGGGTTTGCCTGCCGGATGGCGCTGCGGTAAACCGGCTCATATAGTCAAGCCATTCAATCCGGCACAATCGGGATGATCCGGGAAAACGCACTGGCAGAAACGCTGCGCAGGGACGGCACGCCTGACGAAAAGAAGAATGGGTGCAGTGGCCCACCGTTAGGTGTGAACGAGGTGACGATTGGGTCTTCCGCACCCATCGCTAGCCAAAAGGCCCCTAAGGGCAAAACCATGGCTTGCCCGATACCCAAATCCCGTGCCTTAAATTTCTTGCGCGGCCACCGTTTAAGAACTGGTTTTCTACTACAGCGTCCGGTCGGCCTGTGCTGCTTGCTGAAATGCTGCCAGCGCATTAATCGCCATCTTTCCTTCTCAGCGTGGGCCGATTCTCTTAACCAGGAAGCAGGGTGATTGCCAACGTGGCACGGTCCTTCGTTGGTTCTTGCCGTTTCTTGCGGTGAGATGGCACGCTGGCTGTCGGAATTCTCAAGACGGACCGGCGTAATGAAAAGGCTGGTTGCCCGTCTTTAGCGACGGGACAACCAGCCTTTGTGCTTACTGCATCCCCGGCTTATTTCAGCATGGGGAAGTTATGCTACCAGCATGAAATCATTGGCAGTGATGGTGCTTGCATCATCAATACCAATTAAACGGATGGAGTTCGACCCGATAGTCACCAGCGTATCGGCTCCCGAGTCGCTAATAACCACCTCTGTTGCGAACGATGCAGACGTAATGCCCAGTCCGGAAATATCGATCATGTCCCGGCCGCCTGCACCTCCTTCGGTAAAGTCCCGGATGACATCGTGACCAAACGACTCGGTAAAGACGAAAATATCATTGCCGATTCCGCCCACCAGGGTGTCGTTGCCAGTGCCGCCGATCAGGATATCGTCGCCTGCACCGCCGGCGAGATAGTCATTGCCAGCGCCACCTTCCAGGCGGTTGTTGCCTGTATCGCCGGCAATCGAATCGTTGAAGGCCGAGCCGATGATGTTTTCAATGCCGCTCAGTACATCGGAAGAACCATGACCATCGTTGCTGGCACGTCCCTCCCACAGGGCCACATTAATGCCGCTGGCCGACGCAGCATAGCTGGCCGTATCGATGCCGGCGCCGCCCACCAGGGTGTCGTTGCCAGTGCCGCCGATCAGGATATCGTCGCCTGCACCGCCGGCGAGATAGTCATTGCCAGCACCACCTTCCAGACGGTTGTTGCCCGTATCGCCGGCAATCGAATCGTTGAAGGCCGAGCCGATGATGTTTTCAATGCCGCTCAGTACATCGGAGGAACCATGACCATCGTTGCTGGCACGGCCTTCCCACAGGGCCACATTGATGCCGCTTAGAGCTGCAGCATAGCTAACCGTATCGACTCCAGTGCCGCCATCGATCCTGTCCGCGCCGGCGCTGCCAATGATCATATCGTCGCCACCGAGCGCTTGAATGTCATCGCTGACTTCAGTGCCCACCAGCACATTGGCCGTGTCGTCGCCGATGATCTGGTTGATACTGCCGACAAGTTCCGTTGGAAGCGAGGTGACTTCTTCATCCGCGCCACGGTTATCCGTGTATCGGACGATCACACGCAGCTGTTTATCCAGTTCGGCATCTGTTGGCGTAAAGGACATGCCATTTGCACCGACGATGTTCTGGAAGATGCCATTTACACCGGCTTGCCATTGGTAAGATACGGCGTCAGGGTTGATGCCGTCCCAATCCGTCAGCGATGCGAGAGAGACAGTCAGCAATTGGCCTTTTGTCGGTGTCGAATCGGAGATCGTTGGGGTTCCAGTTGGAGCACGGTTGAATTTATGGATGCCGTCGACGAAATGCAGCTCTTCGATATTGCGCAGCGTATCGACGCCATCCGACTGGTCGCCATCGACATGCGCTACTGAGATCGATCCATCGGCGTTCTGGCTGATCAGATAGTTCGCCATCACATCGCGATAAATCGCTACGTCGACCGATGCATCCTGCTCCGCATGCAAGATCTCTCTGACGATCTGCAATTGCCCCGGATTGATTTCACGGGAGAACAGTCTGTCCTGGATCTCGGTCAGGCTATCCACACTGAAAAGCTCCACGCTCGGATCATTCTTGTCGCGCACACTGATGCGCACGTTGAGCCAGGCGTCGCCATCGATGATGTCATTGCCGGCGCGGCCCATGAAGGTATCGCTGCCGCCGCCGCCCAGCAGAATGTCGGTGGCGTCATCGGTACGCATGACCAGCGCAGTCGGATCGTTTTCATCCCATTCCAGGTGGCCCACCAGTTCGCGGAAGCCATCGATGCGGCGCAGACTGGCTTCATACAAGTCATTCGAGTAGGATTCGAGCGGTGCATTGGGGTCGGGGATTGCCGCGCCGCCATCCGGGCCGATTGCACCCAGCACCACTTCGCGGCCGTACAGCACGTCGTCATGTACCCAGCCCGACAGGCCTTCGACCAGGTCGAAGCGGTCGCGCAGAATGAATTCCGGCTGATTGGTGAAGATCGGAACATTCATGTCGGAATCGGCGCCCTTGCTGCTGCCCTTGTGAATGGCCCAGTCGAAGCCGGCCATGCCATTGTTGCGCATGACGCTTTCACCTTGCACCATGATGTCGTCGCCCGACTCTGCATCGAAGTCATGTTCGTTCTGGCCGGCGAACATCACGTCATGGCCAATCACCGTGCTGTTAAAGAACAATTCCGAGTTGTCGCCTGCGGTGGTGTCAAAGCCATTGCCGGCTTCGATCCAGTCATCGCCTTCATTACCCATCAGGAAGTCCAGGCCTTCGCCGCCCAGGATGAAGTCATTGCCTTCGCCGCCAAATACTTCCTTGCCATCCTTGCCGGCAGAAATGAAATCGTTACCGTCGCCGCCGAAGATCAGGGCCAGGCCGCTGCCGCCGTGAATCACGTCATTGCCTTCGTCGCCGTGCAGCATGTCGGTTTCGCCAATGTCGGTGCCGGCGTTGACAATGATGTCGTCACCCGCGCCGCCGTGGGCATGATCCACGCCATAGCCTACTTCAATGTAATCGTCGCCGCCATCGCCCCACACCGTATCGTCGCCATCGCCGGCAATCAGGATGTCGTCTTCTTCGGTGCCGCCCAAGACGACGTGATCAGCGCCGCGGTATTGCAGGTAATCCCAATCGCCGTCACCATCGAGATCCTTGCGTACCACCAGCGGTGCCATCGCTTCCAGATGAGGATCGTCGCCTACCGGGTCCGCGCCGATTTGCACCGCCTCGTTCATCTCGAGAATGTAATTGGGCGTGGAGAATATATCGCCCGGCAAGTGGCCATGAGCAGCCGTGTCGCCCAGCGAGGTATTGGCCATGATCATTTTCGCAAACGAGTTCGCTTCCAGCTCGTTCAGGAAATTCAGGCCCTGGGTGCGGGACAGGTAATAGAAGCGATCGCCGTTTTGCAGGTTTTCCAGGGTGACTTCAAACACGAAGCTGAAGGTCGAACCCAGCATGCCGCCAAAGGACATTTTCTTTTCCGCCAGGCCGCCTATCCACAGATCGACTTGATTCAAGCCGCTTTCCTGATTGGCCCAGGAACCAGTACTGTTGAGGAAGTCCAGGCGGTCAGCCGGCGCGTCAGTGCCGCCAAACACCAACAGGGCAGCGGCGTCGCGCTTGGCCGCCAGGGTGTCTGCATCCGCGACGGTTTCATGCTTGCCATAAGCGGCGATGAAATTGATGATGGAAGCGGGATTCTTGAGGTGATAGGCAAAATCCGTCCAGTTATCATACGGCTTGAGCTGGGTATCGCCCGTCAATTCATAAAACTGCTCGCGGGCTTTTTGCAGGGACGGTACGCCATTTTCCCGGGCGCGCGCGATATTGATG
>JAFAGG010000046.1 GCA_023422955.1 Pseudomonadota bacterium | reverse complement strand
TTGGCTTGGGCGAGGCTGGCGTCCCAGAACGCCAGCCTCCTCTTCTTCCTCTTCGGCCGCTTCTGAGTCGGCTGATGGACGCATCAGCAAGGGCCAGCTGGAAAGACAGGCGACCGGCAGAAGGGCGGCCGGTGCGCCAACGGGCCTGGAGGTGGCGCTGCAATTGCAGCAGGGCGAGGCATCGATGCTGAAAGTGTTTCTGCTGGGCGTGTTATGAGAAGGCCGACGAGAGCGCGTGAACGGGGCGTGGCGGTAGTCACCGCATTATTGCTGACTACGCTGGCCGTCACCATCGTCGCCAGTCTGTTCTGGCAACAGCAGGTGCAGGTGCGCTCCATAGAAAACCAGCGCCTGCAATTGCAGAAGCAATGGATATTGCGGGGGGCGCTGGATTGGGCAAGGTTGATCCTGCGGGAGGATGCCTTGTTCTCCGGCGGCGTCGATACGCTGGATGAACCCTGGGCCGTGCCCTTGATGGAAACGCGCCTGGATCAGTATGTGGAAGAAGGGCAGGCGGATACGAGTGCGGCAGACGCGGTGCTGTCAGGCGGGGTTGTCGATGCGCAGTCGCGCTTCAACCTGAATAACCTGAGCAGAAATGGAAATATCGACCAGCGGCAATTGGCGATATATGAACGCCTGCTGTCGCTGGCGCAGCTGAATCCGACGCTGGCCAAGGAAACCGCCGATGCCATCGCTGCCTCGGAACGGGCAACGCGAAGCCGGGGTGGTGAGGGGAGTGCGACTCAGATGAGCGGCAGTCAGCCGCGCCCCATGAGGATGATGTATGTGCATGACTTGCTGGCGGTGCCCGGTTATACGCCGCAAGCGGTGGAGAAGTTGAGGGAGTTGGTGGTGTTCCTGCCGCAGTCCACCAAGATCAATATCAACACCGCGCCGGCCGAAGTCCTGGCCGCCAGCTCAGAAGGAATATCGCTGACGTCAGCAAGGGAAATAGTAAATAGCCGGCGTTCGGCTCACTTTTTAAATAATGGGGACATAACAAACCGCACGGCAGGGGGAGACACCAGCCTGCTGGGTGTGCAAACCCGCTATTTCATCATCAATGGCCGTGTGCAAATGAATCGCGCAGGGCTGGAGGTGGAGGCGCTGGTGGATCGTGAGCCTCGAAGAGGAACGACGACGCTGGTGTGGCTGCAACAAAGATAAAAAGGGCGACACGTTTTGAGCACACTATACCTACGCTTACCTTCCAAGGCGGTCGCTGAAGCGGCCGAGCACTGGGTCGCCTTGCCCTGCCTTTTTGCCGTGACCAACACGGCCGGGCAGATCGAGCGCGAAGGCATGGAACCGCTGTCTCAGCTGGAAGAGCTGGTGGCAAGCGTGAAGCAGGTGGTACTGCTGCTGTCGGCCAGCGATGTCAGCCTGCTGCGCATGCAGGTGCCGCCTTTGCCGCCGAATAAGCTCAAGGCGGCCTTGCCGAACCTGGTGGAAGACCAGTTGATCACCGATCCGGCCGAATGCGTGCTGGTCGCCGGGCCGGCTGCCGACGGCATGCGCACCATCGCCGTGGTGCAGCGTGCCTGGCTGGAAATCCTGGTCAGGACGTTTACGGTTTTCGGTGCGAAGAAACTGAAAGCCATACCGGCACAGCTTTGCCTGCCCATTGATCCGCCTGGCGCCGCAGCTTCGGTCACCGCCCATGACAGTGATATGGATGTCTGCCTGCGCCTGAATGAACATGAAGGCATAGGATTGCCGATTGCACCGCAGCAGCCTGAAACGGCGATGCAGGAAGTGATCGCCACGGTCGCCACGCTCGTGCCCGGCGCACCGATTGCGCTGTACGTTCCTCCTGAGGAGTTGGAAGGCTATCGCCAGGCATTGGCGGAAGACGGTGCCGCCGGCGCCCGCATCGACCTGCAGCCGGACCGCTGGTCGCATTGGCTTGCAGGAGCCGGCATGGTGCCGCTTGACCTGGTGAGCGGCATGGAGGTGGAGAGCGGTCCCAAGATCGACTGGAAACGCTGGCGTTTGCCGCTGGTTCTGGCGGGCTTGCTGTTGCTGGTACAGGTCGTGGGTTTGAACATGCAATGGGCACGCCTGCAGAGCGAAGCCGGCTCTTTGCGCGCGTCACTCACTGAAATCTATCGTTCGGTCTATCCCAACGAAACCGTGATCCTCGATCCGCTGGCGCAGATGCGCAAGAAAGTGGATGCGGCCAAGCGCGGCAGCGGCGATCCGACCGGCGACGAATTCGTCGGTTTGCTGGCTGCTTTCGGCGAAGCCTGGAGCAGCGTGGCCCAGGGGCAGGGCAAGGCGGCCATTCCGGCTGCGGTGGAGTTTCGCGAGCGCAGTCTGTTCGTGAGACTGCCGCCCAATGCGAATGTGCCGGCTGAAAAAATGGGTGCAGCCCTGGCACCTTACAACCTGACGCTGCAAGCCGCGCCTTCGCAGTCTGATGCCGTCGTATGGCAGATCCGGAGCCGTTCATGAAAATGCAGGGTAACCAACAACGCTTCGTGCAGCCAGTCACGGATTTCTGGCAGGCGCGCAATCCGCGCGAGCGCATGATACTGGCACTGGCGGCCGGCCTGATATTGCTGGCGCTGTTTTACCTGGTGCTGATCGAGCCCGCCATGAATGCGCGCGCCCAGTTAAGCCGCGCCGTGCCGCAACTGCGTCAGCAGGTCGCGGAAATGCAGACGCTGGCCAAGGAAGCGCAAACCCTGCCGGCGCCTGCCGAGCAGGCGCCTACTCCCGTGACGCGTGAAGCGGTCGAGGCCGCCTTGAATAGCCACAGTCTGAAGGCGCAAAACCTGAATGTGAACGGCGGCGTAGTGCAGGTGCAATTCTCCAATGTCGCCTTTTCAGGCGTGCTGAGCTGGCTGGGCAGCTTGCGAGGAAGTTCAATGCTGGAAGTAACGGATGCCAATATTGTTGCGCAATCTCAACCTGACATAGTGAATGCAACGTTAACTTTGCGTCAGCAGGTAAGCGAATAAGGTGTGCGAGATGACGAAAGACAGGGAGGCACGCCGTGCACCAGGCAGGATAAATAGCAGGAGGCAGCCATGCGTTTTGTGAGCTGGCTGCTGGCAGGTTTGCTGACGATTGCAGTGACGGTAGTGGTGTTTTTTCCGGCAAGTTGGGTCGCCGCGATAGTGGAAGACAGGACCGACGGGCGCATCGTGTTAGGCAATGCGCAAGGCACGCTATGGAAAGGCTCGGCCACCGTAGGCGCTGCAGCCGGACGTAACGATCCGGCGGGGCAATTGCTTCCGGGGCGCTTTGCCTGGCGCCTGTCGCCGATGGTATTGCTGGGGCGGGTGGATGCGCAGGTGGAGAATGCGACGGCACTGTTGCAGCCGGTCAGGGTGAACGGCAACTGGAGCCAGTGGCGGGTCAGCCCTTCATCGATAGACATGCCGGCCGAGCGCCTTGCCACGCTGGGAGCGCCGCTGAATACGCTGCAGCCGTCCGGACAAATGCGCCTGGCCTGGGAAACGCTGCAAATCGAACGTGCAGGCAATACGGCGAATGTGACGGGCACGATGACGCTGACCATGACTGATATTGCCTCGCGCCTGTCGCCGATAAGGCCGCTGGGTAATTACCGATTGGCGTTTGACTGGCTGGGGCAGCAGGCAAAGGTCGTGCTGGATACGCAGAGCGGCCCTTTGCAGTTGGCGGGCAATGGAGCGATCGTCAATGGCCGCTTGCAGTTTTCCGGAACAGCGGAAGCTGCGCAGGGATATGAACAACAATTGGCAAATTTGCTGAATTTGCTGGGACAACGTCGCCGCATCGGCGGCAAAGATGTAATCGCGCTAGAGTTCAAATGAAAAAAAACAAACACGCTATGCAGGCAACAAGGGGAGCAACAGGATGGCGGCGCATGACGGCCGCAATGCTGTTATGCGGCTTGGTCACGATCCATCCCGCGCAGGCTCAAGTTCAAACTCAGACCCAGGTTCAGGGACCGGACCCCGCCAGCAATCAGGCGACCCTGAATTTCGTTGGCGCCGACATCGAATCCGTCATCAAGGCCATCGGGCATTACACGAATACGACCTTTCTGATCGATCCGCGTGTCAAGGGCACCCTCACCCTGGTTTCCGAAAAGCCGCTGACCAAGAATCAGGCCTTTCAGCTGCTGACTTCGACGCTGCGCATGCAGGGCTATGCAGTAGTGCAGTCAGATGGTTTTTCGAAAGTCGTGCCCGAAGCCGATGCGAAGTTGCAGGCCGGACCGATACAGGCGGAACGCATACGCGGCGACCAGATCGCCACGCAGGTATTTCGCCTGCGCCACGAATCGGCGGCAGGGATGGTGCCGGTATTGCGTCCGCTGATTTCGCCGAACAACACCATCAATGCCTATCCCGGCAATAACACCATCGTCATTACCGATTACGCCGACAACCTGCGCCGGCTCGAACGCATCATCGCTAACCTGGATCGGCCGATAGATGGTGAAATCGAAATCATCCCGGTGGAACATGCAGTCGCAAATGACCTGGTCGCGATTATCGGTCGCCTGATGACCGACTCTCCCACCACGACGACCACCCCGCAGCGCGGCAACGGCGCGCCCCAGTCGGTTTCCATTGATGCCGGTTCGCCGATCCTGCTGGTCGATTCGCGCACCAACTCCATCATCATGCGCGGCGCGTCCCAGTCCCGCATCCACATGGTGCGCTCGCTGGTGCAGCGCCTGGATCAGCCCACCAGCAAGCCGGGCAATGTGCATGTCGTGCATCTGCGCAATGCCCAGGCTACGCAGCTTGCCCAGACCTTGCGTGCCGTCATGGCAGGCGAGAGCGGCAGTCCCGTCAATACTCAGCAAACGCAGCAGCAAGGGCAGATGCAGCAGGTCAGTCAGCAAACCGGTGCCACCTCGGCAGGCTTGCAGACAGGGCCGTCCACGCAGGCACAGCCGCAGGGACCGTTGTCCACCGGTGGACCCGGCGGATTCATCCAGGCCGACCCGACCACCAATACCCTGATCATCACCGCCAGCGAACCGGTCTATCGCAATTTGCGCAGCGTGATCGATCAGCTCGATTCGCGCCGTGCGCAAGTCTATGTGGAATCGCTGATCGTCGAAGTGTCGGCCACGCGCGCCGCAGAATTCGGTGTGCAATGGGCCGGCTTGTCCGGCGACAGCGGCAGCAGTTATCGGGTAGGGACGCTGACCGGCTTCGGCCAGGGCGGCAACAACCTGATTCAGCAGGCGGTTTCCATTGCGACCGACGGCGTGCCGGCAGTACCGGGCAGCGGCTTGAACCTCGGCGTATTCCGCCAGGTAGGCGGTCGCCTGACGCTGGGTGCGCTGGCTCGCGCGCTGGAGTCCGAGGAAGATGCCAACATCCTGTCCATGCCTAACCTGATCACGCTGGACAACGAAGAAGCGCGCATCGTGGTCGGTGAAAACGTTCCCTTTATCACCGGGCAATACACCACGGGCCTGGGCGGCTCCGCAGGCGTCAATCCGTTCCAGACCATCGAGCGCCAGGACGTGGGCCTGTCCCTGCGCGTGCGTCCGCAGATTTCCGAGGGCGGCACGGTCAAGATGGCGATTTACCAGGAAACTTCCGCCGTTCGCCAGCAGGCGGGCGCGGCGGATCTGATTACGACCAAGCGCTCCATCGAAACCAATGTACTGGTCGACGACGGGCAGATCATTGTGCTGGGCGGCCTGATCGACGATGCACTGGAAGACACGGTCGAGAAAGTGCCGGTGCTGGGCGATATTCCCGTGCTGGGCAATCTGTTCAAGTATCAAACGCGCAGCCGCGGGAAAAGAAATCTCATGGTTTTCCTGAAGCCAACGGTTTTGCGCACGCCGCAACACAGCACCATCGTCACTACCGATCGGTATGACTATATTCGCAACGTCGGCATGGCCAGTCAGAGCAATCCGACGCGCCTGCTGCCTGACATGGGAGCATTGCTGCTGCCGCCCATGTTAAATGGCCAGATTACGGAACCTCCCTTGGTTCAGGTGAATCTGAAGGATGATGAGGGTGCGATGCTGAGCGAAGCCCCGCTCATACCGCCCACGACGCCCCTGCAGCCCATTCCGCCTGAGCAGCTGCTGCATCCGGTACCGCCGGCACGAGGACAAGTCAACGAATGGCCAGCCCCTGCATCGCCCGCTCCGGAGCCGTCTGTCGATTTGCGCGCTCCGCAATAAATGCTCATGGAGAACGCGATGATGGAAGACCGGCTGTTGCCTTACTCGTTTGCACGCGATTTCGGCGTGCTTGCGCACCGGGCCGAGGATAATGGCGCCGGCGCGGTGGAGGTCTGGATATCCGAAACCACGGCGCCGAGCGCAATCGCAGAAGTCAGCCGCCGCTTCGGGCGGATACGCCTGAAGCCGGTATCGAGAGAAGCGCTGGACAGCGCCATTTCAAAAGCGTATTCCGGCTCGGCCGGCAGTGCGGCGGATGTGATCGATGAATATGAAGCCGACCTGGACCTGACCAAGCTGATGCTGGACATGCCGGCCATCGAAGACTTGCTGGAGTCCGCCGATGACGCGCCCGTGATCCGCATGATCAACGCGCTGCTGACGCAGGCGCTGCGCGATGGGGCATCCGATATTCATATCGAGCCTTATGAGCAGGTGTCGGTGGTGCGTTTTCGCATCGACGGCACCTTGCGCGACATCGTGCGTCCGCGCAAGGCGATCCATGCCTCGCTGATTTCCCGCATCAAGATCATGGCGCAACTCGATATCGCGGAAAAACGCTTGCCGCAGGATGGCCGCATCACGCTGCGCATCGGCGGTCGGGCCGTGGATGTGCGTGTCTCGACGCTGCCAACCGGCCACGGCGAACGCGCGGTATTGCGTTTGCTGGACAAGGAAGCCGGTCGCCTGGATTTGCAGCACCTGGGCATGGCCGATGAAACACAGAAGCAGTTCGATGCGCTGATCGCACAGCCGCACGGCATCGTGCTGGTGACGGGGCCGACCGGCTCCGGTAAAACCACCACGCTGTATGCGGCGATGTCGCGCCTGAATTCGACCACCACCAATATCCTCACGGTAGAAGACCCGGTGGAATATGAATTGGCGGGTATAGGCCAGACCCAGGTGAATGCGCGCATCGACATGACCTTTGCAAAAGCCTTGCGCGCCATCCTGCGCCAGGACCCGGATGTGATTATGATCGGTGAGATCCGCGATCTGGAAACCGCGCAGATCGCGGTGCAGGCGTCGCTGACCGGTCACCTGGTGCTGGCTACTCTGCATACCAATGACGCGGCCGCAGCCGTTACCCGTTTGCTCGACATGGGCATAGAACCCTTCCTGCTGTCGTCCTCGCTGCTGGGCGCGGTCGCGCAGCGGCTGGTGCGCAAGCTGTGCCCCGAGTGCCGTCACTACGATGGACAGGACTGGCATGCGGTCGGTTGCGACAAGTGCGGCATGAGCGGTTACCAGGGACGGGTGGGCGTGTATGAATTGCTGCTGACCACGGACCAGATCCGCTCGCAGATTCATGACCGGGCCTCGGAAGCCGAAATCCGCAAGGTCGCGCAGAAGAATGGCATGCGCACCATGCGTGAAGATGGCGAGCGATGGCTGGCTGACGGCACCACGACCCGCGAAGAGTTACTGCGGGTGACCAAGGACTAAACGCATGCGCGGACAGAGAGGGGAATGCAGTGCCAGCCTTTCGTTATGAAGCGGCGGATGTCGGCGGCGTCACCAAGAAAGGGGTGGTCAATGCCGACAGCGCGCGGGCAGCCCGTTCCGACCTGAAAAATCAGGGCCTGGTGCCGCTTAAGGTGGAAGCGATTGCAGGCCAGATGGATGCAAGCGGCAAGGTTCGCCGACGCTCCTTTGGCGACAAGCTGTCGACGGCCGAAATAGCGCTGATTACGCGCCAGCTGGCCAGTCTGCTGGAAGCCAGCTTGCCGCTGGAGCAAGCGCTGTCCGTTTTGCAGGATCAGGCGGAGCGTGTGTATGTGCGCGACCTGATGGCTTCGATTCGTTCGGAGGTCGTCGGCGGCTCCTCCTTGTCGGATGCCTTGTCCAGGCACCCGCGTGATTTTGAAGATATTTATCGCGCACTGGTCGCATCGGGCGAACAGATCGGCCAGTTGTCGCGCGTCTTGTCGCGCCTTGCCGATTACATCGAACGCCGCAATTCACTGGTGCAAAAGGTGAGACTGGCTTTTACCTATCCGGCCATCGTGACGATCGTCGCGTTCCTGATCGTGATTTTTTTGCTCACCTACGTGGTGCCGCAGATCGTGTCGGTGTTTGCCAATACCAAGCAGCAATTGCCGATGCTGACCATCGTGATGCTGGCGATTTCAGATTTCGTGCGCGCCTGGGGATGGCTGGTGGCCTTACTGCTGAATGGCGCCTTCTACCTG
>JAFAGG010000037.1 GCA_023422955.1 Pseudomonadota bacterium | reverse complement strand
ACCTCATGCCTTCCTCTGTTCTCCTGCGTCCACATCTCGGCCTCCAGATACGCAAGCCAAACATACTCAGACCGCAAAAGTTGCCAACAAGTTTTTAAACTGTCACTTAGCGTGATTGGCGACGCAGATGACGGCTGTGCCAACGGCGTGTCACCTGCCAGCGCCATAACCAGTTAACCGTGAAATATCCCGCTATCGACGACGTTATGGCAAGCACGCTCAACCCTATTGCGAGCGGCAAGCCGACCGATTGCAACCAGTCGAACAGATTGGGCAGCCATCCCGTTACCTGCATCTGCACTTCTACCGCTTTTTCGATATCGGCTTGAATGGCGACCTCCGGCACGATGGACTGCGTACCCGTCAGGAAATCGCCCAGCTTGTAAGCCAGGTAATACAGGGCGGGAAAGGTAAAAGGATTGGTGATCAGCGTACTGAAAGCTGCGATCGGCAGATTCACGCGCAGCAATACCGCGGCAAGGGCAGCAATCACTATCTGTGCAAAAGGAATGAGAATGCCGAAAAACAAACCTACCGCTACGCCGCCGGCTACCGTACGCCGGTTGAACTGCCATAGAAAATGATGATGCAGATAGGGCTTCAAAGGCCTGAGCATGCGACTTTCCAGCAGCTTTTGAGGCGTGGGCAATTTCTTGAAGAAACGATGGCGCTGCATGCAGTACTCCGTGTCCAGCAGTTTTATCGAAAGGGGCGGCTGGCATCGCCTCAGGAAGGCCGGCTCAGGGCCGGCAGAAAGTCAAAATATTTTTGACTTGGATGCTCGCTTGTCAAAGCTTGCGTATCAAATGTTAAGGCATCCCCGGGCATTGTAAATAATTCCCAGCGAAAATTCCGGTGCCGGGCGGAATTTTGATTTAACGCCTGCAAGCATGCATCTTGGCCAACTTCTTACGCAAACAGCAAAACCCGGCAAGCACTTCCTCTGAAAGCAGGGCAAGGCAAGGGAGCGGCATGCAATCCGTCAAACTGTTTTTCAAAACGACTGGCCCTGGCAGAGAAAATCGCAGGCAAGAAAATGGGGGGCGATAAAAATTCGGCAGGGCAAAGAACTGGACTTGTATTCCAATCCGTTTAATACTGCTGCCAGACTGTTTGAATCCTCACTTCCTGTTTATTTATGGACTACCCCGTCATCGACACCCAAATCTCCCCCGCTGGCCGACTCGACATTCTTTCTAAACGCGAAGTTCAAAAGCTCCTCGATACGGGACATGGAGGCTTGCACAAGGTTTTCCGCGACTGCTCGCTGGCCGTGCTCAATTCCGGCAGCTACATGGACGACGGCAAGGAAGTGCTGGAGCGCTTTGCCTCCTTCGACATCAGCATCATTCAGCGGGAACGCGGCATCAAGCTCGATATCAAGGGCGCGCCTGTCAGTGCTTTCGTCGACAATGAAATGATCAAGGGTATCCATGAGCACCTGTTTGCCGTGCTCAGGGATATTCTCTATACCGCCAACGAGATAGAGAACAACCCGGAGTTCGACCTCACAACGTCGGAAGGCATTACGGATTCCGTATTTCACATACTGCGCAATGCCGATGTGCTGCAGACGCAGATCAATCCCAATCTGGTCGTATGCTGGGGCGGGCACTCGATTTCGCGCGAAGAATACGATTACTCGAAAACCGTGGGCTACGAACTGGGCTTGCGCGGCATGGATATCGGCACCGGTTGCGGACCGGGCGCAATGAAGGGTCCGATGAAGGGCGCCACCATCGGCCATGCCAAGCAGCGTCACCATGACGGCCGTTACCTGGGCATTTCCGAGCCTGGCATCATCGCCGCCGAGTCGCCCAATCCCATCGTCAATTCGCTCATCATCCTGCCGGACATCGAGAAGCGCCTGGAAGCCTTCGTGCGCGTGGGACACGGCATCATCGTTTTCCCAGGCGGCGCCGGCACTGCGGAAGAAATCCTTTATGTGCTGGGCATACTGCTGCATCCGGATAATGCCAAGCTGCCCTTCCCGCTGATCTTTACCGGCCCTGCCGGTTCTGCCGAATACTTCGAGCAGATCCATCAGTTCATCGGCGTCACGCTGGGCGAAGCGGCGCAGAAACGCTACAAGATCATCATCGACGATCCGGTGACGGTGGCGCAGGAAATGCAGGCCGGCATCAAGGAAGTGCGCGCGCATCGCAAGGCCGTGTCCGATGCGTACTACTTCAACTGGGGCCTGAAGATAGATCATTCATTCCAGCAGCCTTTCGCTCCCACTCACGAAAACATGCACAACCTGGATCTGCACAAGAATCAGGCGCCGCATGAACTGGCAGCCAACTTGCGCCGCGCGTTTTCCGGCATCGTCGCCGGCAACGTCAAGGATCAAGGCATACGCGCCATAGAAAAATACGGACACTTTGAAATCCGCGGCGATCGCAGCATCATGGAACCCATGGATGCGCTGCTCAATGCCTTCGTGGTGCAGCACCGGATGAAATTGCCGGGCAAGGCCTATGTGCCCTGCTATCGCATCGTGAAGTAAAAAAGCCGGCAATGCCGGCTTTTCATTTTTCTTTTTTTATTCCTCTTCTTTTTATTCCTCGCCTTACATCAGCTGCTGCAGCACCAGGCGGCCTTTCTCGGTCAGCTCTATGGTGAGCTTGGCACGATTTTCAGGATGCACCCTGGACGTCAGCAGCTTCAATCCCGGCTTTTTGTCGCGGCGATAGATGGACAGGTTACCGAGATAACGCGACGCCGTGGACATGACCGTATCGGAAAGTTCGGCGATTTCGCGCAGCGATGCGCCTTCATGTTTTGCAGCATGCAGGAAGAACAGGATCTGTCCAATCGGCATTTCTATGTCAAGCGCGCGAAAGACCTCGAAGATCTTCATGTTCCTGTCGATTGCTGCAATATAAGTTGATGCTTCCATTTCCCCCCCTGAGAGACTGAGCTGTTTTTTGTTACGTCCTGATGTCTTTTGGATCGGAAATAATTTCCGTATTCAATAAATTCCCGTGCTTATCCTGAAGTTTTGCTTCAGGCATTTACAGCAGCTGATCAGCCCCTGCATCCACGTCCCCTGGAATTTTCCCAAAAGAAACATTTCTATGGCCTCAATGCTGACCATGGATTAAAAGTCAGTCAATCCCATATTCATGGGGTTTCCACCTCTATAGCTCTTTCCGAAATGAAAGCTTAATAAAAAATCTTTCATTCTTGCAAACAAAAAAAGGCTGCAACTGGAAATGTATCAAAGCGACAATCCGGAACCGCCGACCTGGCAAATGGTCACATAAGCTAAAGCAGCAGAGAGTGCTGCTTATCCCGAATTTTCAGGAAGGAGTGATTTCATGGCAGCGACCACACATCATAAGAGCGCCAAACCGGGCAAGAAACCCACGACGACTTCCTCTCATGGCGATTCGCCGCAGGATATCGTTCCCAAGGATATATCACCGGATAATGCGACCTGGAAGGATCGTACGAATCGCAATATTTATTCCGACGACATAGAGGAAAAAACAGATGCGCTGCTGGATGAAGCCAGCGACTTGTCCTTTCCTGCCAGCGATCCGATAGCAGTCAGCTCGATTACCCGTATCGAGAAAAAAGCGAAGCCCGGCACGCGCTCTGCCAAGGGAAAGAGCTAAGTGGAAATCGATTGGTGCATCGACACTGAAGACCTGCAGACCGGCGGACAGCGATGCTGTCCGCTTTTCTTTTGAGGCTGAGTAAACCCGCCTGCATGGCCGGGTTTACTGCTACTTTTGACTTCGAATCAGCATCGCTGCCAGGCACCGGATTCTGTGCCTAAGCATCATGAAAATCAGGTGGCGCCACAAAAAGACGAACAAGCTCATCACGGCGGCAATGCTAAGCCTCGCACGAAAAAGAAAACCCCTGCACGCTGATATCACGCAGCGTGCAGGGGTGGACTCGCAGTAGGCGACAGGCGCCGAGGCCTGTCCTGCTTATTTAGCTCACCTGATCAGCGTCCCGGCGCAGTACCGGACTCCGGTGCGGCGGTGCGGCCATGGGCCGAACTTTCACTGGAAGGAACCGGCGAAGAAACGCCGCCGGAAGAGGTGTCGCCGGCTGCGCTGCTACCGGAAGTCGCACCCTTGTCATCGGCATGGGACGACGCCGCACCTGAAGTGCCGGAGGCGCCGCTGGTGCCGCTGCTCATGCCGGAACTGTCGGAAGCAGAGCTGCCCGAAGAAGAGTCGCTACTCGAAGAGCTCTCAGCACCGGTGCCTGAAGTGCCGCTGGTCGAATCAGAGGCGCCGCCGCTGCCGGTCGTACCGGACTCCGAAGTTCCGGACCATGAACCGCTAGCTCCCGCTGGCTGATCATTGGAAAGCTCCTCGGCACGTTCCAGGATGTCATCAGCGCGAGATTCATCGGTGCTCATACGTACTTCGCTGCTGGGACCGCTGGTCGAGGATGAATCCGATGCACTGGCACCGCTAGTGCTATCGGAGCTGCCGCTGCTGTCGGTGCTCGATGCGTCGCCGGAAACGCCGCTGGTAACGCCGGCAGCGGCATCCTGATCGGCGCGATCGAGGATTTCCTGGGCACGGCTTTGATCCGTGCTCATGCGAACATCGCCTGCCGGATGATGCTGGGCTACCGCAAAGCCTGCGGTAAACATGAGAGACAGGGCAACTGCTAAAGATTTCTTTTTCATGTGACCTCCTGATGAGAGTTTATGAGCGCAGAAATATCATGGAGAGCATGTTGAATCCATCCAACATGTCATCGCACTGAAACTTCTGACAAGTCTCCGGCACTTCAGTTTCAGGGAGGTAGTAACAAACTGCTACAAAGCAGTTTGTTAAGAGGAATAAAAAAATCTTGGCGACGCTTGGTGACTTATGCCGCTGCCAGCGGCTTTAACGCCCGATGGCAAACAGCCTGAAGAAATTATCGGAAGTGTGGCGGGCGATTTCGGCCAGCGGGACCTGCTTCAGGTCGGCAATGAATTCGGCGACATGACGCACATAACCCGGCTCATTGCGCTTGCCGCGAAACGGTACCGGTGCAAGGTAGGGAGAATCGGTTTCTATCAGCATGCGCTCCAGCGGAACGGCGCGTGCCACCTCCTGCAATTCTTTCGCACTCTTGAAGGTCACGATGCCCGAGAAGGAAATGTAAAAGCCCATCTCCATCGCGGCTTGCGCTACCGCCAGCGACTCGGTGAAGCAATGCATGACGCCGCCGGCGCCGCCGTCCTGCGGCGCTGCGCCTTCTTCCTTCATGATGCGCAAGGTATCTTCGGAGGCTGCACGCGTATGGATGATCAGTGGTTTGCCGCAGGCGCGCGACGCACGTATATGCGTGCGAAAGCGATTCCTCTGCCATTCCAGGTCGCCTTCCAGGCGGTAGTAATCCAGACCGGTTTCGCCTATTGCGACCACGCGCGGATGATCGGCAAGCTGCACGAGTCCATCGACGCTAGGTTCGGGCGTTTCCTCGTAATCGGGATGAACACCGACCGAGGCATAAACCTGGGGGAATTGTTCCGCGAGTTTCAGTATTTGCGGAAACTCCGGCAAATCGACAGAAACGCACAGCGCGTGGGTCACCTGGTTTTCCGCCATCTTGCCGAGTATCTCGGGCAGGCGTTCGGCCAGTTCGGGGAAATTGATGTGGCAATGGGAATCGACGTACATGGGCGCGTATTGTACTCCGCCCTGCCTTTATCTGCGGAGATCGCAAGCGCTGCCGGCTCAGCTCTGCACTTCTCCGATGAAGCTCAATTTATAGATCCATTTATAGATTAATTTATAGATCAGCTTAAGACAGCGACTTGCCTGCAATGATCAGGTCGTATCGCAGGCCATCCATTTCCGCAACGCGCGGCAGATGCGCCCAGCGCTCGAAGCCCGCCTTGGAAAACAGGTTCAGACTGGGCTGGTTATGCGCGAAGATCAGTCCGACCAGCGTGTGGATATGCAGGGCCGGCGCTGCCTTGATCGCCTCTGCCAGCAGATATTTCCCCAAGCCTTGCTGCCGGCAGCCTTCATGAAGATAAATCGACAGCTCTGCCGTGCCGGCATAAGCCGGCCGAGGATGGAAAGCCGAGAACGAGAGCCAGCCTGCAAGCTGGCCGGCATGCGGACTGGATGTAGGAAAATCGACCACCCATATCGGCCGCTCCGAGTCCGCATGCTCATGAAACCAGCGCAGGCGGGATTCCACCGTTATCGGCTGCAGGTCTGAAGTAACCAGGCGTGAGGGGATGGTGCTGTTGTAGATCTCGACGATGTGCGGCAAATCGGCCGGGCATGCCGGCCGGTGGCAAAACTCCATGGCTTTACAGCGTGTGGGTGGCGCGCGAAGAGCCGAGTGCTGCGGCCAGGATTTCTTCTATGCGCAGGCGCAGGCGCTGGCCGCTTTCATCCGCCGGAAAATGCACGCCCACTCCCTGGGTCTTGTTGTGGTTGGCGCCGGGCGGCGTGACCCATGCCACTTTGCCTGCAACCGGATACTTGTTGGTGTCGTCCAGCAGCGTGAGGATGAGATAAATTTCATCGCCCAGCTTGTAAGGCCGATTGGTCGGCAGAAAAATACCGCCGTTTTTCAGAAAGGGCATGTAGGCCGTGTAAAGCGCTGCCTTTTCCTTGATGGCGAGCGACAAGACAGCCGGGCGGGCAACCTGGGATGCACTGGAAGATGCAGCGGAGGTATCGGCCATAATGATCCTTTATGAAAAAAGTGCGGAGTAATCCAGCAGCATATCCTCGATAAACAGGCGTGCTGCCAGCGGATGCTCGGCAATCGCCCGTCGCTCGTTGAGCGATTTCGCCATTCTTTGCAAGGCGGCGGCATCGGTACGCGCCGCCAGCGCCGCTAGCTGCTTGTGATAACGCGGATAATACCTGACCCGGCCCGCCAGTTTGACAGAAAACAGGTCGCTCAACCAACGTTGCAGCCATACGACAAGCGCTGCCGGCGACTCTTTCTGCAATTGCGCCGCCAGCTTCAGCGCACTATCCCTGTCCGGTCTGGCCAGTTGATTCAGCAGGGCTTCCAGGATTTCACGCGTTTCACCCTGCGCCATCGCATGCGCGAGCAGCAGCGCACCGCCCTGCTCCGCCAGCCATGCTTGCGCCTCTGCCACTCCCTGCTCCTGCAGCCATGCCAGCGCCTGTTCCTGCGCAGGAATCGCCAGCGAAAACCGGTGGCAGCGCGACAGGATGGTAGGCAGCAAGCCATCCGGCGCATGCGACACCAGCAGGAAGACAGTTTCGGCCGGCGGCTCTTCCAGGGTTTTCAGCAGCGAGTTGGCCGACGCGGTATTCAAGGCTTCCGCCGGATACAGCAGCACCACGCGCTTGCCGCTGCGGTGAGTGGAAACGTTGATCCAGTCGCCGATCTGGCGCACCTGCTCGATGCGGATTTCCTTGGATGGATTCTTGGCAGCCTTGCCTGATTTTTTGGCTTCACCCTCTTCGGCTTCTTCGTCTGTCGAACCTTCATCCAGCGCTTCCGGCCGGATGCGGCGGTAGTCAGGATGGCTGTATTGGGCAAACCAGCCGCAGCTCGCGCAAGCGCCGCAGGCATGGCCATCGGCCTGCAGCGATTCGCACAACAGCGATTGCGCAAACTGCTCGGCCAGCGCGACCTTGCCTATGCCGGGCGGGCCCTGAAAAAGAATCGCATGCGGCAGGCGGCTGCGCATCTGCTGCAATTGCGCCCATGCATCGTGCTGCCAGGGATAGAGCGTAGCGGCCGCCATGTCAGATCGACCTTGGAAAGCGTGCAGCGCAGTTTTTCATTGCAGCTTGCCGATCAGGTCGGCCAGCACCTGCTGGATGTCGGCAATCGGCTTCGACGAATCGATCACGCGAAAGCGCTGCGGAAATTCCTTGGCGCGGCGCAGGTATTCGGCGCGGGTGGCGGCGAAGAAATCCGCCTCTTCCTGCTCGAACTTGTCCAGCGTACGGCTGGCGTTCAGGCGTTCGCGTGCCACTTCCAGCGGCACGTCGAACAGCAGCGTGAGATCGGGCTGCAGATGCGGATGCACCCACTGTTCCAGGCTTTTCAGCTTGTCGAGCGACAGCCGGCGGCCGCCGCCCTGGTAGGCAAAGGTGGCATCGGTGAAGCGGTCAGAAATCACATAGTCGCCGCGTGCCAGCGCCGGTTCGATCACCTGGGCCAGGTGTTCGCGACGCGAGGCGAACATCAGCAAGGCTTCGGTTTCAAGATGCATCTTTTCATTCAGCACCAGTTGCCGCAATTGCTCACCCAGCGGCGTGCCGCCCGGCTCGCGCGTGGTGACCACGGTATGGCCCTGCGCATGCAGCAGGTCGGCCACGTAGGAAATGTGGGTGGATTTGCCGGCACCGTCGATGCCTTCGAATGTAATGAATTTGCCAACTTCCATAAATACTTGTCTTAGCCAGGAAAGCGCCGCATGAGAGCGGGCATTGTACGATGCCTGATCCTCATTTCAAATGCAGGATTTCACTTGATGGCGGCAGGCCGGCGACGCTGATACTTGTCGACTGCGGCTTCATGCTCTCTGAGCGTCGGCGAAAAATAACTGGTGCCGTCGCCGCGCGCGACGAAATACAGCGCCTTGGTCTCTGCGGGATTCAAGGCGGCATGCAGCGACTCGCCGCCGGGCAAGGCGATTGGCGACGGCGGCAAGCCGCGGCGCGTGTAGGTGTTGTAAGGCGTATCGGTGCGCAGGTCGCGCTTGCGGATATTGCCATCAAAATTTTCTCCCATGCCGTAGATCACGGTGGGATCGGTTTGCAGCAACATGCCTATGCGCAGGCGATTGACGAATACGCCGGCGATCGTGGTGCGCTCGGAGCGCTGCCCGGTTTCCTTTTCCACGATGGAAGCCATGATCAAGGCTTCATAGGGAGATTTGTAGGGCAAGGAGGGATCGCGCTTTTCCCAGGCTTCGTTCAATCGCCGCATCATCAGCGCATGCGCCTGCCGGTAGACCTGGATGTCGTTCGAGCCCTTGGCGAAGGTATAGGTTTCGGGATAGAACAAGCCTTCGGCGATCTTGTGATCCGGCGCTATCCTGGCCAGCAATTCCTGCTCGCTCCAATGGCTGGCCACATGCTTCAGCCCCTTGTGCTGCAAGATCGCCTCGCGCATCTGCTTGAAGGTCCAGCCTTCGATGATGGTGATGGAATCCATCAGGTATTCGCCGCGCACCATCTTGTTGAGCAGTTCCCACGCCGAGATGCCCGGCTTGAGTTCATAGATGCCGGCCTTGAGCTTACCGCCGTTGCCGGATGCGCGCGTCAGCACTTCCAGCAACAGCGGCGATACCGGCGCAGCCTGCGCGACATGGCGGCTGGCCTGTTTGACGCTGCTGCCGGCGGGAATGGTGATTTCAATCGGCGCCTGCTCTGCAGGCAATATCGGCTTCCAGGCCCACCATGCAAATGCCAGCACTACACCGAGCGCCAGCAGTACTACCAAGAGCAATAATCGTTTCAGCAAAATCGTACCTCATCGATGATCGGGGGGCTCCCCGGCGATTTTTTTGTGGTGCCACTATAATCGATCCCAATTCCTTGTGGCTGAAAGTTTGATCGATTTACTAATGGCGGGCATATATGGGTGAAACCAACAACAGATGGCTGGCGTTTCTTGCGCAGCATGGCGCGCAAATAAGCGAGACCGAGCCTCATGACATCGTCGGATTTCAACAAGCCAGCTTACCGGCTTCTGAAAGCCGCAGTTTTATCTGCGCCTTGCCGGCGCTTGGTTTAACGCAAGCATCGGGCGAAGAAGCGGCACACTTTCTGCACAGCCAGTTGACCAATGACGTCGAGCACCTGGGCAATGACGAAGCGCGCCTTGCGGCCTACTGTTCGCCCAAGGGTCGCATGCTGGCCAGCTTGCTGATGTGGCGTACCAAAACCGGCATTTTCCTACAGATCCCGCGCGAGATTCAGCCTGCAGTCCAGAAAAGATTGCAAATGTTTGTATTACGCGCCAAGGCCAAGCTCGCCGATGTGTCGGACCAGTTTGTCACGCTGGGCCTGTCGGGAGACGACGTGGCGGGTGCGCTCAATCCCTGGTTCGAACATCTGCCCGACGCGCCCTACGCGAAGACGGACACTGCTGCCGGCACACTGATCTGCCTTCCCGATGCGGAGGATACGCCGCGTTATCTGTGGATCGCGCCCATCGACACGGCCGAGCAAGCCTGGCCCGAACTGGTCAAGACACTGGCTCCGCGCGCCTCTTCCGCCTGGCGCCTGGACGACATCCGCGCCGGCATCGCGCAAATCACGCAAGCCACGCAGGAACAGTTCGTGCCGCAGATGGTGAATTTCGAAGTGGTGGGCGGCATCAATTTCAGGAAAGGCTGTTATCCGGGCCAGGAAATCGTGGCGCGCAGCCAGTATCTGGGCAAGCTGAAGCGACGCATGGTGCGCGCGCTCATCAGCACGCAGGAATCCGTTGCCGCCGGCCAGGAAGTGTATTCGAGCAGCGATCCGCAGCAGCCCTGCGGCATGATCGTCAA
>JAFAGG010000035.1 GCA_023422955.1 Pseudomonadota bacterium | reverse complement strand
TGGCAGGGCCGCTTCACGTTTACGGGTTCTCGTTGCCAACTTTGCAAGGCGACACTATACTTGCGCAAACCTCAGCCCCTTTCGGAACTTGCCAGCCTTATTTCGCGGATTGCCTCATGAAATGCCCCTTTTGCCAGCATGACGACACGCAAGTTCTGGATACCCGCATCTCCGACGAAGGAGACAGCATACGTCGTCGCCGCCGCTGCACCCAGTGCGAGAAACGCTTTACGACCTATGAACGGGTGGAACTGGCCATGCCGGTCATCGTGAAGAAAAACGGCAGTCGCACCGAATTCGATCCTTCGAAATTGCGCGGCAGCCTGCTGCTGGCGCTGCGCAAGCGGCCGGTTTCTGCCGAAGCCGTGGATGCTGCCCTGCATCGCATTGAAGAAAAACTGCTGTCGTCGGGCGAGCGCGAAGTCCTGTCTGTCAAGATAGGCGAACTGGTGATGAATGAACTGAAGCGCCTGGACAAGATCGCCTACATCCGCTTTGCCTCGGTGTACCGTAGCTTTGAAGACGTTTCGGAATTCCAGGACGTCATCGCCGAAGTCGGGCCCGAGCACAAGCCGGGCACCTGATCTAGCCATCCTCTTTCTCTCCTTCCCTCTTTCCTGTACTGCCGCGCTAGCCTGACCTGGCGGTCAAGGCTGGCCAGCTTGTTTTCGTCCTGCTCTCTTTACACAATCCGAGGCTGTAGTTTTTCGCCCGGTACCGAACCCTGTTCGACATGGAGAGCAAGGCATGACATTTCCCCATTCATCCGGTTATTCCCTGCTGGAAGTGCTGGTGGCACTGCTGGTGCTGTCCGCCGGCGTGATCGGTGCAGCGGCTTTGCAGTTGTCCGCCTGGCAGCTGACGCATCAATCCCATTTGCATACGGTAGCCCAGCAATTGGCGGCGGAAATGAGCGAGTGGATGCAGGTTCTCGACGATGCTGCGCTGGACCAGCTGAAAAACCTGGAGATGCATGACGCTCATCCGTCGGCAGCGCATTGTTATGGCAGGCATTGCGATGCCGATGGCTTGCTGCATTTCATCACGGCGGACTGGATAAAACGCGCGCAGACAGCACTGCCGCAGGCGCAGGTTCGCATATGTCGCGATGCCGCGCCTTGGGATAGCGGTGCATCGAGTTATCGCTGGGAATGCGCTTCGAGCGAGCAGGCGCTGCTGGTCATCAAGTTGGGCTGGCTAGACAAGCAGGATCTGGATAGACCGAATGCACCCCTGGTAGTGATGAGTGCTGCCCGATGAAGCAGAGAGCAAGCGCGATGCGAGCATGCCATGCACGCTTTCAGCGCGGCATCAGCCTGGTCGAACTCATGATCGCCAGCGCCTTGGGACTGCTGGTGATACTCGCAGCGATCGGCTTGCTGGTGGTCAGTCGCCATACCTATGTCACGCTGGATGAAAAGATCGCGGTACAGGAGGTGGGGCATTATGCGCTGGCGATACTGGCGCGCTCAGTACGGCAGGCATCGTGGACGAGAGGGAAAGAAGATGGGAAAGAAACCGCGATGCCTGGGCCTGCCACCGGCCTGCGGACCGGCATTCTCGGGCTGGATAACAGGAGCTTGCGCATGTCCAGCGAAAACATCGAGTCTCCGATTGCGGCAGTAAGCCAGGGCAGCGATGTATTGGCTATACGCTTTGACGGCGCCGAAGATGCCAGCATGCTTAACTGCGCGGGCTTTGCTGTTGACGGTGTCGAAACAGCGGAGCGGGGATGGAGCATATTTTTTATCGGCGGCGAGCGCAACAGCGAGCCCGAGTTGCGCTGCAAATATCGTGGCAAGAACAGCTGGCGCACCGAAGGCATCGCGAGAGGCGTGGAATCGTTTCAAGTGCTGTATGGCATAAATACCGACGGCAGTGGATTGCCCAACCAGTTTGTCAATGCATCCCGGATTGAACAACTCAACGCAGACTTGAATGGCGAAGAGGATGAGGAGGAGTCGGAGGGCAATGATTACTGGAGCAAGGTCGTTGCAGTCCGTATAGCGCTGCTGGTTCGCAGCAGCCGAAAATTAGACGAAGCAGGTCCGTCACCGCCTTATCATTTGTTCGGCGCATCCTATTCCACACTTCATGGCGCAAGCGATCGCGGCACCCTGGTACGCGAGGAAGATATTCCTGCCGATTCGCGCCTGCGGCTACGTCGTGTTTTCGTAACGACCATACCGCTTCGCAATGCTTACGTGCGTGGAGATGGGTGAGAAACTGATGGATGAGCAACTTCATCTTGCGGAACGAAAAAGGCAGCATGGCGCATCGCTGATTACTTCTCTTATCCTGCTGGTAGCCATCATGTTACTGGGTGTGACGACAGCCAGTATTACGGTGCAAGGGGAGAAAGCGGCGCGCAATGAGCGGGATTTCAGCATGGCCTTCTTTGCCGCGGAAGCGGCGTTGCGAGATGCGCAGCAGGATATCGATAGTGAAGAAGGCAGGGACACGGTCGTATTTCTGCCGCCGGATCCTGATGCTTTCTTGCATGGCTGCGGTAGCAGGCTGCAGGGAAAATTCCATGGATTATGCCTGCCTGCCGCGACAGATCATCCGCCACTGTGGTTGACCACCGACTTGCTGAATACCGGCACTGCCAATGCGCGCACGGTGGCTTACGGAACTTATACCGGGAGATCGTTTCCGGTAGGGGAAGGACCATTGCCGGCCATGTCGCCACGTTACCTGATCGAGCTGTTGAGCGCGCTGCCGGAAGCGCCGCCTTCTGGCAGCGAGGCTGTTCATGCGGTGTACCGGATCACTGCGGTTGGCTTCGGCATGCGTGCCTCCACCCATGTGGTACTGCAGGCGGTTTATCGCCGTGATCGTGTGCCCAATGAATTGAAAAAATCCGAAGAGGACCTTCCGTATCGTTTCCAGTCCCGTCGCCTGAGTTGGCGGGAAATTCCGCACTGGCAGGAGTTGCATGATGCAATCAAGAAGAAATGAGCAAGGGACGCGCATTCATCATGGATTCAGTTTGATTGAATTGATAGCAGTCCTGGTGCTGATGAGCATACTCATTGTCCTGGCGCTTCCGTCTTACCAATCTTCGGTCAAGCGCGCCAAGCGAGTAGAAGCCTGGGCCGTCATGATGAAGAACATGCAGCAACAGGAAAGGCATTATTCCATCCATGGCAGTTACGCCGAATTCTCAGTTGCCAAACCCCAAAAATTTTTCTGGTATTCGGGTAGTGCTCCCGAGACCAGTGCCTATGAAATCAGCGCCGAGGAATGCGAAGGACACACCTTGAAACAATGCGTGATGCTCATTGCGGTACCGGGAACGGCCAAAGTGCAACAAGGCTATTCGGACAAGGAATGCGGCACGCTTAGCTTGAGCAGCGCGGGCGTGCGCAAGGCCGGCGGCAATGGCAAGCCCTGCTGGTAAGATGCCATGCGGACTATCCTGAGTTCTCGTCTGCACGGATATACCTTGCCCGAGGTGCTGATCGCGATGCTTATCCTCCTGATCCTGCTGGCGATCGGTACTCCGGCGATGAGCAGCTTGATTCGGCGTTATCAGATGTCCACCGCTGTCAGCAATTTTTACAGCGCCCTTCAGTTGGCGCGCTCGGAAGCGATTCGACGCGGCGCGCGCATCGACCTGGTGCCGGCAGGCGATGCCACCGACTGGGCCAGCGGCTGGGCCGTCATGCAGGACAGGAACGGCAACCGGTTGGCAGATGTTGAGGATGAGCTCATTTATGTTCACGGTCCCGTGCCGAAAGACATGGTGATACTTGATGGTTTCAGCGGCACTGCGCCGCTTTACTTCGCCTATAACGGCAGCGGCTACGGAAGAAGTCATGCCAGCAGCCAGGCTGCGCGTGCCGGTTCCTGGACTTTCCTGTTGGGCGAGGAGAGTCGGAAAATCATCATCAACTTCACCGGCCGGCCGAGACTGTGCAATCCCAAGACTGAAGCTGCAGATTGCTGAGCATCCGGAACACAATAAAAAGCCAGTGAATTTTATGCGACAGAGAGTTCGGATTTTTCCTGCTGACTGCTGGCGGCGCTTGTGGAATTTTACGTACAACTCAATAATCTGAGGCGGCATGCTGCCGGACTGCATGGCTCGCCTGTTTCATTGCAGCGGCCGATTTTCCTGGCGGGGCAGGGGATGCTGCGCTTGTACCGTGCTGCTCATTAATGAGCAGCACCAATGATTATTGCCAAGCGCATCAGCCGCTATCCTGAAACCGGAAATCAATTCCCTTAACCCGCCTCGTAACTTGCCCGGATTGTCGTCATGTCGCGTACTTGTCCGAAATGCCATTGCCAGCGCCAGCCCACCGATAGCAATCCCGACTGGCAATGCCCCTCCTGCCAGGTGGCTTACAACAAGGTGCTGGCGCCGGGAGATATTGCTGGCGCTTACCAGGCCAGGCTCAACCATTCCGCAGCGCCGGAATCCTCCGCTTCGTTCGGGAAGATAGTCGTCATCGCGGTTCTCCTGGCGCTGGCTTTGTTCGGTTACCGGCATTACGCCAATGAAGCGGGCCATGCCGAGGTCGCGGCGGCTCAACCGCAGATTATCCTGTACGGCACGGAAAGTTGTGGTTACTGCAGGGCGGCCCGTCAATTCTTTGCGCGCAATGGCATTGAATATCAGGACCTGGATGTTGAGCGATCGTTTGATGCGAAATCCGAATTCAGGCGCCTGGGCGGAAGAGGCGTGCCGCTATTTGTCATCGACGGCGAAGTGGTGAATGGCTGGCGTGAAGAAAGCATGCGCACCGCACTGCAGCCCTGGTTGAAGTAAGGCAGCTCGTCGCCATCACTCTTTTCTTCATCAATCTTGAGCTCTTGCCGGTCGCTTGAAACGGAAGCGGTAGTCCGCGCTTCCTGAGCGGCAAGGTGGAATTGGTAGAATAGCGCCATATTTCGCCGCTTTCTCTTTTTACCTCTATTCCATCCGTGAACATCACTAGCGATCAGCAGGCCATGGCTCTGGCCCTCGAATGGGCGGCCAGGGGCCTTTACATCACCACGCCGAATCCGCGCGTGGGCTGCGTGATCGTCAAGGACGGGGCGGTCATCGGTACCGGACATACGCAGCCGCCGGGTCAGGCGCATGCGGAAGTGCAGGCGCTGCGCGATGCCGCGGCACGCGGGCATGACGTGCGCGGAGCGAGCGTCTATGTGACGCTGGAGCCGTGCAGTCATCATGGACGCACGCCGCCTTGCGCCGATGCCTTGATCGAGACCGGCATCGCTCGCGTGGTCGCGGCCGTGACCGATCCTAATCCGCTGGTGGCGGGGCAGGGGCTGGAGCGATTGAAGGCGGCAGGCATGGAAGTGGTCAGCGGCGTGCTGGAGCGGGAAGCGCATGAATTGAACATAGGCTTCTTCTCGCGCATGCGTCGCGGCACACCGTGGGTGCGGATGAAGGCAGCCGCCAGCCTGGATGGCAAGACGGCGCTGCATAACGGCGTCAGCCAGTGGATCACTTCGCAGGCGGCGCGCGACGATGGTCATCGCTGGCGCGCCCGGGCTTGCGCGGTGCTGACGGGGATCGGCACGGTGAAAGAAGACGATCCGCAATTGACGGTGCGGGCAATCGATACGCCGCGCCAGCCGCAGCGCATCGTGATCGACAGCCGCCTGGAAATCTCTCCCGATGCGCGTGTATTGCAAGGTGGCGGCACCTGGATCGTTGCAGCACAGTCCGACCCGCACAAAGAAGCGCAACTGCGAGCCCAGGGCGCTGAAATCCTGATGCTGCCGAATGCCCGCGGCAAGGTCGATCTTGCCGCCCTGATGCGGGAGCTGGGGCAGCGTGGCATCAATGAATTGCATGTGGAAGCCGGTTTCAAGCTGAATGGTTCGCTGATACGCGAAGGATGCGTGGATGAATTGCTGCTTTATCTGGCGCCGCAAATAATTGGCGATGCGCAGGGCTTGTTCGATTTGCCGTCGCTGGAAAATCTGGAAGGCAGCCGCCGGCTGGTCTTTCAAGAAGTAACGACAGTCGGCCCCGATGTGCGGATGCTGGCGCGTTTTATCTGACAGGAAGAGAAATCATGTTTACCGGGATCGTGGCCGCAGTCGGCCGCATTACTTCGATAACGCCGCTGGGCGACCAGCAGGCGGGCGTGCGGCTGACCATTGATGCGGGCGAGTTGTCGCTGGACGATGTCATGCTGGGCGATTCGATCGCTCTTAATGGCGCCTGCATGACCGTCGTGGAAAAGAGCGAGGCTGCTTTTGCGGTTGACGTCTCGCGCGAAAGCCTGAACCGCACGGCCGGGCTGGATCAGTTGGGCGAAGTCAACCTGGAGAAGGCGCTGACGCTGGCGGAGCGTCTGGGCGGGCACCTGGTGTCCGGCCATGTCGATGGCCTGGGCACGGTTGTGAAATTTGCTCCGGTCGGGGAATCCTGGGAACTGGTCATCACGGCCCCCGGGGAACTCGGGAAATATTTTGCCTACAAAGGCTCGGTGGTGGTCAATGGTGTGTCGCTGACGGTGAACCGCGTGAGCGATACCGACGCCGGATGCGAGTTCTCGATTAACCTGATTCCGCATACGATACAGGTCACGACGCTCAAGCATTTGAAAGTCGGTGCCAAAGTAAATCTCGAAGTCGATCTGATTGCGCGTTATGTCGAGCGCATGCTGAGTCTGTCCCGCTAGGGATTGCGTCAAGCTGGGTGCAATAATTTTTTTTCGCGTTCTTCCGGATGCGGCTGCTTGATCATGGCTAATAATTGCCGTGCCCAATTTTTAGGCAGGTCGTTTGCCGGGATGGCGAACCACCACGGGAAAACGGGGAGGGCGGTCGGCAAGGCAGCTCTTCGCTTTTTATTTTTTGTTCTTCCGCACTCCAGGTTTGAAGAATTAAGGCTTACCCTAGTTGCTGTTCAGAAAATATCCGGTCATAATCGGGTCGCGGCATCGCGGCATTTTTTGCGCACGCCTTCCCTGCTTCGCCAAAGTATATCTAGGCGCATGGTAAAGTAGGCCGACCTGAACCGACGAAAATCCCCTGTTTTTCCCGGCTGTGCTGCATTTCAATATGCAGTTTTTCACTGAAGCAGATGTGTTCCTGACTTGTCTGCTGTCATGGAAGACTCAGCGAGAATCATCCAAGGGAGAACTGCTCAAGGCATTCGCAGTCCTGTATCTCAGGCAGTGAAAGCTGTGGCGCGGTGTAGTCGAGTGGCGCCGTACTGTCTGTCGCGATAAACCTATCCCTGATATTTATTCAGCATTTCCAGAAACCATGCTGCTACTGGCCCTTGTCCTCGTTCCGTTTGTAGGCAGTATATTTGCTGCCAGCATGCCCGTTAATGCGCGCAATCGCGAAGCATTTCTGGCAGGCGGCGTGGCCTTGTTCGGTTTGCTGCTGACTATTTATGTCTATCCTGATGTCAGCGCCGGCGAGGTGCTGCGTTATCAGGCGCAGTGGTTGCCGGAGCACGGCGTCAACTTCGGCTTGCGCATGGATGGGCTGGCATGGCTGTTTTCATTGATGATCACAGGGATAGGCTTGCTGGTCGTGATCTATGCGCGTTACTACATGTCGCCCGAAGATCCGGTGCCGCGCTTTTTCTCCTTCCTGCTGGCATTCATGGGATCGATGCTGGGTGTGGTGTTGTCCGGCAACCTGATCCAGCTGGTCGTGTTCTGGGAACTGACCAGCCTGACTTCCTTCTTGCTGATCGGCTACTGGCATCATCGTATCGATGCACGGCGCGGCGCGCGCATGGCCTTTACCGTCACGGCAGCAGGCGGCCTCTGCCTGCTGGCAGGCGTGCTGATACTGGGTAGCATAGTCGGCAGCTACGAACTCGATGCCGTGCTGGAAGCAGGCGATATTATCCGCGCGCATGAGTGGTATCTGGGGGCACTGATACTGGTGGCACTGGGCGCGCTGACCAAAAGTGCGCAGTTCCCCTTCCATTTCTGGCTGCCTCACGCGATGGCGGCACCCACGCCCGTATCGGCTTATCTGCATTCGGCCACCATGGTCAAGGCCGGCATATTCCTGCTGATGCGCCTGTGGCCTTCCTTGTCCGGTACGCCGGAATGGACCTGGATCATCGCGGGTGCGGGCGTGTGCACCATGCTGATCGGTTCCTTCGCCGCGATCTTTCAGCAGGATCTGAAAGGCCTGCTGGCATATTCTACGATCAGCCATCTCGGCCTGATAACGGTGCTGCTGGGCATGAGTACGCCGCATGCGATGGTGGCCGCCATTTTCCATACGCTCAATCACGCCACCTTCAAGGCTTCGCTGTTCATGGCGGCCGGCATCATGGACCATGAAACCGGCACGCGTGACATGCGGCTGCTGCGCGGCCTGGGCAAGGCCTTGCCTTATACCGGCACGCTGGCAATCATTGCGAGTGCCGCCATGGCAGGCGTGCCGCTGCTGAACGGATTTATTTCCAAGGAAATGTTCTTTGCCGAAACCCTGCTGGTAGGCGGTTCGGAAGAGTGGTGGATGGCGATCGCTGCGGTGGCGATGGGCCTGTTCAGCGTGGCGTACTCCTTGCGCTTCATCAGCGTATTTTTTGGCAAGCTGCCGACCGATCTGCCGCGCGAGCCGCATGAGCCGCCGCGCTGGATGCGTTTTCCGGTCGAGTTCCTGGTGCTGTTGTGCCTGCTGGTGGGCGTGGCGCCGGGATGGAGCGTGGAGCCGGTTCTGCATCTGGGCGTGGCATCGGTGCTGGGCGAAAACACGCCAGAATTCGACCTCGCCATGTGGCATGGTTTCAATCTGCCCCTGATCATGAGCATCGTTGCGCTGCTGGGAGGCATCACGCTGTACGGCGTATTGCGGCGCTATTTTGATCTGCGGGAGCGCGACAAGGTGCCGGTTCTGCATCGCTTCAGCGGCGCGCAGGCTTTCGAGACCACGATGCTGCGCATTGCGGCGGGCGCTTCTTTACTGGTGAAGTGGCTGAGTACGAAACGTTTGCAGCCGCAGTTGCTGCTGATCCTGGTTGTCATGATCGTTGTACCCATGCTGCTTCTGGACAAGCTGCCGACGCTGCCGGCACCGTCAAAAGAAGGTTTTGATCCCTTGTTCGCAGCCATGTGGGCAATCGGTTGCGCTTGCGCACTGGCGACAGCCTGGCAGGCCAAGTATCACCGGCTGGCCGCCTTGCTCCTGGTCGGCGGAACCGGCATCGTCACTAGCATGACTTTCCTGTGGCTTTCCGCGCCCGACCTCGCGCTGACGCAGTTGATGGTCGAGACGGTGACGACGGTGCTCATCCTGCTCGGCCTGCGCTGGCTGCCGCCGCGCATCGTGCCGCGCGAGCTGGGTATCAATATACCGCGCTCGGTGTGGCTGCGCCGCAGCCGTGATTTCCTGGTTGCGGTGGCGGGAGGCTTGACGCTGGCTGCCGTCAGCTATGTCGTACTGATGCATCCGGCGCCTGAAAGCATAGGCGACTTCTTCCTGCTGCACGCCTTGCCGGAAGGCGGAGGAACCAACGTGGTCAACGTGCTGCTGGTGGACTTCCGCGGCTTCGATACCATGGGCGAAATCACGGTGCTCTCGATTGTGGCCTTGACGGTGTATGCGCTGCTGCGACGCTTCCGCCCGGCGCAGGAAAGCCTCGCACTGCCTGCGCAACAAGCCAATCCCGTGGACTGGGCCGGTCGCCAGACGCCAAGGCAGCAGGTCGAGAGCGGTTACCTGATGGTGCCGGCAGTTTATCTGCGTGCGCTGCTGCCCTTCATGGTGCTGGTGGCGGTTTACTTCTTCATGCGCGGACATAATCTGCCCGGCGGCGGTTTTGTTGCCGGACTGATCTTTACGGTAGCGGTCATCGTGCAGTACATGATGGCTGGAACCACGTGGGTGGAACATAACCTGAGGCTGTTGCGGCCGTATCGCTGGATTGCTTACGGGCTGGTCATCGCCTGCTTCACCGGCCTGGGCGCCTGGTTCTTCGGTTATCCCTTCCTGACCAGTCACACCGCTCATCTGCATCTGCCGGTGCTGGGAGAAATCCATGTGCCGAGTGCTTTTGTTTTCGACCTTGGCGTGTTTACCGTGGTGGTCGGCACGACCATGCTGATCCTGGTGGCATTGGCTCATCAGTCGCTGCGCAGTCACCGCCAGCCGGCCGGCGCACCTGCCGAGCCCGCGTCGGCTCCTCTGAGGGAGATCGTCTGATGGAAGCGATTATCTCCATCTCCATTGGCGTATTGTTCGGCTCGGGAATCTGGCTGGTTCTGCGTCCGCGCACTTTCCAGGTGCTGACCGGCCTGCTGCTGATGTCTTATGCCGTGAACCTGTTCATCTTCATCATGGGACGCCTGTGGGTGGACAAGGCGCCGCTGACGCTGGTCGACGGCATGCCTGATCCATCCTCTTTCGCCGATCCCCTGCCTCAGGCGCTGGTGCTGACCGCCATCGTGATCGGCTTCGCGACCACGGCGCTGTTTCTCGTCGTAATGATAGGCATGCGCGGCCTTACCGGCTCGGACCATGTTGACGGACAGGAGCCGGATCAATGACGCTGTCCTGGACCCAACATCTGATCCTGCTGCCGGTAGTGCTGCCGCTGCTATGCGGCGCGTTGCTGATACTGATTAACGAAAGCCGGCATCAGCTCAAGTTCGCCATCAACTTCGCTTCCATGCTGGGCATGCTGGGCCTGGCGCTGGTGCTGATGGCCATGACCGACAGCGAGCACTGGCAGCAGGGTGTAGGCGTATATCTGGCCGCGAACTGGAGCGCGCCGTTCGGCATCGCGCTGGTGGCCGATCGCCTGGCCGCCATGATGCTGCTGCTGACCGCCCTGATCGGCACGGCCGCGCTGCTTTATTCCATGCGTCGCTGGAGCCGCATCGGCGTGCATTTCCATTCGCTGTTCCAGTTCCTGCTGATGGGCATCAACGGCGCTTTCCTGACGCATGATCTGTTCAACCTGTTCGTGTTCTTCGAAGTCATGCTGGCAGCGTCCTATGGCCTGGTGCTGCATGGCTATAACGTCGCACGGGTGCGCGCAGGCATGCAGTACATCGCCATCAACCTGACGGCTTCACTGCTGTTCCTGATCGGCGTGGCCCTGATCTATGCTTCCACCGGCACGCTGAACATGGCGGATCTGGCAGCGCGCATGCCGGATGTCGCGGATTTGGACCTGCAATTGCTGAAAGTAGGCGCCACCGTGCTGGCCATTGCGTTTCTGATCAAGAGTGCGATGTGGCCGATAGGATTCTGGCTGCCCGCCACCTATGCCGCAGCATCACCGCCGGTGGCTGCGATGCTGGTGCTGATGACCAAGATCGGCGTGTACGCCATTCTGCGCATCTGGTTGCTGGCTTTTTCCGATGGCGCAGGCGAAGCGACCGGTTTCGGTTTCGCGGCGCTGTTCTGGGGCGGCATCGCAACCATCGTGTTCGGCGCGGCCGGCATGCTGGCCAGCCAGGAACCGGGGCGCATGGCGGGTTATGCGGCGATTGTGTCGTCGGGGACTTTGCTGGCCCTGATAGGATATGACCAGCCATCCCTGATTCCCGCCACCCTCTATTACCTGGTGGGCTCGACCCTTGCCGTTGCCGCCCTCATGCTGCTGATCGAATTGATAGGACGCATCAGCTCTCCCGGAGCGGCCATGCTGGCCTTGACGATTGAAGCGTTTGCGGTGGAGGAGCAGCCGGAAGAAACCGCAGGCATAGGCGTGCCGGCGGCCCTGGCTTTCCTGGGCCTGTCATTTTTCGCTTGTGCGCTGATTATTTCCGGCCTTCCGCCCTTGCCCGGCTTTCTCGCCAAGTTCACCATGTTTCACGCCTTGCTCAATCCGAATGTGTCGGGGGCCATGGTGACGCCGCTGACCTGGACGCTGGTGGCCCTGATTGTGTTATCCGGCTTTACCGCCATCCTGGCATTGATGCGTTTCGGCGTGCGTACTTTTTGGGTGTCCACAGCCGTGAAGCCGCCGCGGCTGCAGGCTTCGGAAGTCATCCCCATAGGTTTTCTGCTGGCCTTGTCTATCGCGCTCGCCGTGATGGCGGGACCGACTTTCGGTTTCCTGGGACGCGCCGCAGCCGATTTGCAGCAGCCTGCCAATTATATAAATCGTGTCTTGTCCGAGCCGGTCGTGTCCGGCGTGAATGAGGCATCCGACAACCCGGCCGAGGAGGGCGCACGATGAATCGCTGGTTGCCTGCACCGCTCACTTCGGTGGCCTTGCTGATTGTCTGGCTGATGCTCAATCAGAGCATCGAGGCTGCGCACCTGTTGCTGGGCGCTTTCCTCGCGCTTGCAATACCGATCGTGGTGCGCCCTTTGCAGCCGCTTGCGCCGCCGAAGATGAGGCGGCTGGATGCGCTGTTTCGCCTGCTGACGATGGCCACGGTCGAAATCGTGCGCTCCGCTTTCAACGTGGGCCGCATCATCCTGTTCGTCAAGCCGGCGGCGGTGCATTCGCAGTTCATCCGCATTCCGCTCGACCTGGAAAGTCCTTACGGACTGGCGATATTGTCCTGCCTGATCAACATTACGCCGGGAACCGTATGGGTGGAAATCCTGCCGGATTCCTACGAGCTGGCGCTGCATGTGTTCGATTTGCATGACGAGCAGTGGTGGATCGATACCATCAAGACGCGGTATGAACAGCCGCTGATCGAAGTTTTCGAATAAGGAGCGCTTGCATGATGTTCCTGGAAATGTGCATAGGATTTGCCTTCATCTGTACCATCGTGGCCATGCTGTTCTGCACAGTGCGCCTGCTGATCGGTCCCACCGCGCAAGATCGCGTGCTGGCGCTGGATACCTTGTGGATGTGCTCCATGTTGCTGGCGTTGATGCAGGGCATACGCTTTGGCAGCCTGATTTACTTCGAGGCCGCGATGCTGATTGCGCTGGTTGGCTTCGCGTCTAGCGTCGCCATGGCCAAGTTCCTGATGCGAGGGGAGATCATCGAATGAGCGGCATTGAAAATCTGCCCGACTGGGTTGCGGTGTTGGTAGGGCTGCTGCTGATCCTGGGAGGAAGCATCGTTGTGATCGGCGCGCTGGGTCTGATGCGGCTGCCCAATTTCTATCAGCGTATCCACGGCCCGGCCATTACCGTTACCCTGGGCGCCGGCTGCCTGCTCACCGCATCGATGATTTATTTCACCGCGCTGCAGTCGCGCTTCGTCATTCACGAACTCATCATCACCGTCTTTGTCCTGCTGACGGCGCCGGTCGTCTCCATGCTGTTGATGCGGGCAGCCGTATACCGCGACCTGCGCGCGAACAAGCAGACCGGGGCGATGTCGGGCGACGTCTACCGCTTGCCGGACGAGAAGTGATTCCGCCGGCTTGTGGTGCCGGCGTTCTGATTCGCAAATCTTGCCATCCCGGGGTGAACAAAACTTGCTCCGCAAGCTTGCTTGGCGGTCCATCGCAGGCGGGATGGCAAGTCTGTCTTGCGGAAATCCATTAGAATAGCGGGTTACTCAGGATTCAAGTCATGGCCATTTCAACTACTCAAGAAATCATTGCCGAATTGCGCGCCGGGCGCATGGTTATTCTGGTGGACGAGGAAGACCGCGAGAACGAGGGCGATCTGGTCCTTGCCGCAGATTTCGTCACGCCGGAAGCGATCAACTTCATGGCCAAGTATGCGCGCGGCCTGATTTGCCTGACGCTGACGGATGAGCGTTGCGAGCAGTTGAACCTGCCCATGATGACCAGCCGTAACGGTACTTCTTTCGGGACCAATTTCACGGTGTCCATTGAGGCTGCAGAGGGAGTTACCACCGGCATTTCTGCTGCCGATCGAGCCAGGACCGTGCAGGTCGCCATTGCACGCCATACCAAGCCTGCCGATATCGTTCAGCCCGGCCATATCTTTCCAGTCAAAGCACAGCCCGGTGGTGTACTCATGCGCGCAGGTCATACCGAAGCAGGGTGCGATCTTACTGAGCTAGCAGGACTGACGCCAGCCGCCGTGATCTGCGAAATCATGAAGGACGACGGCACCATGGCGCGCCTGCCGGACCTGATCGAGTTCGGCAAGGAACATGGCTTGAAAATCGGCACCATCGCCGACCTCATTCACTATCGCAGCCAGCATGAAAGCATCGTGGAGCGTGTGGCCGAGCGGGTGATGCAAACCGCTTACGGCCCGTTCCGCGCTGTGGCCTATCGCGACACACCCAGCAAGGGTGCGCATCTGGCGCTGGTGCATGGCGATATCGATGCCGAACAGGAAGCGCTGGTGCGCGTGCATCAGCCGGTATCGATACTGGACATGCTGGAAACCGGCAGCACCACCCATTCGTGGAATATGGCAGCGGCCATGCAAGCCATCCAGGCCAGCGAACGTGGCGTGCTGGTACTGCTCAATTGCGAAGAGTCGGGCGAACAGATGTTTGCGCAGTTCGAAGCGCTGGACAAGCCGGGCCAGCGCCCGCCGCCGCGCGGTCCGCGCATGGACTTGCGCACTTATGGCATAGGCGCACAGATTCTGCGCGACCTGGGTGTGCGCAAGATGAAACTGCTGGCCAATCCGCGCAAGATGCCGTCAATGGCTGGTTTTAACCTGGAAGTGGTCGGTTATCAGGCTCAGCCTGAAAACTGATGGTGTAATAACGGGAAGCGGCAGTTGCCGTTTTCCGCCCTGAATAGAGAGTGAGGACTTCCCATGGCATTAGACGCATACGACATCAATCTGGACGGCGAAGGTCTTTGCATCGGCATTGTGCAGGCGCGTTTCAACGAAAACGTATGCCAGGGCTTGATGAATGCCTGTGTGGCGGAGTTGGTGCGACTGGGTGTGGCGGAGGAAGATATTACCCATGCCACGGTGCCCGGTGCGCTGGAAATCCCGGTGGTGTTACAGAAGATGGCAGCGACTCGCGAGTTCGATGCACTGATCGCCATCGGCGCCATCATCCGCGGCGAAACCTACCATTTTGAATTGGTCGCCAATGAATCCGGCGCAGGCATCAGCCGTGTTGCGCTGGACTTCGGCATTCCGATTGCCAACGCGGTGCTGACCACGGAAGACGATGCTCAAGCCGAAGCGCGCATGACGGAAAAAGGCACCGATGCGGCGCGCGTTGCCGTGGAAATGGCTAACCTTACCCTGGCGATCGAAGAGTCGGTGGACGATGAGGATGATGAAGACGACGAAGATGATGATCAGGAAGATCTCGACTTCGACCAAAAGACAGAGAACTGATAGCCGGTCGTCGCATCAGACGCCTTCAGGATATGCAATCCGGCCTGCGTAGGCAGGCCGTCACACTAAACAGCCACGCTTTTGCGGGGACTGCACCATGAATCAAAAATCCGAACACGCCAATCCCAACAAAAATCGTACGCCGCGTCATCGCGCGCGCGAGTTTGCGTTGCAGGGACTTTACCAATGGCTGCTGAACAATGAAGACGCAGGTGCCATCGATGCGCATATCCGCCAGGCCCACGGATTCGACAAGGCCGACAGAGCGCATTTCGATACCCTGCTGCATGGCAGCATCAAGGAAGTTGCCGCCTTGCGCGGCGAGCTGGCGCCCCTGATCGACCGGCCCATAGGCCAGTTGTCGCCGGTGGAGCATGCGGCGCTGCTGATCGGGGCATTCGAGCTGAAGAATCACCTTGAAATTCCCTATCGTGTCGTCATCAACGAAGCGGTGGAATTGACCAAATCCTTCGGCGGCATCGATGGTCACAAATACGTCAACGGCGTGCTGGACAAACTGGCCGCCCGCCTGCGTACCGCTGAAACCAGTTCGGGACGCAACTGATCACCTTCGCCCTGGCGCGGAGTGACCCCTTACCTCGGTAATATTCCGGATAGTGTGATGATTCCTGCTCAGCTGGCCAGCCGTTTGGCGCATATCGAGCCCTTTCATACCATGGAGCTGGCCAAGCGCGCGGCCGAACTGGAGAGGGAAGGGCGCGAACTGATACACATGGGCATAGGCGAGCCGGATTTCACGGCGCCGCCGCTGGTGGTGGAAGCTGCCAGCCGCGCCATGGCGGAAGGCCGGATGCAGTACACCTCGGCCACCGGTCTGCCTGCACTGCGCGAGGCGATTGCTGAACACTACCGGCACGTACACGACCTGGAGATCGCGCCTGAACGCATCGTGGTCACGGCGGGCGCTTCGGCCGCCTTGCTGCTGGCCTGCGCCGCTCTGGTGGAGCGGGATAGCGAGGTGCTGATGCCCGATCCTTCCTATCCCTGCAACCGGCATTTCATCGCTGCTTTCGAAGGCCGGGCCAAGCTGATACCCAGCGGGCCGGCACAGCGCTTCCAGCTATCGGAGACGATGGTGCGCGAGAACTGGGGAGCGGCAACGAAAGGCGTACTGCTGGCTTCGCCGTCCAATCCTACCGGCACCTCGATCGATCCTGAGGAACTGCGCCGCATCGTTGCCGCCGTGCGTGAAAAGGGCGGCTTCACGCTGGTTGATGAGATTTATCAGGGCCTCCGCTACGATACGCCGCCATTTTCAGCGCTGTCGCTGGGCGAAGATGTCATCGTCGTCAACAGTTTTTCCAAATATTTCCACATGACCGGCTGGCGCCTTGGCTGGCTCGTAGTGCCGCCAGCACTCGTTCCCGCGATAGAAAAATTGGCGCAGAACCTGTTTATCTGCGCATCGAGCATCGCCCAGCATGCGGCCCTGGCCTGCTTTCAGCCGGAGTCGCTGAGCATATACGAAGCGCGCAGGGAAGAGTTCCGGCAACGGCGTGATTTCCTGGTGCCCGCCATGGAAAGCCTTGGGTTTCGCATTCCCGTAAAGCCCGATGGAGCGTTTTATGTGTACGCGGACTGCACCGCCTTGTCGGAGGATGCCGATGCGCTGACGAAAGCGATGATGGAGCAGGCGGGTGTGGTCATGGTGCCGGGGCTGGATTATGGGAAATTCGAGGCCAGGCGCTACGTTCGGGCCGCCTACACTACTTCGCTGCCCAGGCTGCGCGAGGCGATGAATCGTTTGCGCAGCTTCCTGGGATAGCCATTCCGATATTCCGGCTGCGCAAAAAATAAAGGAGCCCGAGGGCTCCTTTGAAACATCGGGCAGGCTTGTTTGCAAGCTGCCCGACGCGGTCTGTAAGTTTTGCTAAATATTCGACTGCTTGTCTTCAGTCGAGTTCTGAACCAGATCCTGCTTTTTAATGCCGGGCGAAGTGAAAGTCGGCACCCGCTTTCCATGCGCCACATCCTTCAGCTTGCGATACTCCGCCAGGACCTTGGCGCCATACCCCTGATCGGTTTTCATATTGGCGGCGCCAACATAACGCTTGAGGCCGGCTTCGATAGAGCCGCCGCGGCGGATATAGTCATGCAAAATCTGCGTGCCGACCTTGATGTTCGAAATCGGATTCAGGGCTGCCTTGACGCCGCCGTGGTTCTCGAATTTTTCCTGGTGAACGCGGGTCAGGACCTGCATCAACCCTTGCGCACCTACCGGGCTTTCCGCCAGGGGATTGAAGCGCGATTCGATGGCGATCACGGCCAGAATCAGCAGCGGATCGAACTTCATTTCCTGCGCTGTCGTATAGGCGGTGGAAACGAATAGGTTGGTTGCATCTCCCGCGACCCGATAGCGGCGGGAAATCCATTGCACCAGGCGTTCCTGCTGTGCCTGCAGCGTCGGATCGTCTGTCGTGACTGGAACGATGTCCAACGAAAACAGCGTGCCATCTTCCTCGTCCTGGAATTCCTCCATGACGGAAGCCGCGAAAGGCGAAATTACTTTCAACTGGTCGGCCAGTTCGGGCCGTATAAACAACAGGGCCAGCACGGCCATGGACAGAATGCCCGCCATCATGACGAAGCGATTAATCGCTTTTCTAAATGGACCTATAGTGTGTTCCTTGGGAACGATCACCATGCGGGCAGATAGGTTGGAGCTGTGCCGACCGGTACTTAGCGCAGTTCTACTGACATCATTGAGCATAAGTTCTCCAGATTCTTCAGAGCATCGGCAAGCGGCCGAATGATTTCAGATGCTTGACGATGCCGTAGAACAGAAACACCGTTTGCGTCCAAACATGACTGCAAACGCCGGGTAGTTATTTATGCTTGTACTTTCCTCTTTTGGAAGAGGCTTGTTAGCAATTAAAGCTTTCGGGGAGGATAAGGCTGACGCCTTTGGAAACACTCCTTACAATGTTGGTCGGAGCCCCGAACCCCTCTACTCATAATATGAGATGACTTGGCCGCTTTTGCGTCTGAATAATAAGTAGGCACTTGCCTTTGTCCAAGTTGGGCGAATTGTAGAGTTGGGTTTATATCGAGTCAACTCTATTAAACGAGTTTTAAATAATTAATATATATAAAGAAATTTCTTTGAATAAATATATTTTCAATAAAATCAATGACTTACTGTTTTTATTGAAACGACGTTCTGAATTCTGATTTGGCTCAAAAAAATGACATATACGGATTTACGAGACTTTCTTGCCCAGCTTGAAAAGCAAGGCGAGCTCAAACGAATCAGTTCTACGGTTTCACCTCACCTGGAAATGACGGAAATCAGCGACCGCGTGCTGCGCGCAGAAGGTCCGGCCCTGCTGTTTGAAAAGCCTGCCGGTCACACTATGCCGGTATTGACCAACCTGTTCGGTACGACCCGTCGTGTCGCGATGGGCATGGGGGCGGAAAGCCTGGAAGAGCTGCGCAAGATAGGGCAGTTGCTCGCCACCTTGAAGGAGCCTGAGCCGCCCAAGGGCGTGAAGGATATGCTGGGCCTGGGGTCGCTGGTCAAAGCCTTGTGGGACATGGCTCCCAAGGAAATGCGCTCGGCCCCTTGCCAGGAAGACGTATGGGAAGGCAAGGACGTGGATTTGTCGCGTCTGCCGATTCAGCATTGCTGGCCCGGCGATGTCGCACCGCTGATCACCTGGGGACTGGTGATCACCAAGGGACCGCACAAGAAGCGCCAGAACCTGGGCATCTACCGCCAGCAGGTGCTGGGTCCGAACAAGGTCATCATGCGCTGGCTCGCGCATCGCGGCGGCGCGCTGGATTTCCGCGAACATTGCCTGGCCAATCCCGGCAAGCCTTATCCGATTGCGGTCGCCCTGGGCGCCGATCCCGCCACCATCCTGGGTGCGGTGACGCCGGTGCCGGATACGCTGTCCGAATACCAGTTCGCCGGTCTTTTGCGCGGCAGCCGTACCGAACTGGTCAAGGCCATAGGCAGCGAGTTGCGGGTGCCTGCTTCGGCCGAGATCGTGCTGGAGGGGCATATCTATCCGGATGAGAGCCATCCCAGCGGCTACGAACATGCGTTGGAGGGGCCGTATGGCGACCATACCGGCTACTACAATGAACAGGACTGGTTCCCGGTCTTCACCATCGACCGCATCACCAAGCGGCGCGACGCGATCTATCACTCCACCTATACCGGCAAGCCGCCCGACGAACCGGCCGTGCTGGGCGTGGCGCTCAATGAAGTGTTCGTGCCGCTGCTGCAGAAGCAGTTTTCCGAGATCACGGATTTCTACCTGCCGCCGGAAGGCTGCAGCTACCGCATGGCGATCGTGCAAATGAAGAAATCCTATGCGGGACACGCCAAGCGCGTGATGTTCGGTGTATGGAGCTTCCTGCGCCAGTTCATGTATACCAAGTTCATTGTCGTGGTCGATGAAGACGTGAACATCCGCGACTGGAAGGAGGTGATCTGGGCGATCACCACGCGCGTCGATCCGGTGCGCGACACCACCATGGTGGACAACACGCCCATCGATTACCTGGATTTCGCGTCACCCATCAGCGGCCTGGGCAGCAAGATGGGCATAGACGCCACCAACAAGTGGCCGGGCGAAACCAGCCGCGAATGGGGAACGACTATCGTCATGGATCAGGCGGTGAAGGATAAGGTGGACCGCATCTGGAAGGATCTGGGCCTGTAAGGTCAGGTCGCTGAAAAGGATATATCGTGGAACTCCTCCGGATTGCCGTCCTGTTCGCCGTGACCGCGCTGGCAGAAATTGTCGGGTGCTATCTGCCCTGGCTGGTCCTGAAGCAGGGCAAGCCGGCCTGGCTGTATATTCCGGCAGTCTTGTCGCTGGCCCTGTTTGCCTGGCTACTGACGCTGCATCCGACCGCGGCAGGTCGCACTTATGCCGCTTACGGCGGCATGTACATCAGCGTGGCGCTGTTGTGGCTGTATTGGGTGGATGGCGTTGCGCTGACCCGCTGGGACTTGGCAGGAGCGGGGCTGGCATTAACGGGCATGGCCATCATCATGCTGCAGCCGGCCAGATAAAACACCTCTCTCTATATATAGAAGGCAGAAATCCTATCCTTTGCCGCATAAAGAAAACGGGGTGCCTGGGCACCCCGTTTTGATGTCGAGCTGACGCAGCGGTGAAGCTGCGCCGGACATAACGACTTACATCATGCCGTCCATGCCCATGCCGCCCATACCACCCATGCCTGCCGGCATGCCGCCAGCCGGCTTCTCTTCCGGCAGTTCGGAGATCATGCAGTCGGTGGTCAGCATCAGGCCAGCGATGGAAGCTGCGTTTTGCAGAGCGGAGCGGGTGACTTTGGCCGGATCCAGTACGCCCATTTCCACCATGTCGCCGTATTCACCGTTGGCAGCGTTGTAACCGTAGTTGCCTTTGCCTTCCAGCACGTTGTTGACGACGACAGAAGCTTCTTCGCCAGCGTTGGTGACGATCATGCGCAGCGGCTCTTCGATCGCACGCAACACAATCTTGATGCCAGCGTCCTGATCGGCGTTGATGCCTTTCAGGTTGGACAGGTTCTGACGTGCACGCAGCAGCGCGACGCCGCCGCCAGCAACGATGCCTTCTTCAACGGCAGCACGGGTTGCGTGCAGCGCGTCTTCCACGCGGGCTTTCTTCTCTTTCATTTCGACTTCGGTGGCGGCGCCAACCTTGATCACTGCCACGCCGCCTGCCAGCTTGGCCACGCGTTCCTGCAGTTTTTCACGGTCATAGTCGGAAGTCGCTTCTTCGATTTGCGCGCGGATTTGCTTGACGCGACCTTCGATGTCAGCAGCTTGACCATTACCATCAATGATGATGGTGTTTTCTTTGCCGATTTCGATGCGTTTGGCTTGGCCCAGTTCGGTCAGGGTTACTTTGTCCAGGGTCAGGCCGACTTCTTCCGCTACAACCTGACCGCCGGTCAGGATGGCGATGTCTTCCAGCATGGCTTTACGACGATCACCGAAACCAGGTGCTTTCACTGCACAGGTTTTCAGGATGCCGCGGATGTTGTTGACCACCAGGGTTGCCAGCGCTTCGCCTTCGATATCTTCAGCGATGATCAAGAGCGGACGGCCAGCTTTGGCGACTTGCTCCAGCACCGGCAGCAGTTCGCGAATGTTCGAGATTTTTTTGTCGAACAGCAGGATGAACGGGTTTTCCAGGAGAACCGCTTGCTTCTCAGGATTGTTGATGAAGTACGGCGACAGGTAGCCGCGGTCGAATTGCATACCTTCGACGATATCCAGCTCGTCTTCCAGCGACTTGCCGTCTTCAACGGTGATCACGCCTTCCTTGCCGACTTTTTCCATCGCTTCAGCGATACGGTCGCCGATGGAGGAATCGCTGTTGGCGGAGATCGAGCCAACTTGGGCGATTTCCTTGGAGGTGGTGCAAGGCTTGGCGATTTTCTTCAGTTCTTCAACGGTTGCGCCGACAGCTTTGTCGATGCCGCGTTTCAGGTCCATAGGATTCATGCCGGCGGCAACGAACTTCATGCCTTCGCGCACGATGGCTTGAGCCAGCACGGTTGCAGTGGTGGTGCCGTCGCCTGCGTTGTCGGAAGTCTTGGAAGCGACTTCTTTCACCATTTGCGCGCCCATGTTCATGAGCTTGTCTTTCAGTTCCACTTCCTTGGCCACGGACACGCCGTCCTTGGTCACGGTGGGAGCGCCGAAAGAGCGTTCCAGAACGACGTTGCGGCCTTTCGGGCCGAGGGTGACTTTAACGGCGTTGGCGAGAATATTAACGCCTTCAACCATCTTTGCGCGGGCGCTGTCGCCAAATACGACTTCTTTAGCTGCCATGTTTGTTTACTCCTTGAATAATGAATCGGATATTCGTATTACTTCTGGACGATTGCCATGATGTCTTCTTCGCGCATCACCAGCAGCTCTTCGCCTTCAACTTTGACGGCCTGACCGGCATATTTGCCGAACAAAACGCGGTCGCCCACTTTCACATCCAGCGCACGGACTTTGCCGTCTTCCAGGATCTTGCCGTTACCAACGGCCAGTACTTCGCCCTGATCAGGCTTTTCAGCAGCCGCTTCGGGGATGATGATGCCGGATGCGGTTTTGGTTTCCTGATCCAGGCGCTTGACGATGACGCGATCGTGTAAAGGGCGAAGGTTCATACAAACTCCTTAAATTCAATGGTTTATGTTGATTTGACGGGCTCGAGGAGGTTTTTCTCAGCGGCCTGACAAGTTGGAAAATCGGGGAGGGTTACAAGTGTTAGCACTCTACCCTAGCGAGTGCTAAGTATAGGGACGGCAGTTGGCTTTTTCAAGGGATGGAGAAATTATTATTGGTCAGGTAAGCAAGCTGACCCCATTCCCTAAGAAGGCAGAATGGCAAAAGCGCGAAGTGTAAAGAAGCTTAGGTAACGTAGTTTGAGAAAGCTAAATTGTTTATCAACGGGAATTTTCGAGGCGTTTCCTGCTTTTTTACATGAAAGAGGTAATTTTGCACTTCAAAATTGAGTTGAGGTGAAGATCAGGACTCGTGCGAGGGAAAACACAGAGCCTGACGATTGATGAGTCAAGCCTTCACACTTGCCGTGGAATTTGCCCTGCCTCATGCAGTGCGGAAGCAGGCTTGAGCCCTCACAAGGTCATCAATGCTCAAACGGTCGAACCTGTCCCTGGATACAGAACAGGAGCAGCAATGGGCTTGGAAGATCAACTCCCTGATTTCGATACCTTGGTCGCTATGTGGAAGCACGATCCCCATGGTTATGAAAATTATCGTCGTCGCATATTGCGAGAAGCTGTCGATAGCGCTCCGCATGCGCACCGGGCCGATCTCGAAGAATTATTAGTTCGCATAGAACAGGCGCGCCATACGGCGGCAAGCCCGGAAGAGGCCGCACGAATTGCTTTCAATATGATGAATGATTCCGTGCAAAGACTGAATCGAGAATGGAAGCACGCTCAGTATGCGGTCGCTGGTGTACAGACTGACTTGGCGCTGCTGAAGGCGAGGCAGCGTTAAAAACTTGTCTCGTGCCGTTTGGCCGAAAGCAGTGGAGCGTAGCGCTGCATAAGCAATCGCAAAAGCATAGTTGAGTGCCGGCTATGACAGTCGCATTGCTTTTAAACGCAAGCGGCACATCGTGCTTATTGGCGTGGCGTATACGTGTCGCGTCGCCATTTGCGGAACCTGGCGACAACGGCGGATATCAGGGCTGCGCCTGCAGCCAGTACCACCAATACGCCGGCAACCGTAGCCAGCAGGACGAGCAGGGCGCCAAACACTACGGCGACTCCGGCGACTTTCCATGCCCACCAGCGGCCGAGCAATGCTCTCAGGACTTCAGGCAGTGTGGGCGGCGTCGGAGGTGGCCCGTATTCGCTGCGTCGCTCGTCGTTATCAACAATTTCCCATTCCGGTTTTTCTGTCATCAAATCATCCTGCAAGCATATGAGGCTTAGCGATAGCGGCGCAAAGCGCTATCGCATTTTTGACAAGGCCAGCGCCCAGGCTATCCCTGACCATTGGTTGAAGATAATAACAGAGGGAATTATTTCAAGGGTTAGGGTCGGGCAGGGTTAAATTTATAGAGAGCGAGCAGGCTGTCGGCAGCGCAGCGCCAATGGTTACTGAAAGTGAAAGCGGTTCGGTTTTCATGTTCAAAATGATAAATTTTGCAAATATTCGCGGTAACGAAATAGCAGCCGGCCACATCTCTTCACTTTTGAAGCCGATTTTTCATTCCTCGCATAAACTAGAGCCACCGCTTCCCGGCAGGTTTCCCAAGAAATACTTAATTTCGGGAACGAGTTGAGAACAAGAAAGTCCAATCGCGTCCCATGCTTGCCTTATTACGCTTCCTGACAACAGGACTAATCCTTCATTTCGGCCTTGTGGCTGGCCTGACTCATGCACAATCGCTGCCGGAGCCAGTAATAGCCAGTCTTCAGAGTGCCAATATTCCTCCGTCCGCCATCGGTATCGATGTGCGCGATGTCAACGGTGATCAGCCCTGGATAAGCTGGCAGCCGCACGTTCCCCATAACCCCGCTTCCACCATGAAGCTGCTTACGACGCAGACCGCGCTCGATGTACTGGGCCCTGCCTATGCCTGGCGCACGCAGGCTTACACCACCGGCATACGAAAAGGTGATGTATTGCATGGCGATCTGATCATCAAGGGCAGCGGCGACCCGAAGCTGGTGCTGGAAAATTTCTGGCTGTTTCTGCGGCAGATACGCATACGGGGCATACGCGAAATACGCGGCAACGTCTTTTTAGATCGCAGCGCGTTTGAAAGCGTGGATTTCGATGCCGCGCTGTTCGATGGCGAGCCCCTGCGATCCTACAACGCCGGCCCGGATGCCTTGCTGCTGAATTTTCAGTCAATCACTTATCGCTTCGTTCCCGATCCTGATTACAAGCGGGTACGCATCATGATGGATCCGCCGCTTGCGGGCCACGCGGTCACGGCGCCGCGCCTGGTCGAAGGCGAGTGCGGAGACTGGCGGGCGCGATTGCAAACATCATTTGAAGTGGAAGGCTCTCATTTTCGCGGAACTTACGCCGCGTCCTGCGGGGAGCGCATCTGGAATGTGCATCCGTATCACATGACGAACAACCAGTTCTTCGGCAGTGTATTCCGCCAGGTATGGAAGGATCTGGGAGGTGTCTTCAAAGGCGAGGTGAGCGATGGGCAGGTGCCGCCCGACGCGCAGCTGATTGCGGAATGGCAGTCCGCCACGCTGGCGGAAGTCATTCGCGACATCAACAAGTACAGCAATAACGTGATGGCCCGCCAGCTCCTGTTGACGATGGGCGCCGAAACGACGCAATCGCCCGCGACGGCGGAAAGCGGCGCGCTCATGGTGCGATCGTCCTTGCAAAGCCGGGGCATAGAGGCACCGGAACTGGTCGTGGAAAACGGTTCGGGCTTATCGCGCGATGAAAGAATTTCCGCCGATTCCATGGGCCGCATGCTGGTCAGTTCGTTTCGCTCCGCCACCATGCCCGAGTTCATCTCATCGATGCCGGTGGCCGGTTATGACGGCACCATGCGCAGGCGGTTGGTCGATGCGGGCGTGGCGCGCAGCGCGCACATCAAGACCGGTTTGCTGACCGATGTGCGGGCGATTGCCGGTTATGTGCTGGCGGCTTCCGGCCGGCGTTACAGCGTGGTTTTCTTCATCAATCATGCGCTGGCGCCGGCAGGCCAGGAAGCGCAGGATGCCCTGCTGCAGTGGATCTACGAAAAAGGCTAGAAACTACAGGATGATGGGCCGATTCGGCAGCTGATTCGGCTGATCCTCCACGTCCGGCAGATGGGCGTGCAGGATGTTGTTCAGCAGCTTGAGCGCAGCTATCACGCTGTCGTGATAGCGACCTTCTGCAAAACCGCTGGTCATGGTCTGGCAAACCAGGCGCCATTCCTCGCTGGTGGTGACATGACTGATGCCGCGATCCGCGATGATTTCCACTTGGTGGTCGGCCAGGTCGATGTAAATCAGGATGCCGGAATTTTCTTCCGTATCCCAGATGCGATGCAGGGAAAATAACTCAATCGCACGTTCGCGCGAGCTGGTGCCTTCCCATATTTCCGACAGCGGCAGGGAAGGTTCGACAATCAGCTGCACTTCGGCGCGATGCAGTTTTTCTCCTTCGGTAATGACATCCTGTATCGCTTGCAGCGTGGTTTCCGGAAACGCCTGTTTGCCGGCGCGGCTGGTCGTGAACAGATGGCGCAACGCGCGTTTTAATTTTTCCATTACCAGTTCCCCGAAGCGCCGCCGCCACCGAATCCGCCGCCCCCTCCGCCGAAGCCACCAAAACCGCCGCCGAAACCGCCACCGCGGCCATGCCGGCCTATCGAGCTGCCGATGCCGCTGCCCAGGATAATGCCGGGCGCATGACGGCCCCAGCCGCCGCGGTTCATGCGATTACGCGAGGCCCGGCTGCGCGCGGCGATATTGGAAATGATGATGAACAGGATGAACAGGAAAAAGATCCAGCTTCCTCCTTCTTCCTGCTGGGCCTCGCGTCGCTGAGGCGGAGGCAGTTCCTCGTTTTCCATGACGGCAGTGATGGCCGATACCGCAGCCACCAGCCCGCCGTAAAAATCATTCTGGCGGAAATGCGGCGCAATGATGTCGTTAAGAATGCGCCCCGCTTGCGCATCGGTCAGCGCGCCTTCCACGCCATAACCGGTTTCTATGCGCAGCCGACGCAAGCCGCTGGGATTGTCGCGGGCGACCAGCAGGATCACGCCGTCGTCCACGCCCTTGCGGCCTATCTTCCAGCTTTCCGCCACGCGTATGCCGTATTGCTCGATGGTTTCGGGAGCGGTGCTGCTCATCAGCAAGATGGCGATCTGGCTGCCGGTGCGTGTTTCATATTCCTGCAGCACGTTTTCCAGCGCTTGCCGCTGTGGCGGCGCGAGCATGCTGATTTGGTCGGTCACACGCGTTTTCAAGGGCGGCACTGGCACAAAATCCTGTGCCGCCGCGAACGACAGCATGGTGCCCAGCAACAGGCCGGCGAACAGACGGGACAAGGTCATTGTGGTTTGCCTCGCTTACTTGCCGAAGTCCACGGTAGGCGCATTGGAAATTGCGCGCTCGTTTTCCACCGTAAAGTTGGGCTTCACATCGTAGCCGAAGATCATTGCCGTCAGATTGGTGGGAAAGCTGCGCGCAAGCACGTTGTAATCGCGAACCGTGTTGATATAACGCTGGCGCGCCACCGTGATGCGGTTTTCCGTGCCTTCCAGCTGAACTTGCAGATCGCGGAAATTCGCATCCGCTTTCAGGTTGGGATAATTTTCAGAGACCGCCATCAAGCGTGAGAGTGCGGAGGACAATTCTCCCTGAACCTGTTGGAAGCGCTGGAAGGCTTCCGGGTTGTCCAGCACTTCCGGCGTGATCTGGAAGCTGGTGGCCCTGGAGCGCGCCTCGGTGACTGCAGAGAGCGTTTCCTGTTCGTGGGAGGCATAGCCTTTCACGGTATTGACCAGGTTGGGAATCAGGTCGGCACGGCGCTGGTACTGGTTAACCACCTCGCTCCATGCCGCCTTGACCGTTTCATCCTTGGTCTGGAAGTCGTTATAGCCGCATGAGCTCAGCAGCGAAGCAAACAGCGCCATGCTCAACCATTTCAGCCATGTTTTCATTGGGTTCTATCCTTGTGAAGTGTGATGGCAAGGCCTGAGCATGGTCCGTGCCTGTTCGATAAATGGGATTGCTTAACAGCAGAAAAAATGAGGATGAAGCGGCCCGGTTTCAATAGAGATAGCGAACATTGTTGCATACAATCCTGGGTGCGTTACAGGAGTTGGCTCTGGTTCTCTCGATGATCGCTGTCTGCCGTCCGAATGCCTTGAGGCGTTACAATGCACGCTATTCTTACAGGACCTGCCATGAGCTTCACTTCCAAGTTATCCGCTGCCTGGGCTTCCCAGCAATCAATGTTATGCGTGGGCCTGGACCCCGATCTGGCCAGGCTGCCGCCGGAATTGAAAGGCCGGCCGGATGGCATCCTGGCTTTCTGCAAGGCGATTGTCGATGCGACAGCCGAGGCTGCGTGCGCTTTCAAGCCGCAGATCGCCTATTTTTCCGCCTTGCGCGCGGAAGATCAACTGGAAGATTTGTGCGCCTATATGCATGAGCGTTATCCGCACATTCCCATCGTGCTGGATGCCAAGCGCGGCGACATCGGCGCGACTGCCGAACAATATGCGCGCGAAGCCTTCGAGCGTTACGGCGCGGATGCAGTGACGGTCAATCCTTACATGGGATTCGATTCGGTAGAGCCTTATCTGGGCTGGCAGGACCGCGGCGTCATCATCCTGTGCCGCACGTCCAACCCGGGCGGATCGGACCTGCAATTCCTGGAGATCAACGGCAAGCCTTTATATCTGCATGTGGCGGAACTGGTGGCCGATAAGTGGAACCGCAATGGTCAATGCGGACTGGTGGTCGGCGCGACGTTTCCGCAGGAACTGGCCCAGGTAAGAAAGGTGATCGGCGACATGCCGCTGCTGGTGCCGGGTGTGGGTGCGCAGGGTGGCGATGTCGAGGCGACCGTCAAGGCGGGCAAGACCGCCGACGGCACCGGCATCATGATCAATTCCTCGCGCGCCATCCTGTATGCGTCGCCGCAGGCAGGAGAAGACTTCACACAGGCAGCCCGGCGCGTGGCAAGGCAGACGCGCGACGAGATCAATCGCTATCGCTGATTCATACCGAGGCCGCGAACCTGCGGCTATTTTTCCTGGTTGACGAAGCGGATCAAGCCTTCCAGCGCATGCATGACCGCCTGTTGCCGCACGGCCTGCCGGTCACCCTTGAAGACCAGGCGTTCGGTCACGGTATGAGGCTCGCCATGACGCTCCATGGACCAGGCGAAGCACACGGTGCCCACCGGCTTGCCCGGTACCGCGCCGGCAGGACCGGCAATGCCGGTCGTCGATACGCTGACATGTGCACTGCTGTTGGCCAGCGCTCCTTCGGCCATGGCCGCCGCCACTTCCTCGCTCACTGCCCCGAACTGGGCCAGCAGGGCGGGTTGAACGTCCAGCATTTCCGACTTGGCCATATTCGAGTAGGTGACGAAACCGCCTTCATACCATCCCGACGAGCCGGGAATGTCAGTGATGGCCTGGGCTACACCGCCGCCGGTGCAGGATTCCGCCGTGGTCATCAGCCAGCCTTTTTTTTCCAGCACTTCACCCATGCGGGTGGCAGCATCGATCAGTTCTTTCATGTTCATCTCTCCTGGGAAAGGCGAGGCCATGCTCGCACCGAAAGTTCATTCATGATGCCCGCTTTACCGGCTCCGTGCTTGAAATAGATGGGCCGTAACGGCTACAGCATCTGCCAGAACGCAAAGATCAGCAAGGTGTAAAAGCTGGCGATGAGATCATCGAACATGACGCCGAAGCCGCCTTTCAAGTGCCGGTCGAAATAGGAAATCGGCGGCGGCTTGACCATGTCGAAGAAACGGAAGATCACAAAGGCGGCCAGTTGCACCCAGAAACCCGCCGGCATCACGAACAGCAGGACCAGCCAGAAGGCAATGATTTCATCCCACACCATGCTGCCGTGGTCGGCAATGCCCAGATTGCGGCCGGTTACATTGCAGGCCCAGATGCCGATCGCAAAACCGATGACGAGGATGGCAGTCCAGTTCTGCGCGGTAAAGAAATCAGGCCAGCGCTCCGTCAGCATGACGAAGGAAAGCCACGCAAACAGGGTGCCGGTGGTGCCGGGCAACAACGGCGACAGGCCGCTGCCGAATCCTTGCGCCAGCCAGTGCGCCGGGTGCGACAGCATGAAGCGGCTGGTCGGCTTGGTGATGAAGGCGGCCTGCCCCGGCTCCAGTGTCGTCATGGCGTCTTGAAATGATCAAAGGATTGCAGCGAAACATTGAGGGATTTGCCTGCGCCATCCGTGATGCGCAAGCCCGCCTGTTCCTCGATGCGGCCGATGCGAGTGACCGCAACGCCGGCGGTTTTCGCGGCAGCCAGGACCTGGTCGCGCTTGCCGGCGGGCGCGGTAAAGCACAACTCATAATCATCGCCGCCCGCCAGTGCAAACTGGCGTTTTATGTCCAGCGGCAAGGATTGCAGGGCAGGGCCAAAGGGCAGGCTATCGGCATCCAGTGTGGCGCCGACCTTCGACGCTTTCAGGATATGGCCCAGGTCGCCCGCCAGGCCATCCGATACATCGAGCGCCGCATGCGCGATATTTCTCAGTTGCAGGCCGAGGGCTATTTGCGGATTGGGCTGATCCATGCGTACCGCCGCTGCTTCGAGCGTGGCGGTATCCACGACCATTTCCGTCAGCCGTCCTGCCAGCGCAAGGCGTGCTTCGCCCAGACTGCCGGATACCCAGATATCGTCTCCGGCTTGCGCGCCATCGCGCCGCAGGGCTAGGCCTGCCGGGACTTGGCCGAATACCGTGATGCAGATCGTCAGCGGTCCTCGCGTCGTGTCGCCTCCTATCAGCTCGCAGGCATGGGCATCTCCCAGGGCAAACATGCCTTGAGAAAACCCCTGCAGCCATTCTTCATTGATGTCCGGCAAAGACAAGGCGAGGGTAAAGGCGAGCGGTTCAGCACCCATCGCCGCCAGATCGGATAAATTCACTGCCAAGCACTTGTGGCCCAATTTGAAGGGAGAAGCGCCGGCAAAGAAGTGGCGTCCCTCAACCAGCATGTCGGTCGAGATGGCTAATTGCATGCCCGGCGCAGGAGCAAGCAGCGCGCAATCATCGCCGACACCTAATGCGGTATGGTGATTGATCTTGCGGGAACGATGAAAGTAACGTGCAATGAGGTCGAATTCGGAAAGCATGACGGCATTTTACCGAAGGTGGCGAGTACCGCGCGAGGAGTTTGAAGCAGGTCCTTGATCAAGCCGGAAGTTGTCGCAACTTTGCCGCCGGTGCGGCTAGAATGGGAAAGCCAATACCTCGGCTTGCTTGTCAGCAGAGAGCGAGGAAAGGAAAGAAATCAAGCACCGTTTAAAGCGGCGATGCGGGATTACAACGCAGGAGAAGAGTTGGTAATTTGATATGGCGCGGCGCGTTATGGAAACGCATAATGCGTGCTCCTTTGATTGGAGAAAGAAATGAGCGAAGAGCGGGAATCGATTCTGAAAGAAAAAGAACAGCTGCGGCAAAAGTTGCGTCAGGCAGCGCTTGATTATCACGAGTTTCCTACCCCTGGCAAAATCAGCATTGCGCCCACCAAGCAGGTGCTCAATCAGCATGATTTGTCACTGGCTTATTCTCCAGGCGTTGCGTCGGCCTGCGAAGAGATTGCTGCCGATCCCGTCAACTCCTATCGCTACACCGCGCGCGGCAACCTGGTCGCGGTCATCACCAACGGCACGGCCGTGCTGGGCCTGGGCAATATCGGCGCCGAGGCCGCCAAGCCGGTGATGGAGGGCAAGGGCGTACTGTTCAAGAAATTTGCCGGTATCGATGTATTCGATATCGAAATCAATGAAACCGATCCGGACAAGCTGGTCGATATCATCGCGTCGCTGGAGCCGACCTTCGGCGGTATCAATCTGGAAGACATCAAGGCGCCGGAATGCTTCGTGATTGAAAAGAAGCTGCGCGAGCGCATGAATATTCCGGTGTTCCACGACGATCAGCATGGCACGGCCATTACGGTTGCCGCCGCCATCGTCAATGGTTTGAAGGTGGTCGGCAAGGATCTCAACAATACCAAGCTGGTGGTCAGCGGCGCCGGTGCGGCGGCCCTGGCTTGTCTGGAACTGATGATCGACCTCGGATTCCCGCGTGAAAATATATTCGTGACTGACATCGCAGGCGTGGTCTACAAGGGCCGCACCGAGTTGATGGATCCGATCAAGGAAACGTTCGCGCAGGACACCCAGGCACGCACGCTGGCGGATGTGATCGAAGGCGCCGACATCTTCCTCGGCCTGTCCGCAGGCGGCGTGCTGAAACCGGAAATGGCCCAGACCATGGCGCCCAATCCGCTGATCCTGGCGCTGGCCAATCCGATTCCGGAAATCCTGCCGGAAGAAGCCCGGGAAGTGCGTCCCGATGCCGTGATTGCCACCGGCCGGTCCGACTATCCCAATCAGGTCAACAATGTACTTTGCTTTCCGTATATCTTCCGTGGCGCGCTGGATTGCGGCGCCACCACGATTACGCGCGAAATGGAAATGGCGGCGGTCTATGCGATCGCCGAGCTGGCGCAGGCCGAGCAGTCCGATATCGTGGCGGCGACCTACGGCATCGACAATCTCTCCTTCGGTCCCGACTACCTGATTCCCAAGCCCTTCGATCCGCGCCTGGCGGTGAAGATCGCCATGGCCGTGGTCAAGGCGGCGCAGGAAGGCGGCGTGGCAAGCCGGCCGATCGCGGACATGGATGCCTATCACGACAAACTGCTGGAACTGGTTTATCGCAGCGGCACCTTCATGAAGCCGGTGTTCTCGGTAGCGAAGAAAGCACCAGCGGAACGCAAGCGCATCGTGTTCGCAGAAGCCGAGGAAGAGCGTGTGCTGCGCGCGGTGCAAGTGGTGGTGGATGAAGGCCTGGCAAAACCGATACTGATCGGCCGTCCCACCGTGCTGGAGCAGCGCATAGAGCGCTTCGGCCTGCGCATCAAGCCGGGTGTGGATGTCGAGATCATCAATCCCGAACACGATGACCGTTATCGCGACTATTGGGAAACCTATCTGTCCATGACCCGTCGCAAGGGCGTGACCGAACAGTATGCGCGGCTGGAAATGCGTCGCCGTCATACCCTGATCGGCGCGATGACGATACACAAGGGTCATTCGGATGGCATGATCTGCGGCACCTTCGGCACGGCCGGCCTGCATCTGCAATACATCGAACAGGTGTTGGGCAAGCGCGAGGGCGCCAATGTCTATGCCGCGATGAACGGCCTGATCCTGCCTAACCGCCAGATCATGCTGGTGGACACGCATGTGAATGAAAATCCGACCGCAGAGCAGATCGCGGAAATCACGATCATGGCTGCCGAAGCCATGCAGCGTTTCGGTCTGAAACCGCGGGCAGCGCTGCTGTCGCATTCCAATTTCGGCAGCAGCAACAGCGAGTCGGCCCGCAAGATGCGTGCGGCGTTGGCGATACTGCGCGAGATTGCGCCGGACATGGAAGTCGATGGCGAAATGCACGGCGATACCGCGTTGGACACCAATCTGCTCAAGCGCTTCATGCCGGATTCGCCGCTGAAGGGCGAAGCCAATCTGCTGGTGTTGCCGAACATCGAGTCCGCCAACATTTCCTACAATCTGCTGAAGATGGCTGCCGGCAATGGCATTGCTATCGGTCCCATCCTGTTGGGCTGCGCCAAGCCGGTCCATGTACTGACACCGTCGGCAACCGTGCGCCGCATCGTCAACATGGTGGCCATGTGCGTGGCCGACGCGGTGGCGGATCGTCCGTAAGGAAGCAGGTCGGGCAGAGCGATCAGCAAGCGCTGGCGTGCGAGATTCCGTTTAAACGGCTTCCCGGGGTAAGGTGACTTCAAACACCGTACCCCGGGCGGGCTCGGAATCCACGCTGACCTTGCCGTCGTGGGCTTCCACGAATTCCTTGACGATGTACAGGCCCAATCCCAGGCCGGAACGGGAAGCAAGCTTGTCGCCAGCCGAGTAATAGGGCTTGAACACTTCCTCCATGATGTCGGACGGCATCACGCCCTGATTCTGCACGCGTATGCAGACTTTATCGCTGGCCTGCCCATCGATGCAGACGTTCACCGGGCAACCGCTCTCTCCATGCTGAACAGCATTGCTCACGAGATTGGCGAGAATTTGCGCCAGCCTGTCGGGATCGAAGTTCCCTTCCGTATTGCCCTGGCAGTCGAAGCGGATATCGCAATCGGGAGCGACATGCTCCATCTCGGAAATAATCCGTTCGCCCACATCCCTGAAGTTGCCTGCTGTCTTGGACAGCACCATTCCTCCGGAGCGGATCTTGGCCACATCCAGCAATTGATCCACCATTTTCTTCATGCGATCGGCGCTGCACTGGATACGGCGCGCGACATCGCCGACTTTCTTTTCATCGCTTAATTTCTGTATCAGTTCAGAGCCATTCATCACCGCAGACAGGGGAGTGCGCAGATCGTGGCCGAGTACGGAAATGAATATTTCATTCATCTGCAGCACTTCGCGCAATTCTTCCATGCGCTGCTGTATCTGCTTTTTCTGCGCAAACAATTGCGCAAAAACCTCTACCTTGCCGCGCAAGACTTCAGGGTTGATGGGCTTGTTAAGGAAGTCGACTGCACCGGCCTGATAACCGCGGAAGGTACGGGTTATTTCCTGCGCAGCGGCTGTCATGAAGATCAGGGGAATGCCGGCGGTGCGCGGGTTGCTGCGCATGACTTCGGCCAACTCGAAACCATCCATGCCCGGCATCTGCACATCGATCAGCGCCAGCGCCACTTCATGCTTGAGCAGCAGTTCCAGCGCTTCATCCCCTGATGCCGCCTTCAGTATCCGCAGGCCGGGGCGTCCGAGCAGCGCTTCGGTAGCAACCAGGTTTTGCGTGAAATCATCCACGACCAGAATGTCGATATCGTGCGTCATAGGAGCTCCACCGTGGGCGGCGCATGGCACAACTGACTCAGGCAATCGGCCATCTTCGTTAGGGTCATGATTTGGTCCGGCTCGATAAGCTCAAGCGCGGCTTTGGGCATGGTTGAGGAAAGTGCATCTGCGGGATCCTGCACCCAGGCAAGCCCGCCGCAATCGTGGATTTGTTTCATGCCTTCGGCACCATCTGTATTGGCTCCAGTCAGAAGAATCGCAAGTACCCTATCCCGGTAGGCCAGCGCAGCCGATTCAAACAGCATGTCGATGGAGGGGCGGGAATAATGCAGGGCTTCATCGCGCGACAGCGAAAGCGTATGGTCGGGTTCGACCAGCAAATGATAATCGGCCGGCGCAACATAAATCACCTTCGCTTCGATAGCCTCCTTGTCTTCAGCTTCCTTGACGTAGCAATTGCATTTGCGGGAAAAGACATAAGCCAGCGCATTCGGCCCCTGAGGAGGCAGGTGCAGCACAATCAGGATGGGCGTCGTAAAGCCCGCGGGCAATGCGCTCAGCAATTGGCCGACCGCATCCACGCCGCCCGCAGAGGCACCGATCACTATCAGATCCACAGATTGATTGGAATTCGTCATGTCTATCTGCCTAAGTCAGCTTCACAAGCGCTGGTAAATTCGCTCGCCGGGAGCAATTTCTGTAAAGGCATGCGCATACGGTGAAAATCGCAGGCTTTCCTTGGGGCCTATGCCGAGGTAGCCGCGGTGTATCAACGATTCGTAGAACAGTTGGACTGCGCGGTTTTGCAGTTCGCGGTCGAAATAAATCATCACGTTTCGGCAGGAAATCAGATGCACCTCCGAGAACACATGATCGGTCGCCAGGCTGTGGTCGGCAAACACGATTTGCGACTTCAGCGACTGCTTGAACATCGCCCCATTGTAAGCGGCAATATAGTAATCCGATAAGGATTTCGTGCCGCCCGCCAATTGATAGTTGGTACTGAACTGGGCCATGCGGTCCAATTCGAAAATACCGGCTTCTGCCGCTCGCAGAGCTTCCGGATTGATATCGGTCGCATAAATGATGGTGCGTTCCAGCAGGCCTTCTTCTTCTAGCAGGATGGCAAGCGACCAAACCTCTTCGCCCTTGCTGCAGCCCGCCACCCAGATCTTCAGCGAGGGGTAAGTGCGAAGCACCGGAACGACCTGTTCGCGCAGCACCCGGAAATAATCCGGGTCGCGAAACATTTCGCTGACCTGTACCGTCAGAAAACGCAGCATCTGCGGGAACACGGACGGCTCATGCAGCACGCGGCCCTGCAACTGAGACAGCGTCTTGCAGCCGAAGTGTTCCATCGCCTGCTGCATGCGGCGCCGTAGCGACGCTACTGCGTACTGCCGGAAGTCATACTGATATTTCAGGTAAATGCCCTGCAATAGCAATTCCAGCTCAATGTCGAAATCCGGATCCATCTGCATCTGCTTATTTCGGCATCCACACGCGGCACAGGGATACCAGTTGATCAACATTGATCGGTTTGGAAATGTAATCGCTGGCGCCTGCTTCCAGGCTGCTGCGCCTGTCGTCAGCCATGGCCTTGGCGGTCAGCGCGATGACTGGCAATTTCTTGAACTGCGGCTGCTCCCGCAATTTTCGGATAGCGGTCAGTCCATCCATCTTGGGCATCATCAAGTCCATCAGTACCAGGTCGATGCGTTCATCCTGCTGCAAATGATGCAAGGCTTCCTCGCCATCGCGCGCGATGACGAGCGTGGCGCCCAGCGGTTCGAAAATGCTGGTCAGGGCAAACACATTGCGCACATCGTCTTCCGCCACCAGGATGCGGCGTCCTTCAAATACCGTGTCGCGCTGGCGGGCCTGTGCCAGCAGTTTTTGCTGTTCGGGAGGAAGATTGGATTCGACCCGGTGCAGGAAGAGGGTCACTTCATCCAGCAGGCGTTCCGGCGAGCGTGCGCCCTTGATGATGATGGAGTGCGAATAACGGCGCAGCTTTTGCTCTTCGTCGCGAGTCAGCACCCGGCCTGTATAAACGATCACGGGCGGGAAGGCGTATTTGCCGCCGGTGGAGATCTTCTCCAGCAATTCATAGCCCGAACCATCCGGCAGCATCAGATCCATCACCATGCAATCGAAGGTCAGCGAAGACAGCTTTTCCAGGGCTTCTGCAATGCTGCCGGCATGCGTGATTTCTATATCTTCGGCAGCCAGCATCGCGGACAGGCTCTCGCGCAAGGGCGCGTTGTCTTCCACGATCAGCACGCGGCGCGCCTTGGTATTGAGCACGCTCTCCAGTCGGCCGATGGCCTTGGTCAGGTCATCGCGCGCGGCAGGTTTGAGTGCATAACCGACCGCACCCATTTCATACGCAGCCTGCATGTAATCGTCGACTGAAATGACATGCACCGGCAGATGGCGGATGGACGGATTGCGCTTGATCTTTTCCAGCACGCTCAGGCCGGACTGGTCCGGCAGGCCGATGTCCAGCAGTATGCCGTTGGGCATGTGTTCTGTTGCCAGCTGAATGGCATCGGCGCCATTGGCAGCATGGATGCAATCGAAATTCATCTCATGCGCCATTTCATAAAGGATGCGGGCGAAGTTTTCATCGTCTTCCACTGCCAGGATCAGCCTGTCGCGCGTGCGTTGGTTTCTGTCGTCGGGAATGGACGGTATGGAAACGGGTGCGCTTTGTGCCGGGGAGGGCTCGGCTGGCCGGGGAGCGGCAATCGGCCTGGGTGCAGCCGGCTTCACTTCTTCGATCAGGAGAGGCGCTGGTTTTTGAGTGCTGCTGTCATCGGCTTCCACATTCAGCACCAGCGGTATATCGATGGTAAAGATGCTTCCCTTGCCGACTTCGCTGCTGACAGCGATCTGTCCCTGGAGCAGGGCAGAGAGTTCACGCGAAATGGACAAGCCCAGGCCGGTGCCGCCGTAGGTGCGGCTAGTGCTGCCGTCAGCTTGCCGGAAAGCTTCGAATATCACGCTTTGCTGTTCGGCAGAGATGCCGATACCGGTATCGCGCACTGAAAAGCGAATCCTGTCTTCATGCGTGGAGATGCCGAGTTCCACTTCGCCTTGCTGGGTGAACTTGAAGGCATTCGACAAAAGATTTTTCAGAATTTGTTGCAGGCGCTGGATGTCGGTCGTCAGGGTTGCAGGCACCTCGGGATGGACGACGGTGCGATAGGCCACGGATTTCTGAGTCGCCACCGGCTCGAAAGTTTGCTGCAGCGAGGTGACGATATCCTTGATGGAAATCGATTCCACATGCAGCTCGACCTGGCCGGATTCGATCTTGGACAGATCGAGGATGTCGTTGATCAGGGCCAGCAAATCCTTGTTGGAATCGTGAATCGTGCGCGCATAGCGCACCTGATCTGCCGTCAGGGTGTTGGCCTTGTTTTCGGCCAGCATGTGCGACAGGATCAGCGAACTGTTCAACGGGGTGCGCAGTTCGTGCGACATGTTGGCCAGGAATTCCGATTTGTACTGATTGGCACGTTCCAGTTCGACGACATTGCGCTCGACCACTTGCTGCGTATGCTGGAGCTGCAGTTTTTGCTGCTCCAGCAGTTCGCTGCGTTCCTCCAGCTGAAGATTGGCTTGCTCCAGCTGAGTGTGCTGGATTTCCAGCTGCGTCTGCGATTCCTGCAAGGCCTTGGCCTGTTCCGCCAGTTCTTCGTTCGACACGCGCAGCTCTTCCTGCTGCGTTTGCAGTTCTTCACTTTGTCGCTGCGTTTCTTCCAGCAGATTTCTCAGGTTCTCGCGATATTGTGCAGTCTGCAGCGATATGCCTATTCTTTCAGAAATAAGCGTCAGCAGTTCCACCTCATCCTTGAAGTCGCTGCTGCGAAAGAAGCCAAGTTCTATGATGCCGCTGACTTTGCCTTCAATGGAGAAGGGGGCAATCACGATGTGGCTGGGTTTGCCGCGACCTGTGGTGGAATGAATCTGCAGATAGTCGGAGGGCGCATTCTTCACTACCTTGGCTTTTCCATCCCGGGCCACCTCGCCCGCCAATCCGCTTTTCAGCGAAATGCTTTGCGGAGCATGGTTGTCATCCAGGGCATATGTCGCCAGGCGCTCAAGGCGATCGCCCTGTATCCGGTATAGGGTTGCGACTTGCGCTTCCAGATAGTTTGCCAGCGCATGCACTACCTTTTCGCCTGTTTCATGGGGGCTGAGTTCGCCCAGGATGTTGCGCGAGATTTGCTCGCGCCCGGCGTCCAGCCAACTCAGGCGTTGCGATAGCAGTTTTTCGCGGATGATGTTGCGCGACAGATAGGCCACGATAAATACCACGAAGAACGCCATGGCACGATTGACTATCGCCATGATTTCATCGGCGCCCTCTGGCGAGAACCCATATCCAAACAAGAGTATCGGCGCCAGGCAGATTGCGACGACAAGCGGCACTTGGGGGCGCGACTCCAGGGAGGCGAGCGCTACCGGTATTACGTAGAACACCCATTCCGCATAACCCAGCGGGGTCAGCATATCAACGACAAATACCAGGATAGTGAAGCCGAGGATGAAGGGGTAATAAGAAGATTTTTTTCGATCTTGTATTGGCATGTCTTGCGAGGCTTCCCGAAGATTCTGGTAGTGCAGTACCTGCCGAGCATGGCGAACGGCAAAGCAGGTTGAGGATATTTATTTGGGGAGAAATTGTATCAATTTACATAAGTGTGTTGATACAGGTGAAAAGTTTTCTGACATTTCTTTGAGGGCGCTCACGCTTGGAAGATGTTTTTGTTCCGGGAGGCCGCAAAACCTGAGGAGGGAAAAATAAAAGAAAAGCCTGGTCGCTTGCAGGCGACCAGGCTGGAAAATATTGAAGGGGGATTACTTCTTGAAGACGTCTTTAACGCCGCCCACTGCTTTATCGACCTTGGCTTCCCCTTGTTTTTGCTGGCCTTTAGCTTGTTGCTCTCGATTGTCAAAGATCTGACCGGCTTTCTCCTGGGCTTTGCCTGCTGTTTCCTTGATGCTGCCTTTAATCTGATCCTGATTCATGAAAGTCTCCTTCAAAGGAAATGTTGTACTCATTTCGATATTTCTTTCCGTCTCCAGTTCCCTTGTTTTCTTAAAACATCTTTTTATCTTTGAGTCTTGAGATGTTGCATTAAATTCTTGATGGAAAGGATGCCGGCGAAGGCCGAAGTTTTTCTTCAGAATATACGAGAGGCGGCTTTTCACTTTTATTATGACGCGTGAAAAACATGAGGAACTGCTGAAAAAGGAGGCACTCCCATAGCAAGGCGGCCCCTTAATGACAACACTCATCCTTCATCACACGTGTGTTTGCCACAAGATAGGGCCGCCACCTGTACGGCCTTCCTGCTCACTCAATCCCATAATCTAAAGTATGCCGATGAATGCCAGGATTGCGTAGATAACTACTGCCAAGCCGATGAGATAGATAATGGATTGCATGTTGTTCCTTTTAAGAAGGGTTAATAGGAATTCATTTTGCAATTAGTCATTTGTCTGAAGATCAAGTTCCCGCTTCTGTTATGACGCAAATTCTGTCTGCCATTCAGCAGTATGAGACAGCGGCTTCGCTTGCATTGTCTTGTCGGTGGACGATCGCGATCACCGCCCGTATGTATGGGCATCATTTTTTCTTTCTGGTCCGGAGTCGATTGCCAGTGTCGATCGCCATGGCGAGAAGCGCCGGGTATGTTCCTGAAAAGCCCTCTCAAGGGATTTGCCGGTTCGCAGATTGACATGGGTAGCGCAAAGCAGGGGTTCTGAATGCGGGAGAAAGGATTAGGGGCGTGATATGTCGGCGCGTTTCGGAATTTGCATCATATTCGGCAGGATCACATGCTGATACAACTTGAACAGCCGGCGCAACTCCTGAATCGGATCGTCATGGTCATCGATGCGGATATCGCACAGCGGATATTCCTCCGCGCCGAACACCAGCACATTGACTGAACGCTCCCCCTCCGTATCCCCGCCCGCCTCTTCTCCCGCCTGCAGGGCCAGGCTCAGTCTTTGCGACAGATCCAGGTGGACGGTGGCATCCATGCTTTGCGCCATGCGCTCGATTACCAGCGGACCGGCCAGGCGATTTCCCTGCACGCTATAGCAATCGCCTTCGCGGTGCCCGGACCAGGGAAGGGTATCGCCTCCCGTCCAGGCTGCGGTACGTCCCTGCTTGTCGATTACTCCCAGCTGGCGATTGTGAGGACTGGGATCTGTCGCGAGTACGCGCTTCAATGCTTCCTCAGCGCTGACTTCCTGCTCCAGCAGGCGCAATCCGTCATAGGCCAGATAGGGATTGAGCAAAGCTTGAGAAGCAATCGCTCCTACATTCGGGATTGCATGGCAGGCCAGTTTGCCTACTGCTTGCAGTGCTGTGATGGCGCCTACGCCGACCTGGCCGGTTCTTTTGCAAAGAGCAACAACTGAAAAGGTCATGCGCCCTCCTGTTGGTTTTCCTGTCGGACCAAGGAAGCGTGCATTGGTTGCAGAGCTTGCTGTGAGCGGTTAAGGGGTTGTGCGGTAATGTTTTAGAGGCGGATAAGAAGGGTAATGTGAGCCAGGTGCAGGCGCAGATCGAGTAAGAAGATTTTTGCCGGGTAATGCGAAAGTGGATCTGCTTGTTTCCGGCTGAGATTGCGCTTGAAGTTGCGCTGATGATGCGCTGAGGTTTTGTGCGCAGTGAAGGCGGGTGATTGTGGTCGTTGTCCTTGATTGCCGCCGTCTGGCTCAAGCAGGCAAGGCGCTATCATCAAATCAAATCAGAACTCTTGCTTAATTCTTTGCAGTCATTTATTGATGTGCCCGTGCAGGTAAGCAACGCTTCCTTTGCTTCCATAGACGGGCGAGTTGGATGAAATTATCCGGTTGGTCTTGTCCTTGGTGGTCGTAATCGAGCTTACTTTTAGCGTGTTCGCCGACAGCGCAGTTTTCAATATGTCTTCCAGGGTCGCCCTGTTTTGCGAATAAAGTTCGGAACACTGACGTCGGGGCAATAAACCGTGTTCTACCGCTTTTTTCATGGCCGCTTGCAGCATGTCTTCTGTCAGGTCCATTGTGCTCTCCCTGCTGTTGTTATGAAGAAATATAGTTGCTTGTCGGCATTCCTTAGCAAAGCTTTACATTTCTTAATAGTTTTCAAAATGAAGCGTAGGAAAAGCAGGAATGCCTTGCTGTGACGTGAATGGATGAATTTTCAGGGAGCGGCGGCTGTTCAATGCCATTCAATATCCAGGTTCCGAGGCGAAAAGTTGGCTGGGATGGCGAATCGGCATTGTCTTTTGAAGGAGGGAAAGAGAAAACGGTCGCAGGGAAAAGCTTGAGCTTGAAAATTTTAAAGCCCTTGCCATGAATGAAGGCTTCTCGCATAACAAAATGGCTTCCACCACGGTACGGTGGCCGCAAGGACTCCCTTGGGGTTTCTGCACCAGTTCACCGCCGGAAAAAAAGGGGCTGAAATCCGACGCAAAGCGGACAGTCAGCAAGAGGAGGATAGATCGATGGGAGAGGGCGCGCCGCGGCCGCCCTTGTTGAGCACGTATGCGTACATCCTTGCGGTCTCGGATGAGTCCGCAACGGACATGCCGCATTAGAAAACTATCTGCATCCCGACGGCAACGATGTGTCGCCGATTGTCGTACAGCGCCAGATTCGAATCGGCCCGGATGTAGGTGTATTGCGCCCGCACGGCCGTGCCGGGATAGACGTACTTGCTCACGTCCCACAACACGCCGAAATCGGCGACATGGTGACCGTCTTCGCGCGCATGCGGAAAGATCCCCTGCACAGCGTCATATTCGATGTCAGCATATCGATAGCTGCCGGTGAGGCTCAGTCCCGGCTGCACATGCCACGTTCCGAATACCACGGGGCCGTGCGAGGTGCGGGACTCGAAATCCTCCTTCGCATCTTCAGTCTGGACCATGTATTCGGCGCCGACTTGAAGTGTAGGCCTGAGGTCGGTGATAAAGCCCACACTGCCCAGATAACCGTCCGCCTTGCGTGCGTTATTGTTCGGCGTGTCGCGCTTGAAATAGCCGGCTGAGCCGGTCACGCTCAGGCCGGTTGCCACCACTTTGGACACGCGCCCATTGAGACCGTAGGTACGCTCCACAGTGTCATTCGCCTGGCGTGAGATGCGCACGCTCGGTTGCAGGCTGGCGTTCACGCCGCCATCGCGATAAAGCAAGCCGAGGGACGCGGCTACGCTGTCGTTGTCGAAATCGCTGTCGCGGAAATAGAAGGTCTTGGCGACGCTGCCTTGCGCCAGCAGCGCCAACTTGGGATTCAGCGCGTGCAGGTAACGACCTGTCAGGTGAGTGTTGCTGCCCCAGCTGCTGATCGGGCGCGAGTCGTCGTTGAGTCTGAGGTCGACCGGCACGCCGCCGATGACGCCCGCGATGGTGGTGCCTTTGGGGCCCGAGTTGATATTGCTGTCATGCACCAGGCCGGTGTAAAGCTCCACCTGCCAGTTCTTTGGAATCGCACGCGCGAGCGCGGACGGATCCTCGCTCATCATCGCGCGCGCCAGACCGCCCAGCACGCTGACTGCGCCGGCGCTGCGATCCAGCTTCTGCGCAGCGTCGAATTCGGCGCGCGATTCATCCTGACGGCCGAGTTGCAGATAGAGCGTCGCAAGCTCCGCGCGTGGTCGCGCCGCATTCGGCAGGCGTTCGATCAGCTTGCGGTAATGGCGAATCGCCTCCTCCGCATTGCCCGACTGCCAAGCGCAATGGGCTTGCATGAGCGTCACGTCGTTTTCTGCAGTGTCTGCGCCGAACGCATTGTTGAGTACGGCGCATGCTTCGGCAGCTTTACCCGCGTCGATGAGCGCTGCCGCTTGTGTACGTGGATCGGCGCTTTGTGCGCCAGCATATTGAGTCGATACGGCGAATAGCAGCGCCGCTGCCGTGAGGCGTAGTCGGGCATTCATTGTTCTTCCCTCCGGAGCTATTTTTATTGTTTGGTGGCGAACTTACCGTTCGCGCGGTGTCCGGCGCGAGCGCCGTCACCCTCGACGTACATCGACCAGTCGCCGCCGATTTCCTGCCCTTTGGGGCCATAGAACTTGCCGTCACGGATTTCACCGGTGACGACGCCGCCGTATGCCTCGCCGGAAAAGTCTCCGTACAAGGCGCCGTCCCAGCTGCCGTTACCAATTTCAGCACTGCCATTACTGCCGTCGAAATCTATTCGGCCCGTGAAGTTGTAGCTCTCGAAATTCACGTCGAGCCTCATTGCACCGCCGACCTCTGTGCCGTCGCCGAAAGCACCGGATAGGATACCGTTGTACGTGGCCCCCATTTTTCCTGTCGTCTCTGGCGTTGGCAGGAATTCGCTAACGGCGTTTGCAGTGATGTACGGGAAACGATCGAGCGCCGCGATTTGCTCTACAAAGTCGCGCAGCAGTTTGTCTTCTGCCGCCTGGTCGGCATCGCGCTTGCTGTCGGACGGCGCATTGGGATCCTTGAGTCCCATAGCCATGACGTCGTGCAACATGCCGGCGAGCGTCGTGGGCGGAATCGGGGGCAAGGGCGATCCGTTGACGAGTTGACGTAGCGCGTCTCCATTGACCGGGGCGTTCGGGTCATAGCGACCGCCCGTCTCGGGTGCCCACGCTGTGCCGGCGGGCGGAGTGCCGGTCTGATTGTCTGGCCGCTGCGGAGCACTCTGTCCGGGCGCAACTAGGTTCGCGATTTGCTCTGCCAGCTCTTGCCTAGCTTCTCCCGGCTGGCCGGCAGGCAGATTTCCGGCGCTCGGCCCTGGCGAACCGCCGTCCCCGCCGGCCGACGGAGCGCTCTGGTCCCCGTCTCGTCCTGACGCTTCTTTCGGCATCCCCGCCATGGGGCCGGTCGCCGCTCCTTGCTCCGCCTTTTTCTTTGCTTCTGCCTGCTTTTCCTTCTCTTCCGCGAGCGCTTTCTGTCTCGCTTCGAACGCTGCTTTTTCCGTGTCGTTGAGTTTCTTCGCGTATTCTTCCTCCGCTTTCTTCTTCGCTGCTTCCGCTGCCTTTTCCTTCTCGGCCTTCTGCTTTGCCTGTTGTTCCCTGAGTTTTGCCTGCAGTTCTTCGTTCTGCTTCTTCAGTTCTTCTTGCTTGCTCTTCGCTGCTTCCTGCTTTTTCTGGCGCTCGGCTTCGAGAAGTTTGATTTGTGCCAGCTTGGCTTTCTCTTGGGCCGAGAGTTCAGGAGGCTTGGTGCTAGCCAAATCAATTTTTTTGCTGAGCCCCTGATTAACCTCATTAACCATCTTTTGTATCCGATCTGCGTCCACCTTCCCCAGCTCGATCGCCTTGTTGATGATGTTGCCGATGAGATTGTCCAGATTCTTCTGCAGTCGCTCCAAGTCTTCCGGAGTCTCGATATTGGGTGCCTGCGTCTGGCCACCGCCACTCAACAGCGCCTGCTGTTGTGCAATGAACGCTGCATTTTCCTGATCGATGGCGGCTTTGTTCTTGAGGATGGCCTCGATGACCTCGGGCCCTGCACTGGCGATGAAGGTATCCAAGTCGACGAGAGGTGTTGAGCTTGTCCCGTTGCTTCCCCCTGGCTCTCCCGGCAACAGTTGTATTTGCTGACTGGGATAGAGCGGAGTACCTGGCTGATCCGTCCCCGACGGGCGCTGGGCTTTGACCTGGCCCGATGCGATGTAAAACCGCGACTCGCCCGTCGTCGGATCAACGCCGACAAACAAGTTCGTCCCGTAGGCGATATTCATGACAGCTACGAGCGCAACGCCCGCGAGCAATTGGTGGATTCGCATTTTCCTTCCCCTGTCCTCTGTTGTTCTATACCGTATTGCGGCAGCAGCGCGATGTGCGGCTAATACCTAAGGCATGGCATGATTTTTTTCTGCACGAATCGCCGCTTCATTGCAAAGCAGCGCAGACTTGGCCGAATATAACAGTCAATCTCTGCAGGATCGAGAAGTTTTCATTACAAATACTTACAAATTCTTGCAAGTCTGGTAAGTTGTCGCATGCTCGGCACATTCAACCAACCAGCAATTGCGGCGATATCCCGCTGTTGTTCCTCGCCGAGTGCAGAAATGTCGACCTTCGCCAAGCTATATTGCTTCTCAGCTTTCAACGTTCGCTAACGCTTCTATTCCTTGCTCGGCTTCTTTTTGGTAGGCTTTTCTTCGGTGGCCGGCGCTTCGCTTCAGGTGACTGCGTTTCGCGTTGCGATTGTGCGGCCGACTCTGAACTCCTTTCCCGTTGAGACGCGCTTGGAACTGAGCGCCGTTGGAGGGGAGTGAATTCCTGAAGTTGAGCAGTCAAGGGGACTGGGTTGAGGGACGGGCCGCTTCTAATACAGGAAAGATCGACTATGGCGGTCGGCGTATTTTTTCGGTGAACGTATCTGTCACATTCGTCATATTCATCGCATTCGATGACCCACAACCCTTTGAAATTAACTCGAATGAATTCATCGGCAAGATTAGTGAACCTGGCGGCTCAAGTGATGGCGCGTCCTCTCAGATGGATCCTGTCGGGTTTTTTCTGGCTCCTCCTGGCCATACCTTTTCTGCACGCTCTTCCAAGTTACGCTGCCGACCCGTGGCGCATTGACGATCTCGCAGTGCTGGTTGACCAAGCCGGGCAGGAGAGTATCGCCAGTGTGAGCCAGCCGAGCCGGAGTGCCGAATTCCGTCCCGCCCCGCACGGATTCTCTGCGGGCTATACACGATCGGTTCACTGGCTACGCTTTACTTTACATGCCCCGCCACTGGATGCTCAAGGCAAACGTGAATTGTTGCTGGAAATTCACCCCGCGTATCTGGACGACTTGCAAATCTATTTGTCGCAACCCGAGGACAGCGGTGAATTCGACATCCGCAAAGGCGGCGATTTACAACCCTACACGGCAAAGGAATACCCATACCGCGCATTCGTCTATCGCGTTGCTTTTGATGATGCACGTTCGCGCACAGTCTATGTCCGGCTGCAAACCACAAGCAGTTCGGTACTAACCGTCAAGGCGTGGGAACCTAATAAATTTATCGAACAAACCTCGCGCGAATACGCATTGATGGGGATATTGTTCGGTGTCATTCTGGCCGTGTTGCTGGCCAACGTCTGGCACGGTCTCTGGCGTCGCGAGGCCATCTATCGCCGTTACATTGCTTACCTGATTGCCGCGCTAATCATGCTGCTTGGCATTAACGGCTTGGTCGGGGAGTTTTTATTTCCCCGACAGCCGCTGTGGGGGCATCATTGGGTTTCGCTGAGCATCTTGCTGATAATTATATTTGGCACGCGTTTTTACATGCTCGCGCTCGAAATAAGCCAGGCAGCGCGCTGGATGCGCTGGATCTACCACACGCAATTCTGGCTAGCTATTCTCTTATTGCCGACGCCTTGGCTCGGTCTCTACCCGGACTTCATCAAGATCCTGTTGCCGCTTACTTTGCTCGTCCTATTGAGTGGCGCGTGGCGTAGCATGCAACTCTGGCGACACTACAACGGTAGCGGCAAGGCTCTATTGCTTGCGCAGTTGTTCGGCATAAGCGGCTCGCTTTCTACCGCGCTGACGGTTCTTGGCTGGCTGCCGGGTCAGTTTTTACTGCTTTATGGTTTTCAACTGGGGACGGTCGGTACTTTACTGGCCTTGCAATTGATGCTGGCGCAACAGGTGCGCACCATCAAAGCCAGGCAAATTCAAGCCAGCCTGGACATCGAGATTGCCAAGGCAACTGCGCAGCAGGAGCGCGTCGAGCGCGAGCATCAGCGGCATTTTCTTTCGATGCTGACGCATGAATTGAAAACACCGTTGTCTGTCATCCGCCTGCGCCTGGGCGCGGTCAATCCGACTACGCGGATGCAGGCTCATGCCAGACAGGCGGTAAACGATATTGACGCCATAGTCGAGCGTTGCGCCATGGTGAGCTATATGGACGACAGTACAGAACAGCTCCGGTCTGCGCAATGCGATATCGATGAACTATTGAGTGAAATACTCGCTCAACAACCAGCCGCAGAACGTGTCACGGTGAAAATCACAGAGGATGTACTGGCTACGCCGATACAAAGCGACCCGCTGCTGTTGCGCACGATACTCAGCAACCTGATCGACAACGCACTCAAATATTCGCCGCCCGAAGGGGACGTGCATATCACTGTTGCTTTCAGTACTGAGGCAGGCCGCGAGGGCATCCGCGTCCAGGTGGAAAATCCCACGGGGGGTGCTGGTAAGCCCGACCCGGTACGCATCTTCGAAAAGTTTTATCGGGCCCCCAAGGCCCATCAGCAAAGCGGGTCCGGGCTTGGACTGTATATCGCCAAGGCTTTTGCCGAGCAGCTCGCTGGTATCATTCACTATCGTCCCCAACCCGATCGTGTGGTTTTTGAACTATGGTTGCCGATTTAACCCCTATCCTGCCGATCAAGCTGCTGGTGGTCGAAGATCGCAAGTCCTTGCTGGAAGTCACGGTCGAAACTCTGGCTACACGCGGGTATGAAGTCATTGGCATCGACAGCGCCGAAGCCATGGACGAATTGCCGGCCAATTTTGTTGCCGATATTGCCATCCTCGATCTCAACCTGCCCGGTGAAGATGGCCTCAGCCTGGCCCAGCGCTTGCGTCGGATACAACCCGCCATCGGCATCATCATGGTCACGGCACGCCATGCGCTGGCGGAAAAACTGGCTGGCTATGAACACGGTGCCGATCTTTATCTCACCAAACCCACGGCACCGGAAGAGCTGTGTGCCGCCGTAGAAGCGCTGGCACGACGCCTCACCAACCGCGCTGCGCCGGAGTCGCCGGCTTTTTCGCTCAATACGACCACGGGATTGCTAAGCACTCCGCAAGGCGACCTGGCCTTGCGAGCTTCCGAGGCGGCGTTGCTGCATGCTCTCGCGCTGGCTCCGGAGCACACGCTCGAATTCTGGCAGGCGCTGGAAAAGCTCAACAAACCGATCGATGGTCAAGGAAAAGCGCAGCTGGAAGTGGTGGTTTCACGCTTGCGAAGCAAGTTGATCGCCCACGGCGCATCAGACACTCCCATCCGCGCCCTGCGCGGCATAGGCTACCGGCTCAGCATGAGCTTGCAAATCAGATAACTTCAGTAGCGCACAGCCCCACGCCAGCCGCTTTTCACCGCGACTATGGTCGTGGCAAGCTTTGGCAAGGTTTCTCTCCCCGACATGGTTAGAGTCGCGCATATATTGCCTTGCCATGCGGAAATACATGAACGCCACCGGCCTCAACTACGCCTATCGTCCCCTCCGGAACGAGATACAGAAAGTCTTCATGGCTTTGGCCGATTGTGCTCCTTCACGCGGCAGGCGCTTCGGTAACGCCGCCGTGGAGACGGCTGCGGCGGGCATCTTCACGGCGCCGCTCAGTCTGTCGATCTCCCCGGCATTCAGGAACCTCCGGATTTTTATCAGGGGCAGCCTGAGTGATATGGGAAGGAAATCTCAGCGCGCACCCCGCCTACCGATCCGGCAGCCGCATTGCCCGCGCATTCCTGATCGCGGAAGTACCACAATACTTGGAGTAGGGTTCTCATGAATGACACGCTGGCGGCGCGCCTGCGCTTCTGTACCACGCTTCCCACTCCTCCCTCTACGGCCCTTCGCATCATAGAGCTGGCGAATGATCCGGATATCAATCTGACCCAGCTAGCAGATTGCATAGCAGTGGATCCGGCCTTGTCGGCAAAGCTGCTAAAAGTAGCGAATTCACCTCTCTATACAACGCATCGCGTTGCCAGCAATTTACGACAGGCCGTGAACATGATGGGAACGCATGCAACGGCAACGGTGGCGCTTTCCTTCTCGCTGGTGAAGGGCGTGGGAAGACAGGGCGACGATATGCGGTTCTGGAGACGAGCCGTGCTTTCGGCATTGGCGTGTCGCTTGCTCGGACAGCGCTTCGGATTCAATCCGGACGACCTGCTTTTGGCGGGTCTGCTGCAAGACATCGGCATTCTGGCTTTACGCTCGGTCGCACCCGACGAATATGCAGAGTTGCAGGCGATAACAGAGCATGAGGAATTGCTGCAAGCCGAACGCAATCGGTTTGGCAGCGGCCATGATGAAGTTGGATACTGGCTTTTGACGAGGTGGGGACTTCCTGATCATTTGAGTCTTGCATGCATTGCACACCAGACAGCCCTCGTCGGAAATGAAGCGCAGGCGACACCATTGGCGTGCGTGGCAACCTCCGGATATTTGGCGGATGTCTTTCTGAAGGACGATCACTTGACGCCAATTGTTACGGCAACTGAATCAGCGGCCCGCTGGCTGGGTATGGATTCTTGCACCACGATTGCCACCCTCGAGAAAATGCGCGAGCAGATGCAGGAATTCGAGGGCTGTTTTGATGTGCATGCCTTGCGGGCTGATCAGGAAGACGCACTTCTTCATGAAGCAAGGGAGCTCATCACGATAGCGAATCTTGGACGGCAACGCGAGCTTGAGCAAAAAACTCAGCGTGACATGCTCACGGGTGCCCATAACCGCCAGTACTTCGATGAGGCATTCAAACACGAATTTGCCGTAGCCTCACGGCATGGCTGGCCGCTTTCCGTTGCCTTTATCGATATTGATCATTTTAAGCAAGTCAACGATACCCATGGTCATGCCGCAGGTGACAATGCGCTGGTGACGCTATCGCGCACGATTGCCTCCCAGATCCGGGGAGGTGATGTCTTTGCGCGATATGGAGGCGAAGAATTCGTGCTGCTATTCCCGGGCACAACAGCCGAGGCGGCGCGCATCGTGCTCTCCCGTATCAGACAGGCCATCGCCTCCTGTTCCCATACCTACGACACTGCCACCTTCCATCTGACCATATCAGCCGGACTGGCCTTCCATATGGATGGAGATATGAAACATGAAACCGCAGAGGACATGCTGGCCGCCGCCGATAGCGCGCTGTATATGGCAAAGCACAATGGGCGCAATCAGATTATCAAATCAGGGGAAACATGATTGCCCGGGAGCGGGTTGGCGGTAATCCTCCCATTTTTGAAGCGGTCTGAGAGTAGAGGCTATGCCGTCATGGCCAGTTTCTGCTTGGATGTGAGGCCGCCGATGGCCGTGTTGAGGCGTTCGTGTGTCGGCAAGAAATTGCCATGGCCATTCGAATTGGCTTTGGATGGGGAAGGAGGAGCTATCGAGCTTTCGATTACAAGCGCTTGCGCCTGTTTGAGCCAATAACCGGAGATGGCATGAACTTCTCGAATTTCGCGCTCATGATTCCCCGATTCAACAAGTTCCTGGCAGACCGGCAGAAACCGCTTTTGCGGAAAAGATTCCCGATTGCGGAAATAAATAAAAACGGCCCTCATTACTGAGAGCCGCATGTCTATTGGTGCCGGGAGCCGGAATCGAACCGGCACGCTGTCTCCAGCGCGGGATTTTGAGTCCCGTGCGTCTACCTGTTCCGCCATCCCGGCAACGCGAGCGGTATTATGCGTTATTTGCCTGCGTTAATCAATATTTCTTCAAAGATGGGTGGAAGTAATTGAGCAGGAAGCCGAATGGTTTTTGCCATGGGAGCATCGATCCAAACGGAAGCATGCTGATTTTCTTCACGACTGAAGAGGCGGGAATGAGCAAGGAGAAAAGAAGGTGGCCCAGCGAAAAAAAGCAGGAGGGGGGATCGCTGGGCCGGGGGGAACTGAGTTTGCTACAGTACCAAGGGGAGAACTAATTACTGACATGTACTGCCGCGATATGATCAAGGGGGGTAATCATTCTCGCTTGTGCCCTTGAGCTTTCGTTCAAGGTTGAATGAAGCATACTCAGCGGTTTTCTTTCCATCAAGCTTCGTTAAGCATTGTTACAAACACCATGGGCGACATCGAAGTCTTCCTCTTTTAAGAGGTTTGTCCCAATGCGTCCCTTGCCTTATCGACGTTTGCCCTATCTGGAAAGGCATAGAGATTTTCCAGGAAGAGGCAGAGGAGGGAGGCGAATTGCTGAGCTCAGTGCAGCAGTTTTCCTGCTTATCTCACGCCTCGCGAGAACATTTAAGCGGGGATAGGACTCCTAGGGAAAGATGGTATTGAAATGATGACATTGAAATACGTTTCGAAAGTTCAGTCATGCATCGAGCCCCTACTCCCACTCCCGATTCCGAGCCTTTTCGCGACGAAGATCCTGTACCCGTGCCTGGCGTGCCGGCGCCAGGAGATGAACAGATGCCGGATCACAAGCCTACCGTTACGAAAGCATAAGCAGCCGGCTAACGAGAGCGGCGTGTGGAACGATAGATATCAGGTCTGGTCCAAAAATGCCTTAAAACCAATAAGGTATGGCAATGGCAGCGATAACCTATACCAAGGAAGCCTGGCGGGCCGAGGCCGACATTCAGCGACTGGATAGCGGTAAATACCAGGGCGTGGTCTTGATTACCCGCATGGATGGCAGGGAACGGGATGAGACGCCCCATATGGTGCATGCGCTGTGCGACTCGCCGGAAGAGGCGCTGGAGGAAGCCAAGGCATTGGCCCATCGCTTGCTGGCCACCCTGTAATCACGCGCACTTTTCTTCCCGCCTGTTCTCTTTCGCAAACAGGCGCTGCACATAGCGCAGGTACCAGAACAGGGCCATGGCAACCAGTCCTATGCTGATGCTGTTGCCCATCCAGAAGCCGGTTGCGCCCTGCAGGGCAGGCGGCGACCAGCCGAAAGGATTCAGCCCCAGCACATAACCTCCTCCCAGTCCTATGCCCCACAACGCCACGGCATACATGAGCGTAGGGATCAAGGCAATCTTGTAAGCGCGCAGAATGAAGGCGGCCGTGATTTGCAGCGCATCGAAAAACTGATAAACGGCAATGAACAGGAACAGGGGCAGGGCAGCGGCAAAGATGGCGCTGTTGGGGGTGTAAGCCTGGATGATGACCTCGCGAGCAAACCAGACCCCTATCCCGAGCGCGGTCGCGGTTCCGGCGGCGAGCAGCATGCCGGCATTCCCAACCCGCCGGGCCGTGTTCCAGTCCTGCGCGCCAATCGCATGAGCGACCAGGGTGCCCGTGGCATTGGCGATCGATAAGGGGATCATGTACAACACGGTAGCGAAGTTCGCCGTGACCTGATGGCCGGCCACCGCGGTATCGCCGAGGCGCGCAATGAAAATCGCCATGAATGTAAAAGCCGTGACCTCAATCAGATAGCTCAGTCCCATCGGCACGCCCAGTTTGAGCAGTGCATGCTGGCTTGCCCACCGTGGACTGACAAAGCCGCTGCCGAACAGGTGGAACTGGCGGTAATTCGATGCATAGCGAACGATCAGCCAGGCGGTGACCATCATCAGCCAGGCGATGATGGTCGTGGCAATTGCGCAGCCGGGGCCGCCCATTGCCGGGATGCCGGCTCCACCAAAAATGAAGATGGCATTCAGGGGAATTTTCAATGCCAGGCCGGCAACCTGCAATGCCATGATCAGTTTCGGTCGTCCCAGCGCCGTATTCAGCGCGCTATAAACCCGAAAGCCCAGCGAGGCAGGCAAGGCGAGGGCGAGCATGGCAAGATAACTTTCCGCCTTGTCCTGGAGTTCGGGAGAAGCATGCGCGAGGTTCAGCAGGGGTTGCGGAAAGAGAAGAAAGAGTGCGCCGACGCAGGTCAGAAACAGGGCCAGCCACATGCCCTGCTTGACTTCAAAGCCGATGGCTTCGTACTTGCGCGCACCGAACAGTTGTCCGATGGCGGGCGCAATCGCCTGCAGCACGCCGTTCAGGCTGACATAAACGCTGATGTAAATGGCCGTTCCGAGTGCCAGCGCAGCCAGGTCCGTTGCCGAATAGCGCGACGTCATGGCGGTATCGATGACGCCGTTGGCGATCACGGCTAGCTGGCCGACCAGGAGCGGCCAGGCAAGTGCAGCAATGCGGACCGTGTGGCGAGGCGGTCCTGACAGGGTCATTCAGTTACTCGTTGGTAAAGGCGGAAACGTTCGTGCCGATCGGAGGGACGCCGCCCCTCCCATAAAAGTTGCCAGGTTTTCGAGTCGTACTGGCGCAAGGTTTTTGGCGCAGGTTCCGAAGCCTGGCCTTGCAGCAGCAGATAGGGACAGGCTTCATGGTTCGACGTCGGTGCAAAGCGGATGTCGCCGAAATAGGCAAAAGAAGCACGCTGCGGCGGACCGACATTGCTGGTGACGCAGCTGTGCGAGGCCGGCAGATAACTGGCGATCTGAGTGGCGACACCGGCATAACTCTTGCCGTAATTCAGCCAGGGCAGCCACAGCGTCATCAGCAGCAGCCAGCACAGGATGACGCCGCCCGAAGACAGCACCACTGCCCGCCATAACACGGAAGGCTGACGCGAGATGCGCCAGTACACCAGCATCAGCCAGCCGACGGAAGCGGCGGCGGCAATGGCGAATGCGCCTGCGCTGAATTCCGGCTGGAAGCCGGGAGCCAGCTTGAAGGCATTTCTGGCCAGCTGCGCCGGCCATCCGGTTTGCTTGGCAATCCAGCCCATCCAGATAAAGGCTGCGCACGTGCTCAGCGTCATGACCGCAAACCAGTCCACCGCATTGATTGCACCGCGTTTCATCGTCGGCAGACCGAATGCCGCCAGGATGGCCAGCGGAGGCAGCAGCGGCAGCAGGCGCGCTTCTTCCGTGTTGGGATTGATCAGCGCCAATACGAGGAAAACGCCCACGTAGGCCAGCGGCAGGATGATATGCAGCGCCTGAATCTGCTGGCGCCAGGCATACACCGCCCAGATGGCGAAAGGCCATGCTGGCCATGTGAACCAGATACCGTAGCGCAGCAGATAGCGCAGGGTTTCATAAGAGGGCACAGTGAACTGCTCGCGGTTCCAGGCCATCCAGGCTGGAATGGGCGTGTCGGCCGGCGAGAGCAGCAAGGCAGCGGCGGCGATCCACAATCCCGGCAGCAGCAGGAAAATCGGCAAGCCGGCCAGCAGCAAGGGTTTGACTAACTGCCGGTGCCAGCTTGCCGACCATGCCAGTAGTGCCAGCAGCAAGGCAGCCGGCACTGCCCAGCCGCGAGTGAGCACAAGTGCGCCCAGCACAGCGCCCACCAGCGCGGCATTGGCAAGCGTGGGTTTCTCGACCAGTCGAACGCCGGCATAGATGGATGCCGCCACCAAGGAGACCAGCAGCGCTTCGGCGCTGGTCTGGTGAATCTGCAGGAGCAGGCCCAGGCTCGCCAGAAAAATCAGCAATGCGCCATCGGCAAGCGTGCGCCCATAATCATCGGGTGCAGGCTGTCCGCCAAATGCCAGCCGTAAAGGCTGGGTCTCGGCGCGGCGTCCCAGTCGGAATGCGGCATGCCATACGGATGCTGCGCCAATGGCGAAAAAAGCGATGACGGAAAGCCGGGAAGCGAGCGCTTCATCCATCAGCCATCCGAACAGCCAGATGAAAAGGGCACCTATCCAGAAAGTCAGCGGACCTTCGGCCGGCATGGGCATGCCGACGATATGCGGCGCCAGCCAGTCCTGCAATCCGCCGTGCGCCATGGTCCACATGATGCCGAAACCGGCCGCATCCTCGCTTTTCCAGGGGTCGCGACGTATCAGTCCGGGCAGGATGTAGAGCAGGCATAAGGCGATCAGTCCCCAGCGCGGAAGGGCAATGGTGGCTGCTGCGGGGAGGCGGACTGGCTTCATGGGCGGGAAAGCGGATTCTTATTCTGAAAAGCCGTTATTTTGCCCCAAAAATAACAAGTGCCGGCGCGGCATCGTAATTAATGGTGACCGTAATAAAAAAGGCAGCCGTAGCTGCCTTTTTGCAGAAAGCGTGCAGATCAGCCCGCTGCTTTGGTGCGCGAACCAACGTTGCCGAACTTCTGGCGGAATTTTTCAACGCGGCCTGCGGTATCCACGATCTTGTGCTGACCGGTGTAGAACGGATGGGATTCGGCAGACACGTCCAGCTTGACCAGCGGATAGTCCTTGCCTTCGAAATTGATGGTGTCCCTGGTCTGGATCGTGGAACGCGAAATGAATTTGAAATCGCAGGAAAGGTCGTGGAATACGACTTCGCGATAATTCGGGTGGATGCCTTCTTTCATGATGTCCTCAAACGTATTGGTAGCCAATCGTCACTTCGTCGGTCCCTACTGCCTCTTGACCCGATTGTCGATCACTTGCCGTTGGAAAAAGCGCGATTATACATGGATTCAGCGCAACGGAGAAAAGCAAAAGCCGGTTCTGGCCGGCTTTTGCTGGGTACTTTTCAAAGCGAAAAATGCAGGGTCAGTTACCGCCGCGGCGCATCATTTCAAAGAATTCGGCGTTGTTCTTGGTCGCCTTCACCTTGTCGAGCATGAATTCCATCGCCTCGATCTCATCCATGCCGTACAGCAGTTTGCGGAGAATCCAGATTTTCTGCAACTGGTCCGGCTTGATCAGCAATTCTTCACGGCGGGTGCCGGATTTGCTGAGGTTGATGGAGGGATAAACGCGTTTCTCTGCCAGGCGACGTTCCAGATGCACTTCCATGTTGCCGGTGCCCTTAAATTCTTCGTAGATCACGTCATCCATGCGGCTGCCGGTTTCGATCAGGGCGGTGGCGATGATGGTCAGTGAGCCGCCTTCTTCGACATTACGCGCAGCGCCGAAGAAACGTTTCGGGCGTTGCAGCGCGTTGGCATCCACACCGCCGGTCAGGACCTTGCCGGAGGCAGGGATCACGGTGTTGTAGGCACGGGCCAGGCGAGTGATGGAGTCCAGCAGGATCACCACGTCGCGCTTCATTTCCACCAGGCGCTTGGCTTTTTCCAGCACCATTTCCGCGACCTGAACGTGGCGCGTAGCCGGTTCGTCGAAAGTGGACGCTACCACTTCGCCGCGCACCGAGCGCTGCATTTCCGTTACTTCTTCCGGGCGCTCATCGATCAGCAGCACGATCAGCGTGGTGTCGGGATGATTGGTCGTGATCGCATGCGCAATATGCTGCAGCATCACGGTCTTGCCGGATTTCGGCGAGGCTACCAGCAAACCGCGCTGACCTTTGCCGATAGGCGCGATCATGTCGATGATGCGGCCGGTGATGTTTTCCTCGCCGCGCATGTCGCGCTCCAGGTGCAGCATCTTGTTCGGATGTAGCGGCGTCAGGTTTTCAAACAGGATCTTGTGCTTAGAGGCTTCGGGCGGTTCGCCGTTGACCTTGTCCACCTTCACCAATGCAAAATATCTTTCGCCATCCTTGGGCGTGCGAACTTCGCCTTCGATCGAATCGCCGGTATGCAGGTTGAAGCGGCGGATCTGCGACGGAGAAATATAAATGTCGTCGGTCGAGGCCATGTAGCTGGCGTCGGGCGAGCGCAGGAAGCCGAAGCCGTCAGGCAGCACTTCCAGTGCGCCGTCGCCGAAGATTTGTTCGCCGGCCTTGGCGCGTTTTTTCAGGATCGCGAACATGAGTTCCTGCTTGCGCATGCGCGCAGCGTTCTCGATGTCGAGACTGATGGCCATTTCCAGCAATTGAGAGACGTGGAGGGCCTTGAGTTCAGATAGATGCATATAGTGTGTGTCCCGGGGTGGGATTCAAC
>JAFAGG010000028.1 GCA_023422955.1 Pseudomonadota bacterium | reverse complement strand
CTGTGATCCGCTCGCTCCGGATACCGGCGTTGAAAGCGCCTTTGAAATCTGTCAGGCCGAGCAAGGCAAGACTTTGCTGATCGTCGGCCACCAGCCCACGCTGGGCCAACTGGCAAGCCTTTTACTGACCGGCAGCGCGCAGGACTGGACGTTGCGCAAGGGCAGCATACTGTGGATCGCGAAACGCAAAGAGGACGATCACGAAGAGACGCAGCGCTATTACATCAAGGCAGCGCTGCAGGCAGAGATGGCCGATCCCTGAACGGCACGCGTACCGCAGCCTGCACCGGTAGATAGCCCCGGTCTTCGCCGGAAAGCCAAGGCCGGCAGAACAAGATCGCTAGCTGAAATTCCGGCCGGCTCCATACCGGCCTGCGCACCACTTGCTTATTTGGTGCGCAGGGAAAACGGCACATCCACTTCGTTCCAGAAGCGCGCTTCTTTTTCCAGCCAGTATTGCAGGGAGGGATGGGCAAGCGCATCTTCCTGTTTGAGCTCGACTTCAATCTTGTTCTTCATTTTCAGCCTTACCTGCGACAGGTCGATGCCGCCGCGCGCGTGCATGAACAGGAGCGCAAGACGCAAGGACAGAATGGCTTTCGCCAGATCAAGCTGATCCAGCGCGCTGCCCATCTTGCGCAGGTTGCCTTTTTGCGCGAGCACCAGCTTGCTCATCACATCCTGTTCGCGCGCGGTAAAACCCGGAATGTCCGCATTCTCAACCAGGTAAGCGCCGTGCTTGTGATAACCGGTGTGCGACACCACCTGACCGACCTCGTGCAGCAGGCCGCTCCAGCGCAAGTACTTTCTATGGTCTTCCGAACTCAGCTGCAATTGGTCATGCAAAAACAAGGCGATCTCGGCAGCGCGATTGGCACGCTCCTGGTCGACACGGAAGCGCTGCACCATTTGCTGCACCGAATCTTCGCGCCGGTCCTGGCGGCTGGAGCGCAAGTACAAGTCCTGCACCACGCCGGTTCGCAAGCCCGCGTCGACCGCTTTCATGCGATCGAAACCGATCTCCTGCATCACGCCCATCAGTATGGTCAGGCCGCCTGCCATCGCATACACGCGTTCCGGCTTGATGCCGTGCAGGTCAACCTTGTTCAGGTCGCCCACTTCAATCAGGTAATCGGCCAGCGCTTCGAGATTTTTGTAATCGAGGTCGCCGCTGCCCAGTTCGTTTCCGGCAATCGCATCGGAAATCGCACGCATGGTGCCGGAAGAACCGTAAGCGACCGTCCAGTGATGAGGATGAAAAGCCGCCACACCATCTTCGAACTGCGCGCGCGCGGACAAGATGGCGGCTTGCAGCGAGACGGCATCGACGCGCCCATTGGGGAAGAAGGTATTAACCTGACGTACCGATCCTATGCTGAAGGACTCCACGCTTTCGATATGCGAACCCGCGCCCACGATCAACTCCGTGGAACCGCCGCCGATATCGACCACCAGGCGGCGTTCATCCGAGCGCCCCAGCGCGCTGCTCGCACCCATGTAAATCAGGCGCCCTTCTTCCTCGCCCGAGATCACTTCGATCGGATAGCCGATGGTTTTTTCCGCGACTTCGATGAAGTCGTTGCGGTTGGCGGCAATACGCAAGGTGTTGGTGGCGACCACGCGCACGCCGTCGAGCTGATAGGCCGACAACACGTTGCGAAAGGCGGTCAGGGTATTGATTGCCGCCTCCTGGGCAGTGGGCGTCAGATTGCTCTGTTCATCCAGGCCGGCGCCCAGGCGTATCGGGTCGCGCAGGCTCTTGAGCACGGTGAGTGCATTGTCCTCCACATCCGCCACCTGCAGGCGGAAGCTATTGGAGCCCAGATCGACAACGGCAAATCTCATTTTTTTCTTTCATTTATTTCCAAAAATGCGGCAGCGGCATCGCCTGCATTGCAAGCCCGGCATGCCGCCCCAGCGACGACTATAAATCAGATTTATTACCTTGAAATGAACAAGCTGCATAAAACTGATGGAGGCAGCATGGCTGAACGGCTTCCTGCCTTTGATTGCTCATTTCCATTGTTCATTTCCATTGATCATTTTTCATTGCACCGGCTTCAGCCGCACCAGGGGCGCCTTATCGGCATCGATCAACAGATAGAGCAAGCCATCCGGCCCCTGTCGCACATCGCGAATGCGCAGTCCTTCCTTTTCCAGCAATCTTTCCTCTTCCACCATGCGCAGGCCATCGAAACGCAAACGCGCCAGATGCGTTTGCACCAGCGCACCGACGAACAGATCGCCCTGCCAGCGCGGGAAGGCTGTGCCCGTATAAAAGGCCATGCCGGACGGCGCAATCGAAGGCGTCCACTGATGCACCGGCTGCTCCATGCCCTCCTTCTTCGTGGTGCCGATGGAAGGACCGTAGTATTCCTTGCCGTAAGTAATCACCGGCCAGCCGTAATTCTTGCCCGGCTCCGGCACATTGATTTCATCGCCGCCGCGCGGCCCGTGTTCATGCAGCCAGATGCGCCCGGTTTGTGGATGTTGCGTCATGCCCTGGATATTGCGATGGCCGTAGCTGTAGATAGCGGGCAGCGTCTTGTCGCGGCCGGCGAAGGGATTGTCCTTGGGAATGCCGCCGTCTTCAGTGATGCGGATCAGCGAACCGTTATGGTTATCGAGCTGCTGCGCGCTGTCGCGCTCGTTGCGGTCGCCCAGGCTGATGAACAGATTGCCCTTGCCGTCGAATACCAGGCGCGATCCGAAATGCTGCCCGGTGGTGGTGAAGGGCGTGGCGCGAAACAGCACCTGGAAGTCCGTCAGCTGCGTGCCTTTCAGGCGGCCGCGCCCTACGTGCGTGCCAAAGCCGCCCTCGCCAGCGGCGACATAACTGAGGTAGACCCAGTTGTTTTCAGAGAAGTGCGGATGCACCGCCACGTCCAGCAGACCGCCCTGGCCGCGTGCCGTAATTTTAGGCAATCCGTCTATGCGCGCATACTTGCCGCCTTCGCGCTCCACCAGGTTCAGTTGCCCTTCACGCTCGGTCACCAGCATGCGGCCATCCGGCAGGAAAGCCAGCGCCCAGGGGTGGCTGAAGCCATCGGCCACCTTTTCCATGCGAAAGGCTTGCTCCTTGCTGCGATGGACCTTTTCCTCATCGACCGCCTGAGCGGGAAAGACGATGCTCATTGCCATGGCGGCAGGAAGAAGCAGGCGAAAAGAAACGGGCATGAAAGGATCTCCTTGTATCAATTTCGGGTGAATCGCAGCGCCTTAACTTACCAGAACTCGGCCGCAGCAGCGAAGGCAGCAATCGCGCTGCCGTACCTTACGCAAATACCAGCCACGCCAGCAGGCCGCCCAGCACGGCATAGGCCAAGGCAATCCCTGCGGTCTGGCGCAATACCTCGCCCTCGCGTCCCACCAGTTGCACGGTGGCGCTGGCGGCGACGATATTGTGAGGCGATACGATATTGCCGATAGTCGCGCCATATCCCTGGCTTGCCATCATGCCCAGCACCGAGAAACCCAGTTGCTGCGCAGTTGCCACCTGGAAGCCGCCGAACAGGATATTGGACGCGGTTGCCGATCCGGTCACGAAGGACCCCAGGATGCCGATGAGCGGCGCGAACAGCGGCCAGCTCCGGCCGGCTGCTTCAGCTGCCGCCAGGGCCAGCGCATCGATCATGCCCGCATGCACCATGATGCGCGACAGGCCCAGCATCGCGATCAGCGCCAGCAGCACCGGAAACAGCTTGCGGCACACGCTGGCTGCGGCGTGCAGGATTTCCCTGAATGAGGCTTGCTGCAAGCAGGCGCCCAAAAGAAAACTCAGCATCAGCAGAGTACCCGGATGATAAAGCACCTGCATGCTGCCGCTGAATGACGCGTAACTCCACGAGAGCGAAACCGCACGCAAGGCATCCTGCACCGGCGGCACCAGGCGCGTCAGCACTACCAGCGCTATCAATACCAGGTAAGGCGAGGCCGCGCGCAGCAGCACAGCCGACCCGGGTGCCACGGCATGCGGCGACATTTCCGGTTTGCGCATCCATCGCAACGCGGCAATGAACAGCAGGGCTCCCAGCAAGGCGCCGGCCAGTGTCGGCAGTTCGGGGCCGACGAAGCGCGCCAGCAGGTAATACGGCAGAAAAAAACAGATGGCCGCCAGCGCAGCCCATCCCCACAACGGTTTGCCGGGACCGCCAGGCATGGCGCGGGATGCCAGCCACATCACCACCAGCGGCAAGGTCCAGCTGAGCAGCACATGGTAATTCGCATTGGCCGCCGCCAGCTCCTGCGCGCCCAGCGAAGAAGCCGCTACTTGAGGAATGATGGGTGTGCCCACCGCTCCGAACGCCACGCCTACCGCGTGACCGACCAGGGCCATGCTGACCGCCGCGACACGGGAAAATCCGGCGCCGACCAGGAAGGGCGCCGCCAGCGCCATCGGCGTGCCGAAACCGGCGGCGCCTTCGACGAATAATACGAAAAACCAGGCCACCAGCAGCGCCAGGATGCGGGCATCACCGGCGACCCGCTCCATCGCCTGCTTGAGGATGTCCATGCCGCCCTTCTTCATCTGCAGCTCATGAATGCACAGTGCGGGGAAAATGATCCACAGTATGGTGGCCGCGAGAAACAGCGCTTCGGCCATCGCGCCACCTGCAGCACCGGCTGCGCCGAGTTCGGGCATGCGCTGCGTTCCCAGTCCATACTCCGTCCACGCCAGCAGCAGCGCCACCGCCAGGCCAACGCTGCCGGCGCGTGCCGCCGACCAGCGCAGCCCCATCATCAGCAGCAGGATGACGGCAATCGGCAGCGCCGCCAGCATGCGTCAGACCACCTTGCCGGCCGTGACCCGGTGCAGCGTGCCCTGCCCGTTTTCAAAAGCGCTGATGTTATCCAGCGTGGTCTGCGCGATATTGCCCAGCGCTTCCTGGGTGAAGAAACCCTGGTGACCGGTGATCAGGACATTGGGGAAAGTGGTGAGCCGCATGAACAGGTCGTCGTCGATGATGCGATCCGACAGATTGCGGAAGAACAGGTTTTCTTCTTCCTCGTACACATCCAGTCCCAGCAAGCCTATCTTGCCCGACTTGAGTCCGCGTATCAGCGCGCGCGTATCGATCACCGCGCCGCGCGAGGTATTGATCAGCGTGACTCCCGGCTTCATCTGCGCGATCGCGTCATCGTTGATCAGATGATGCGTTTGCGGCGTCAGCGGGCAATGCAGGGAAATGATGTCGGATTGCGCATACAGCTCGGCGGGCGATACATAGGACACATAATCGGGCGCATCCTTGTCCGGATACGGATCGGCTGCAAGGATGCGGCAACCGAAGCCGTGCAGGATGCGCGCAAAATTCAGTCCTATCTTGCCGGTGCCGATCACGCCCACGGTCTTGCCGAACAAATCGAAACCGATCAGCCCCTCCAGCGAGAAATTCCCTTCGCGCACGCGGTTGTAGGCGCGGAAGGTGCGCCGGTTCAGGCTCATCACCAGGGCGACTGCATGTTCGGCCACCGCATTGGGCGAATAGGCCGGCACTCGCGCTACCGTCAATCCCAACCGGTCGGCCGCCGGCAAGTCCACGTGATTGAAACCGGCCGAGCGTAGCGCGACCAGGCGGGTGCCGCCTTGCTGCAGCAGGGTCAGCGTTTCTTCCGACAACTGGTCGTTGACGAAGGCGCATACCGCCTCATAGCCCGCCGCCAGGGGCGCTGTCGTGGGACTCAGCCGGACTTCATGGTAGGTCAGCTCATGCCGGCCCTGATTCGCGGCATCGAGAAATAAGCGGTCGTAGTTCTGGGTGCTGAAGACGGCAACGCGCATGTTTCCTCCTTATATCTGGTCCGTCGGGTCCGGCCAGGCATTACGGTAAGGACCGGGATAAGGCAGCGGTTTAACGGCTCATGCTAACCGCAGGGCGTTCGCCGCATGCTGCACTTGCACAAGAGAATGTTATTTTTTCAGCCGGTAACCGCTGCGGAATATCCACCACACCGCGCCCAGGCACAGCAGCATGAAAAACAGCGTCATGGCCAGACTGACTTCCACGTTCACATCGGACACGCCGTAAAACGCCCAGCGAAAACCGCTGACCAGATACACCACCGGATTGAACAGCGTCACCTGACGCCAGAACTCCGGCAGCATGTTGATCGAATAGAAGCTGCCGCCGAGGAAAGCCAGCGGCGTGACGATCATGATGGGCACGATCTGCAGCTTTTCCCAGCCGTCGGCCCAGATGCCGATCACGAATCCGAACAGGCTGAAGGTCAGCGAGGTCAGAATCAGGAAGCCCAGCATCCAGAACGGATGCAGGATGGTGTAATCGACAAACAGTCGTGCCGTGGCAAGAATGATCAGTCCCAGCAAAAAGGACTTGGTCGCCGCCGCGCCCACGTAGCCGACCACGATTTCCAGCGGCGACACCGGCGCCGACAGCACTTCGTAAATCGTGCCGGCCCACTTCGGCATGTAGATGCCGAACGAGGCATTGGAAATGCTCTCGGTCAGCACCGACAGCATGATCAGGCCCGGCACGATGTAGGCGCCGTAGCTGACGCCGTCGATTTCCTGCATGCGCGAGCCGATCGCCGCACCGAACACGATGAAATACAGCGAGGTGGAAATCACCGGCGACGCGATGCTCTGCGCCAGCGTGCGCCACCAGCGCGCCATTTCGAAACCGTAAATTGCTTTCACGCCATGAAAGTTCATGCCTGTTTTCCTCCGATCTGCTTTCCTCCGCTTTGTTTCTCTCCGCTATGCACCAGGCTCACGAAAATATCTTCCAGCGAGCTTTCACGCGTTTGCAAATCTTTGAATTGAATGCCTGCTTCACTGAGACGCTGCAGCAAAGCCGGTATGCCGGCATCCTCCGATTGTGCATCGAAGGTATAGGTGAGCTGGCTGCCGTCTGCCGACAGTTCCAGCGGCAAGTCTTTCAAGACCGGCGGAATATCGGCCAGCGCCTGCGGCAGGTGCAGCGTCAACTGCTTCTTGCCCAATTTTTTCATCAGCGCCGTCTTGTCTTCCACCAGCAGGATCTCGCCGTGGTTGATCACGCCGATGCGATCCGCCATTTCCTCGGCTTCCTCGATGTAGTGCGTGGTCAGGATGACGGTCACGCCGCTTGCGCGCAAACGGCGCACCATGTCCCACATGCCGCGCCGCAGTTCCACGTCGACGCCGGCGGTCGGCTCGTCGAGAAACAGGATGTCCGGTTCATGGCTCAGTGCCTTGGCAATCATCACCCGCCGCTTCATGCCGCCGGACAGCGCCATGATCTTAGAATTGCGCTTGTCCCACAGCGACAGATCCTTCAGCACCTTTTCCAGATGCGCATCATTGGGCGGCTTGCCGAACAGACCGCGCGAAAACTTCACGGTGCTCCATACGCTTTCGAACGCTTCGGTAAACAATTCCTGCGGCACCAGCCCGATCTTGGCGCGCGCGGCCCGGTAATCGCGCACGATGTCATGGCCGTCGGCCAGTACCGTGCCCGCGCTGGGCGTAACGATGCCGCAGATGATGGAAATCAGCGTGGTCTTGCCGGCGCCGTTGGGGCCCAGCAGCGCAAAGATTTCTCCGCGACGGATGTCGAGATCGATGCGCTTTAATGCCTGGAAGCCGGAAGCGTATGTTTTGTTCAAGCCTTGGATGGAAATGACAGTGTTCACCATGAAACCTTATCAGGGAGGCGGTGGCTGCTCAGGCGCGCCACCAAGCGGCTATTGTAGGGGATAAGGACGATCCGGTTATCCGAGAGCCAACGCGCCCCCTGCCTGACTCAGTATTTCCGGTCGGCTACCACTCATGCCCCAGAGACCCGGCAAGGGCTACTTTGCTTTATTTCGATAACTACAGAACGACAGGATGGAAAGGCGGTGTTGCTGCCCCGATGCGCAACTACAAGATGGGAGCGGAAGCACTCTCCTTGTCTCGTCCACCTTAGCGACAGGAAGTAATCGTGGGAAAATCCGTTGGAAAATTTAATGCCTAGGAACCTCGATGGCGGCGAAGAAGCCAAGCTGTGATTGCTTGGGCAACAGATTCTTTACCGAGATACATTTTTTGACGAAGCGGCCACCTTCAAGCCATGAGATAAGTTTGAGGTGCTGTATTCAGCCCATCGTGATGGGGCAGGATGGCGCGTCTTCAACCTGCAGCTCGCCCCACATTTTTCATCCTTACCGTGACAGACCGGTTGCAATGCGAACGTACCGCCTAGCCAAGCGTAGACGGCAGACCCGGCAGCTATCAGTCTATTTTTGCGCCTGAGTCTTTCACCAACTTGCCCCATTTGTCCGTTTCACTGTGAATGAAGGTAGCAAAATCCTGGGGCGTACCAGCGATCAGTACGCCGCCTACCTTGGTCAGCGCATCCTTCATCTCGGGACTGCTCATCGCTTTCGTAATCTCTGCATTCAATTGCTTGACGATCGCCGGTGGCGTCCCTGCTGGTGCGAATACGCCCATCCATGAACTGAGCTCCAGTTGCGGCAAACCGACCTGATGCACCGAAGGAACCTGGGGGGCCAACGCAAGCGGTTCCCGGGTGGTGGCGGCCAAAGCACGTAGGTGACCGGTTCTCATATACGGCAACGCAGTTGCCGTGAAAGCGAACATCATTTCCACCTGTCCCGCTACGACATCAATAGTGGCAGGGCCGCCTCCTTTGTACGGGATATGGTTGATGTCGATACCGGCTGCCATCCTCAACATTTCACCGGAAAGATGCTGGGGACTACCGTTTCCGGCCGAAGCGTAATTCAGATGCCCGGGTTTGGACTTGGCGAGCGCGATCAAATCTTGAACCGATTTCACTGGCAACGAGGGATGAACCACCAGGAACATCGGAATATTGGTCACGCCGGAAACCGGCATAAAATCCTTGATCGGATCATATCGAAGCGAGGGGTAAAGAAAGGGATTGATCACATGGGTCGACGCCGCGCCCATCAGCAAGGTATAGCCATCGCTTGGTGCCTTGGCGACCAGCTCTGTACCGATGATGCCGTTTGCACCCGGGCGGTTATCGATAATGATCTGCTGGCGCATCGACGCCGTTATCACCTGGCCCAATTTACGCGCGATCAGATCGGTATCACCGCCGGCCGCATACGGCACCACCATCCGGATGGGCTTGGTCGGATAGGCATCATTGGCATGGACGACCGTTACCTGTGAAATGAACATGCCTAAGACTAGCAACGCGCCGGTGCGCATCTTTTTCAACATTCCTTCTTTCCTCGTTTCAATCCCGACCAGACATCCGAAACCGCACCAAACGGTGCATTGTGCGGGATGATTATGAATGATTCGATCGCGGTTCGCGCAGCTCTTTCTGCGAGACAGCCAGCATCAGGCTAGAGCAGATGTCCGGCGACCGGATCGCCGGCACAAAAAAAGCAGCTCCTTTTCAAGAGCTGCTTTTTCGTGGAAACACGAACCGTTAAGTGGTCGGATGCAAAAACACCCTGGCCTTGCGCGGCGATACCACGACCTGTTCGCCTTCCTTGATGCCCAGCGCGCGGAATTGCTCGGCAGGAATCTGCGCTTCGATCAGCGGATCGTGGCCGCTGGGTTGTTGCGGATCGACCGGCAGCAATTCCAGGCGGGCGATCGGGCCGACGACAATCGCACGTTCCAGATTGGCGACGATACCGGTTGCGCCAGCTTCATAACGCGACACTTCCAGGTCGTGCGGACGCACATAGGCAAAAGCCTTGGCATTCTGCGCTTCCTGGTGTTCCGGCGAATCGATGGCGATGCCTTCCAGGTGCACCAGGCCTTCGTGGGCGCGGCCGTGGAACAGGTTCACGTCGCCCAGGAAGCCGTACACGAAGGGGCTGGCGGGATGGTCCCATACCTGCTGCGGCGTGCCGACTTGTTCGATATGGCCTGTATTCATCAGCACCACGCGGTCCGCCACTTCCAGCGCTTCTTCCTGATCATGGGTGACGAAGATACTGGTCACATGCAGTTCATCATGCAGGCGGCGCAGCCAGCGGCGCAGCTCTTTACGCACCTTCGCATCCAGCGCGCCGAAAGGCTCGTCCAGCAGCAAGACTTTAGGCTCCACCGCCAGCGCGCGCGCCAGTGCGATACGCTGGCGCTGGCCGCCCGACAGCTGTGCCGGATAGCGATCGGCCAGCCAGTCCAGCTGCACCAGGCTCAGCAGGTCGTGCACTTTTTTCTTGATCTGCTCATCCGACGGACGCGTGGCACGCGGACGCACGCGCAAACCGAAGGCCACGTTCTCGAACACCGTCATGTGGCGAAACAGCGCGTAATGCTGGAACACGAAGCCGACCTGGCGTTCGCGCACATGCAGGTCGGTCGCATCTTCGCCGGAAAACAGGATGCTGCCCTGATCTGCAGTCTCCAGCCCCGCGATGATGCGCAAGAGCGTGGTCTTGCCGCAGCCGGACGGACCCAGCAAGGCCAGCAGTTCGCCGGAGTCTATGTGCAGGTTGACGTCCTTCAGCGCGTGAAAACTGCCGAAGTGCTTATCCACATTGCGAATTTCGATACTCATGTCGCTTCTTTCATTACAGATGTCGCCGCAGGCGTTTGCGGTCTTTCCGGCGGCAACTCGGCGATCGCGCGCATTTCACGCTCATGACGCCATTCCGCCCAGGTCTTGATCACCAGCGTCACCAGCGCCAGCAGCGCCAGCAGCGAGGCCACCGCAAAAGCGGCTACCGCCTGGTATTCGTTGTAGAGAATTTCCACGTACAGCGGCATGGTCGTGGTCTGGCCGCGGATGTAACCGGACACCACCGATACCGCGCCGAACTCGCCCATCGCCCTTGCATTACACAGGATCACGCCATAGATCAGGCCCCACTTGATGTTGGGCAGCGTCACATGCCAGAAGGTCTGCCAGCCGGTCGCACCCAGCACAATCGCGGCCTGTTCTTCCTCGTTGCCCTGCGCTTCCATCAGCGGAATCAGTTCGCGCGCAATGAAGGGGAAGGTGATGAATACCGTGGCCAGCACGATGCCTGGCACTGCGAACACGATCTTGATGTCATGTTCTGCCAGCCACGGCCCCAGCCAGCCCTGCGCGCCGAATACCAGCATGTAGATCAGGCCGGCCACCACTGGCGACACCGAGAACGGCAGATCGACCAGCGTGGTGAGGATGGACTTGCCCCTGAACTCGTACTTGGCAATCGCCCAGGCGGCGGCGACGCCGAATACCAGGTTCACCGGCACCGCAATCGCTGCGGTCAGCAAGGTCAGGCGTATAGCCGACCAGGCATCGGGGTCGCGCAGGGCTTCCAGATAGGCGCCCCAGCCATTGCGCAGTGCTTCGGTGAAAACAGCAGCCAGCGGCAGGATCAGAAACAGCAGCATGAAGGCGACCGCAATCGCCGTCAGCAGGTAACGCACCCAGGCGGTTTCAGTCGTGCCCTGGCGCACCGAGACGGAAGAAGTTCTGTTCATGCTCCCGCTCCCATGTTACGTCGTTGCCAGGCTTGCAGGCCATTGATGGCCAGCAGCATGACGAAGGACGCGATCAGCATCACGGTGGCCACGGCGGTGGCGCCCGCATAGTCGTATTGCTCCAGCTTGCCGATGATGATCAGCGGCACGATCTCGGACTCCATCGGCACGTTGCCGGCGATGAAGACCACCGAGCCGTATTCACCGATGGCGCGTGCAAAGGCCATCGCAAAGCCGGTCATCAGCGCGGGGAGAATCGAGGGCAGGATGACCTTGGTGAAGGTCTGCCAGCGGGTCGCGCCCAGCGACATCGCGGCTTCTTCCAGTTCCTTTTCCGCGTCTTCCAGCACCGGTTGCACGGTACGCACCACGAAAGGCAGACCGATGAAAATCAGCGCAATCACGATACCGGCCGGTTTGAACGCCAGCTGTATGCCCAGCGGCTCCAGGTACTGACCGATCCAGCCATTGCCGGCCAGGATTGCCGTCAGTGCAATACCGGCGACAGCGGTGGGCAAGGCGAAGGGCAAATCCACCAGCGCATCGATGATTTTCTTGCCGGGGAATTTATAGCGCACCAGCACCCACGCGATCAACAAGCCGAATACGGCATTGACCGAGGCGGCGAAGAAGGAAGCGCCGAAGGTGAGGCGATAGGATGCCATCACGCGCGGTCCGGTCGCGGCATCCCAGAACTGTTCCCAGGTCATGGAAAAGGTTCTGAATATCAGTGCCGAGAGCGGGATGAGGACGATCAAACTCAGATAAAAAACGGTATAGCCCAGCGTCAGATTAAAGCCGGGCAGTACTTTTTTATTACCTTGTCGTCGAGCGGGTTGCGACTTGCGGGGGGCGACGCCCCCCGCAGTCGCCGTGGAACCAGGATGCATTATTATTTGCCGGTGGTGTAGAGCTTGTCGAACAGACCGCCGTCATTGAAGTGCACTTTCTGTGCTTCAGCCAGCGAGCCGAAAAATTCGGATACCGGGAACAACTGGATCGGCTTCAGATTTTGTGCATATTTTTTCAGCACAGCCTCGGAACGCGGACGGATATTGTGCTTGGCCGCGATTTCCTGGCCTTCTTCCGAATACAGGAAATCCAGGTAAGCCTTAGCTTCGGCAGCGGTGCCCTTCTTGTTGACCGTGCGCTCGACGATGGCAACCGGGTTTTCAGCGATGATGCTGATGGAAGGATGAACGGCATCAACCTTGCCCTTGCCGAATTCGCGCTCGACCGACACCACTTCCGATTCGAAGGTCACCAGCACGTCGCCGATATTACGTTGCAGGAAAATACCGGTGGCATCGCGACCGCCGCGTGCCAGCACCGGCACGTTCTTGTACAGCTTGCTCACGAATTCTTCAGCCTGTGCATCGGTGCCGCCCTTCTTCTTGATGTAGCCCCAGGCTGCCAAGTAGGCATAACGGCCATTGCCGCCGGTCTTGGGGTTCACCACGATCACTTTCACGTCAGAGCGGATCAGATCTTCCCAGTCCTTGATGCCCTTGGGATTGCCATTGCGAACCAGGAACAGCATGGTGGACACCGTGGGTGCCGCGTTATGCGGAAACTGCTTGGCCCAGTCTTTTGCCACGACGCCACGCGAAGCGAGGAAGTCAATGTCGGTGGTGGTGTTCATGGTTACGACGTCGCCATCCAGGCCATCCGCTACGGCGCGCGACTGCGCGCTGGAGCCGGCATGCGACTGGTCGACCTTGATGTCCTTGCCGGTGGTTTTCTTATAGTGCGCGACGAAGGCGGTGTTGTAATCCTTGTAAAACTCGCGTGCGACGTCATAGGAAACGTTCAGCAGATTGGCCTGAGCCGCGGCCGCGGTGCTGACAGCCAGCAGGATGGTTGCCAGAGAAATGCGCCAGGGGGTCTTCATGACAAAACTCCGTTATATAAAAAGTGGGCGAATTATCGCCTTGATATTCTGAAAATCAAACGTTTTTATTGGAAGATGCTTATTAGCGCTGGGCATATGCACTCGGGAAACAGCTTCCTGAAGCACACTGCCGGCACGAAGCCGGCAGTCTGTCCTACCTCTTGCTATCCGGTCTGCCCACCCGATCCAGCCTGCCGCAGGCGAGCTTCGCTGCCAGCAAGCTGAGTCCGGGAGGTGAAGACGTCTTAGCGACGGGTATAAATCTGATCGAAACTACCGCCATCGGCGAAATGCTCGCGGCTGGCTTTTTCCCATCCGCCGAACGCTTCATCGATTGTGAAGAGATTCACGGCGGGGAACTGGGCGGCATATTTCGCCTTGGCCTTGGCCGACACCGGGCGGTAATAGTGCTTGCCTGCGATATCCTGGCCTTCTTCGGAATACAGGTATTCAAGATAGGCTTGCGCCACGGCGCGGGTGCCTTTCTTGTCCACCGTGCGGTCGACCACCGTTACCGCCGGCTCGGCCAGGATGCTGAGCGAAGGATAGATGACGTCGAACTTGGTCCCCAATTCCTTCTCCAGCAAATAGGCTTCGTTTTCCCAGGAAATGAACACGTCGCCCATATTGCGATGGGCAAAAGTCGTCGATGAACCGCGCGCGCCGGTATCCAGCACGGGCACATTCCGGTACAGCGCGGCGACGAATTCCTTGGCCTTGGCATCGCTGCCAAACTTGCGCTTTGCGTATTCCCACGCGGCCAGGTAATTCCAGCGCGCACCGCCCGAAGTTTTCGGATTCGGCGTAATCACTGAAATCCCCGGCTTGATCAAATCGTCCCAATCCTTGATGCCCTTGGGATTGCCTTGTCGTACTACCAGCACGATAGTGGAGGTATAAGGCGACGAGTTGTGCGGCAGGCGCTTTTGCCAATCTTTCGTGATCCAGTTGCCATTTTTGTGCAGGGCTTCGGTATCTGCGGCCAGCGCCAGGGTCGCGACATCCGCATCCAAGCCATCCACAATGGAACGGGCCTGTTTGCCGGAGCCGCCGTGCGACTGCTTGATGCTCACTTCCTGTCCGGTCTTGGCTTTCCAGTATTGGGCAAACGCCTTGTTATATTCAACATAGAGCTCGCGCGTCGGATCGTAGGAAACGTTCAGTAGCGTGACAGATGAAGGTTGAGCAATACCAGTTTGCGCGGTCAGCGCAATGGTCAGCGCGGCCAGGTTTTTGAAGAAATTGCGGCGGGTGGACATGATGATTCCTTTTCTTTTTGGTAAGAGGTGTGAATCCGGTGTGCACATGTTGGCCCAGGCGCTTAATAACTCAAACGAATATAAATTAATTTGTACATGACACTTTGTAATTTGGAACGAGGGGCCCGGCATTCCCCGCGGCAAGTATGGCTGGCATACTGGCGGATTTTCTCCGGAGACCGAGATGGATGATCAGAACGACAAGGCGGGTGCCGCACTGGTGGAATTGCGTGGCCTGGACGATCCGCAAGAAAGCAAGCAAATACGCCTGAAAATGGAAATCGCGATTGCCCGCCTGCTGATGAAAATTCATGGCGAAGACGTCAGCGAACAGCAAGTACGCGACGAACTGGCAGCAATACTCGCCAAGTGGCAAGGCGCGACGCCGGAAGACATACGCGAAGCGCATGAAGATGTAGAAGCGACGCTGGCGCAGAAACTGAAAAGTACCCAGGGACTGCACTGATCAATAATCATTGATCAGTGATATCAGACAGGCTGCCGGCAAACTCGGCGCATCGGCCTTCTTACCCTATCAAGCCATGTCGGCCGATTCGCATGCTGTCGCTCCCGCAACCGGCCCACCCAACAACGCGGTCTCAGTTATTCGGGCGCGCGATGCGGCGTCTGCTATTTGTGCGAACGGGAGTGATGCGGCACCAGTTGCTCCAGCAGCAGGCGTGCGGTGGCGCTATTGGTGGCACAGGGAATGTCGTGCACATCGCAGGCGCGCACCAGCGCATTGATATCCGGCTCGTGCGGCTGCGGCGTCATGGGGTCGCGCAGGAAGATCACGCAATCGATCTTGCCTTCAGCCAACTCGGCACCGATCTGCAAATCCCCGCCCACCGGCCCCGACAGCTTGCGTTCAACCATCAGTCCGACTTCGTCATGCAGGCGCCGCCCGGTGGTGCCGGTGGCCACAAGCAGGCATTGCCGCAACAAGTCGGCATAGTCGACAGCAAGCTCGACCATGTCATCTTTTTTGTGATCGTGGGCAATCAGGGCGATACGTTTTTTTTGCATGGCAGGAAGCTGGGATCGCAAAAGACTCAGAACTGTTATTAAACCGTATTTTGCGCCGGGAGTTCTGCTCCAGGTAAAACGCTGCCGCATTTGCGGTGCGGCAGCTTGCTGGCAAATCCCTTTTTGCAAGCCTACTCAGGACATTCAGGCTTTTTCAGGATTGCGGCGATGACGCGGCCTTGATCAGGCTGCATTTACATAAAGCGCATGCAGCCTGACCTTGCCGTCTATGGTCTTCCCTATTGCCAATCAGCTGGCCTGATCGGCTCCCTTCTCCTCCTGAACTTCCCCGGCAGCTGGCGGGCGAACTCCGCCATTGACAGTTACCACATAGGTCTGGGCACCCGCCCGATTGGCGTGATTGCCGGCGGCGATACGACCAACCGTGCGATCCACCACGCCTTCATCGACCTGCATGCCACCCGCGTTGCTCGTGCTTGCGCCGCCGACGTTCACGTTCACCAGTTCCAGCCTGCCGAACGACAGCGGGCGGCCAGTCGTGTTATCCGCCATGTGCCTGTTTGCCGGCTGACCTGCATTGCGCTCCGTGAACAATGCTGGCAGATAGGTTTTCAGATTGTCGATGGGACGGCCGAACTGTATGCGTCCGCCCGCAGTCACGTCCAGCAGTGCCTTGCCCTCCCTGGCATCACCGTAGAACAAGGCATCGCCGCCAACATTCACCGTCGTGGGCGCCTTCACGTATACCGCGTCCTCGAAGGTCAGGGAACCGCTGAGCGTGATAGACGGCCCCAGGATGTCGATCGTGCCTCTGCCCGCACCGACATTCAGGTTGGCGACCGGCGCGATGCTGCCGATGGCGCCGCCGAAGGTGGTCACGCCCGGCGTCTGTACCGTGACATTCCACGGACCGTCCAGCGTGTCGGCAAAGGTGATCGGACCCTTGGAAGAGAACACCGCATTTGCACCCACCACCACGCCATCATTGAAGGTCTGTGCACCCGTGGTGCGCACCGATCCGCCATTGATCACGGCATTGCCGCCGGCATCGGTGCTGATGCTGGCCAGTGCGGTCCTGCCGCCCACCGCACCGTTGAAGACCGTGTCGCCATCGGTTTCAACCGTCAGCGCATGCGCGCCGTCCAGCGTGCGGTAGAAGGTGATGTCGCCGTTGCCGCTGCTTGCCAGCACCGTATTCGCTTCCAGCGTCACGGCATTGCCGTAAGTCTGGTCGCCGCTGGTATTCACGCTACCGCCGTTGAGCGCCACGCTGCCGGCGCCGCGGGTGGTGAGGCTAACCAGTTCCGTCGTGCCGCCTACGACTTGGTTGAAGCGCGCGGTGCCGCCGGTATCGACCGTCATGTTATGCGCGCCATCCACGGTGCCGGCAAAGCTGATGTTGCCGTTGCCGGTGGTTTCAAAACTCGCATCCGCACCCAGTGTTACGGCGTCGCCGTAGTTCTGCGCGCCGACTGTGCGCACCCTGCCGCCATAAACTTCCACGCTGCCATCGGCATCGGTGGTCAGGCTGGCCAGCGCGGTGGCGCCGCCGACTTCGCCGTCGAAACGGGTCGTGCCGCCGGTGTTGACCGTCAGCGCACCGCCACCGTCAACCGTATCGCTGAAGACGATATCCGCATCATCTTCGCTGGTCAGCACGGTGTTAGTTGCCAGCGTAACGGCATCGCCATAGGTTTGCGCGCCGGTCGTGGTTACCTTGCCGCCGCTGATCACGGTTGCGCCGGGACCATCGGTGATCAGGCTGGCCAGGGCCGTCGTGCCGCCGACTTCGCCACCAAAGCGGGTCGTGCCGTCCGTGTTGACCGACAGCGCATGCGCACCGCCGAGCGTACCGGCAAAGGTGATGTTGCCCCCATCGATACTGGCCAGCGTGGTATCTGCACCCAACTTCACGGCATCGCCATAGGTTTGTGCACCTATGGTAGTCACACTGCCGCCATTGATTTCCACGCTGCCGCCGGCATCCGTGGTCAGGCTGGCCAGCGCGGTGGCGCCGCCGGCGTTGCCGTCGAAACGGGTCGTGCCCGTGGTGTTGACCGTCAGGCCGTGCGGACCCTCAACCTCGCCTTCGAAGACGATGTTGCCGCCTCCGGTGCTGGTGAGCGAGGCGTTGGCCGTCATCTGCACGGTGTCGCCGTAGGTCTGTGCGCCGCTGGTGCGCACATTGGCGCCGATGGCTGTAACGCCGGGGCCGTCGGTGGTCAGGCTGGTCAGCGCCGTCGTGCCGCCGACCGTGTCTGCCAAGGCGGTTGTACCCGCGGTTTCGATACGCAAGGCATGGGCGCCATCTGCTTTACCCAGCGTGATATTGCCGGCCGCACCAATGCCGGTGCTTTGCAGCACGACATCGGAACCGAGCACCACGTCGCTGGTGTAGGTCTGCGTGCCGCTGGTGGCGATGGTGCCGGTCACGTTGGTGACGCCGGCGCCCTCGCTGGCCAGGTTTTGCACGCCGGTGAACTTCGCGCCTTCCAGCTCGGTCGGGCCGGAGAAGCGCAAGGTCAGGTCGTTGCCCTTGCCATCGATGCCGACATTGAAGGTGCCGGTGGTGCCGGTCAGGATCGCGTTATTGCCAAGTTCGACCTGCTGGCGGTATACCTGGGTGCCGGTAGTGGTAATGCCGCCGCCGTTGATCTTCACCATGCCGTCGATGCTGTCGCCGGCATCGAAGCTGGCCAGGCGCTGGTTGTTGTCGCCGACTGCACCGTTGAACACGATGTCGCCGGAAGTATCGACCGTCAGCGACTGCACGCCGTCATCCTTGGCGCGCACCGGCCCGTTGAAGGTGATGTCGCCCTGACCCAGGCTGGTGAGCTTGGTGTCGGTGCCGAGGATGACCGTCTCGCCGT
>JAFAGG010000025.1 GCA_023422955.1 Pseudomonadota bacterium | reverse complement strand
CGGATTAAAAGTCCGCTGCTCTACCGGCTGAGCTAACGACCCGAAAGACCGCAATTATAGAGAGTACTTACCCATCCTGTCAAACATCTCTTTCATTTTATTTGCAAGATTTTAGAGCTCGCAATATTGATGGAGGGTCGGATCAACGTTTGGCCGGTGCCTTGGCAGCAGCTTGCGCTGCAGGCATGGATGCCAGTCTGCGTTTGGCGGTATCTGCGGCTTCGGTATTGGGATGGCGTGCCACCAGCGTCTCCAGTGTTTTGCGCGCGGCTGCATTATCTTTCAGCTCGGTATAAGAGCTGGCGATGCTCAGCATGGCTTCCGGCACCTTGGGGTTGTCCGGATAATCCTTGATCACGGTCTCATGCGCTTTGAGCGCACCGCGAAAATCGCCCAGTACGTAATACGCATTGCCCTGCCAGTAATGCGCCGAAGCGGCATATCCCGATGAGGGATGGCGTTGCAGGAACTGGGTGAAGGCGCTGCCTGCTCCCTTGTAGTCGGCTGCCTTGAACAGCGCGAGCGCGGCATCGTAACTCTTCTGCTCGTCCGACGAAATCTCGAACTCCTTGCCATCCACGTTCATGCGCTGCGGTTCCATCTTGCGCAGGCGGTTGTCCAGATCGGTATAGAAGTCCTTGTTGCGGCGCTGCTCGGTAGCCAGATCGTTGGTCAGCACTTCAATCTGACCGCGCAGTTTCGCTACTTCCTGGCGCAGTTGTTCATTCTCGTTCGACAGGTTCAGCGCGGTACCTTTGTCGGTCTTGTCGCTGGCAAGCGCAGTGAGACGCTTGTTCATGTCTTCGACTTGCGTGCGCAATTCGAGGATGGCCTTGCGGGCTTCATTGTCGGGGAACATGCTGGCATAGGCCGGCGTGCTGCCCAGCGCCAGCGCCAGAACGGCAGCGCTTGTCACGGAAGAGAGCAATGTTTTCATGGTCATCAATAAATGATTTCGGTGCGACGATTTTCAGCCCATGCAGCATCATCGCTGCCCAGTGCGCTTGGCTTTTCTTCGCCAAAGGAAATGGCTTCCATCTGATCGTCTGCCACGCCCAGCATCGACAGGGATTTGCGTACCGCTTCGGCGCGCTTTTGTCCCAGCGCGAGATTGTATTCACGGCTGCCGCGATCATCGGTATGGCCTTGCAGTATCACGCGGCGGCTGCGATTGGTGCGCAGGTTGTTGGCATGCGCCTCCACCACCGGCTGATACTCTTCCTTGACGACATAGCTGTCTAGGTCGAAATGAATGACGCGCTTTGCCAGCAAGCCCTGCTGTTCTGCCATCGTGCCTTGCGAAGTCGTGGTGTCGACTGTCGTCACGGCACGCGGATCGATAGCGGAGGAGGTGGCGCCGGCGTTGCCGGCACGCTGCCCGGTACGATCTTCGATAGGCGCTGACTTTCTTTCATCCAGTGGAACGGAAGAGCAGGCGGTAAACAGCACAACAGTTGCCATCATCATGGCCAGGCGACTTGATTTGCGCATGGTGTTCTCCTTATTAATATTAAGGCTGCTTATTTCATGAAGGGGCCCCAGGTGGGCTCCTTGATTGCGCCTTCGAGTGTGCTCAGGCGGTAATGGATGCGGCCATCCACGGAAACGACGGCCATCGAAGTACGGCGACCGCCATCGATGGCGTACATCAGGTAACGTCCATTCGGTGCAAAGCTCGGCGACTCATCGGCGCCGCTATCCGACAGTTTCAATTCCTGGCCGGTGGTCAGATCCTGCACGAAAAGCTGGAAACGTCCTTCGCGGCGCGAAATGAAGGCAAGCATGCGGCCGTCCGGTGAGATGCGCGGGCTGACGTTGTAGTTGCTGCCGAAAGTGACGCGTTGCGAATCGCCGGTGGCCAGGTTCAGGCGATAGATTTGCGGGCCACCGCTGCGGTCGCTGGTGAAGTACAGGTGTTTTCCATCCGGCGCAAAACGCGGTTCGGTGTCTATGCCCATGCTCCGTACAGCGCGCTGCAATCCGTCGCTGCCATCGGCATTGACGGTATAGATTTGCGTGAGGCCGTCGCGTGACAAGGCTACTGCCAGCTTGGAGCCATCCGGCGACCAGGCGGGCGCCGAGTTGCTGCCCTTGTAGTTGGCGACCACGATGCGATTGCGCGTGGACAGGTTCTGCACATACACGACCGGCTTCTGATTTTCGAAAGATACATAGGCCAGGCGTGTTCCATCCGGTGACCAGGACGGCGAAATGATGGGTTCTTTCGAGCGCAACGCAACATGATTGTTGGCGCCATCGGCATCCGACACTTCCAGGCGGTATTCGCTGCCGACGCGGGTCACGTAGGCGATGCGGGTGGCAAATGCGCCGGGCACGCCGGTCAGCTTCTCGAAAATATTATCCGACACCTTGTGCGCGAGCAGGCGGGTGTGCTGGGGCGGAGCGGCGAGTGCGAGGCTGGAGATTTGCGTCATCTTGACGGTGTCGTACAGGCTGTAACGCACATCCAGCCGGCCGTCGGCCAGGCGCTGCACGCTGCCTACCACGAGGGCGTCGGCGCCGCGCGATTTCCATTCTTCGTAGTTCACGGGCGAAGCGGGCGAAAGCTGTGCGCCTGCGTCGATCAGGCGGAAGTAGCCGCTGCGGGTGAGATTGTCGCGAATGATGCCGGTGAGAGATTCCGGCGCGACCGCTTCACCGCTGAAGGTGCCAATCGCAACCGGGATCTGGTTGGCGCCCACGCCGGTGATTTCGAAGCGTAATTGCGCATGGGCGGTAACTGTCGCCCATGCCAGCAGCATCGTCGTGAAAAAGCGAATAAAAGAAGTTCGTTTCATGCCCATGCCCTATTAGTTGTCTTTCGGCCTGTGAATAAAAGTAAAGTTGGACGGGACCTTGCCCGTGTCATCCCGCGGGAAAGGTTCTGAGCGTTTTATCGCGCGTTCGACCGCAGCATCAAAATCTTTCAATCCACTGGGTTGTAATTTCTGAATCGATTTCACTGAACCATCTGGCAGCAAATCAACACGATACTCGACTCCAGGATTGCCCACTATGTTGGGTGGTGCGGCAAAAGTGGTGTTGCTTTTAATTATGGCGGTGAGGCGACCCACATAGTTCGCATCGGCGCGTCCCCCCTGGGATTGCGCTGCGGTGCCGGTACCGCCGGTGCCGGCTTGCGCCATCATGCGATCAAGATCCGCCTTGCGCCGCTCGGTCGCCAGTTTTTCCTCGCGCGCCTTGGCTTCCGCAAGTTTGCGCGCTTCTGCCTCCTTGCGTTTCTTTTCTTCCGCGAGTTTACGTTGTTCGTCTTCCTTGCGCTTCTTCTCTTCAGCCAGTTTGCGCTGCTCTTCCTCGCGCCGCTTTTTTTCTTCGGCGAGCTTGCGCTCTTCTTCCAGCTTGAGTTTCTTCTCTTCCTCGCGCTTGCGCTTCTGTTCTTCTTCCAGGCGCCGCTTGCGTTCCTCTTCTTCCTTGCGCTTCTTTTCCTCGGCCAGCACGATGTCCGGATCTTTCGCCGGCGGCGTTTGCACGGGTGGCGGAGGTGGGGGCGGCTCTACCGGTTTGGGCGGCGGGGGTGGTTCAGGTTCGGGTTCCGGCTCCGGTTCAGGCGCGGGCTGCGGCTTAGGCGCTGCTTCGCGCGTTTGGAAATCCCAGATCTCCGCCTGAACGACTGCGGGCGCCTCGATGCGCCAATGCATACCCACCACCAGCATGACGATCAAGCCGACATGGACCAGCAATGCCAGCGCGAAGGCTTTCCAGCCTCCCGCTTGCTTGGGTACGGTATAAGGAATCTGATCCCTCACCTGATTCCGCCCTTATCCTTTGGTCGCCAGGCCTACGCGCTGGATGCCGATTTTCTTTACTTCCGAGATGGCGCGTATGACTTCTTCGTACTTGATATCCTTGTCCGCGGCGATCAGGACCGGCATGTCGGGATTTTTTTCATGCAGCGCCGCCAGCTTGCCCAGCAAGTCATTGGTATTGGCCGCGGTTTCCGCTTTGCCGCCGCTGCGCTTGGGGCTCTGTATGCCTATCGTCGCGCGTTCGCCCGGTTGCAGGGAAATCTGTATGTACTCGGTAGGCGTCAGGTTGGATTTTTCAGCCGTTGGCAGATTGATGACGCCCGGTGTCGCCATCGGCGCCACCACCATGAAGATGACGAGCAGCACCAGCATCACGTCGATATAAGGCACGACGTTGATTTCCGACTTGAACTTGCGGGTGCGTCCGCCGCGCAGAGAGGAATTGGACATCAGCGTGCCTGCCTGTGCAAGATGTTGGAAAACTCTTCGATAAAGCTCTCGAAGCGAATCGCCAGGCGATCAATGTCGTGCGAGTAGCGGTTATAGGCGACCACGGCCGGAATTGCGGCGAACAGGCCGATCGCGGTGGCGATCAGCGCTTCCGCGATGCCGGGCGCGACTGCTGCAAGCGTGGCCTGTTCCACATTGGCCAGGCCGCGGAAGGAATTCATGATGCCCCACACGGTGCCGAACAGGCCGACATACGGCGAGACCGAACCGACCGACGCCAGGAATGCCAGATGCGATTCCAGCGCATCCATTTCGCGCTGGTAGGCAGCGCGCATGGCGCGGCGCGAACCGTCCAGCATGGCGGTCGTGTCCATTTCACGATTGACGAAGCTGGCCTTGATTTTCAGGTATTCGCTCATGCCGGCTTCAAAAATGCGTTCCATCGCGCCGGTATCGGCAACATTGCGGCGGCGATTGCTCAGCGCATCGTCATACAGCAGGCTGATGTTGGTGCCGGACCAGAAAGTGCGCTCGAATTCTTCCGTCTCGCGGCGTGCCCGCCGGATCACGAACATCTTGTGGAAGATATAGCTCCAGCTCATGATGGAAACGAGCACAAGCAGCGCCATGACAAGCTGGACCAGTAACGAAGCTTCGCTGATCAATGCGAGGATGGAAAGATCTTGGGTGACGGTCATGTCGGGTTTTGGTCAGTCTGGAATTGTTGTAGTGGCAAACTTGCCGGAACTTTCCTGCAGAACAGGAAAAGTACCATAAGAATTCAAGTCATTGCGAGCATTCAGGCTTGTGCCGCAGGGCTTTGCAAAATATTTAAAACATTGTCGGGAATGGGGCTGGGACGAAAGCTTGCTCCTTCCACACAAACCACTTTCACCTGCGCCGAAGTCAGCAAGCGTTTTTCACCGTTCATGCGCCATGTCTGCTGCAGGAATTGCACCGAAGCGCGCCCCAGTTTCTCCACCGCGACAGTAATACTCAATTCATCATCCAGCCTGGCAGGAGCATGATAGTCAATGCTGCTGCTCTTGACGACAAATACCACGCCATGAGATTGAAGCAGATCATGCTGATGCACACCGAGTGCGCGCAGCCATTCGGTGCGGGCGCGTTCGAAGAACTTCAGGTAGTTTGCATAAAACACCACGCCGCCGGCATCGGTGTCTTCATAATAGACGCGCACCGGCCAGCTGAAGTCCGCGGTTTGTGTGAGAACGACGTGATCCGGAGCCATGCTTACCGTGCGGGCTCATCGCTGCGCTTGGTCACCATGGGACCAAAGCCCTGGCAAGTCGGCATCATTTCGAGGATGTTGATATTCACGTGTGCCGGCAGCATCGCCACCCAGTAGGCGGATTCGGCTATGTCTTCCGGTTTCAATGCAGCCTTGCCTTCGTAGACCTTGGCCGCCGCCTCATCGTCCTTCAGCCGCACATTGGAGAATTCGGTGCCTCCGCTCAAGCCCGGTGCAATCACGGTTGCGCGCACGCCAGTGCCGACCAGATCGGCGCGCAGGTTCAGCGTGAATTGATCGACAAAGGCCTTGCTGGCGCCATAGGTGTTGCCGCCAGGGTAGGGATAGGAACCGGCGGGCGAGCCGATATTGATGATGATGCCGCTGCGGCGTGCCACCATGTCCGGCAGCAGCTTGTGCGTCATGCGCGCCAGGCCCTTGCAGTTGGTATCGATCATGGTGTCCCAGTCCTGCAGCGAAGCCTTGTCCGCCGGTTCTATGCCCAGCGCGAGGCCGGCATTGTTGACCAGCACATCGATAGCGCGCCACTCGGTGGGAAGGGAAGCAATGGCCTGGTCGATGGAGGCCTGGCTGGTGACATCAAGTTGCAAAGGCAAAACTGCTGCGCCAAGTTCGGCGGCCAGCTGGTCCAGTTTTTCCTTGCGGCGTGCCGCCGCAATGACCCTGTGGCCATGGCTGGCGAATTTGCGTGCGATAGCCGCGCCGAAACCGGAACTGGCGCCCGTCACCAGTACGATCATTGCTGTTCCTTGTTTGTGATTTACCAATCCAGGCATTGTAACGGAAAGTGCCAATTTGCCTGAAAGTCTGTTTCAGACGGTAACGTGTAAAGGCGGGGTTTGCCAGTCGATTTCGGCATCCACTGCGCCGCGCAGCGCATTACAGACGACGATGCGTTCGGCGCGCCGCAAGTCATCCCAGCGCAGCGTGGCTTCTTTCGCATTCCATGCCGGATCATCCAGCAGCACCGAGCGCATCACGCCCGGCAGCACGCCTGCCGCCAGCGGCGGCGTGATCCATTGTCCATAGATACGGACAAAAACGGTGCTGCGTCCGCCTTCGGTGAGCTCGCCCTGCCGATTGCAGAACAATGCGTCGAAAGCCCCTTGCTGTTCGGCGGCGCGCCACGCGGCATCGTAGACTTGGCGCACCGTCGTTTTGTGGCGCAGGAAAATATCGTGTTCGTCCATGGGAAGGTCAGCGCGCAGCAGGCGTACCGGCCCCGGCAAGGGCGCGAGCAGGGCGCTTTGCACGGTCGGTTGGCTTGACTGGGAAAGACTCAGTTTCAGGCGATGCGGCAAACCGGAAGAAAGAGCTTTGCAGGCTTGCTGCAGCGCGTCATTTATCCCGGCTTCATCCCAGGCAAAGCCGAAGAATTGCGCCGATGCGCGCAAGCGCCGCAAGTGCAGCTCCAGGTGGCGGATGCCGTCTTCCCGGGTGGCATGCATGGTTTCGAACAGCTCGAAATCGTGCGGCAATTCAGTCAGAAAGCGGCTTTTCAGCCGGCATTCTTCATACTCCTGTTCCGCTACGCTGTCATGCACGATGCCGGCGCCCACGCCCATTTCTCCTTGCCGCACGCCGCTTTCGTCGGCGGCCTGCAGTTCCAGCGTCCGTATCGGCACCGACAGGCAGAAGTCGCCGATGGCGCGGGAGTCTGACGGCGCATCGAACCAGCCGATCGCGCCGGTATAAATGCCGCGCGCTTCGGCTTCCAGTTCGCGGATGATTTGCATGGTGCGGCGCTTGGGTGCGCCGGTAATCGATCCGCAAGGGTAGATCGCCCGTACCAGCTCGGGCAGCGTGATCTCGTCCCGCAGCTGCGCAGTGATGGTGGAAGTCATCTGCAGCACGCCGCCAAAGCGCGTCACTTCGAACAGGCGAGGCACTTGCACTGAACCGAGTGCGGCGATGCGTCCCAGATCGTTGCGCAGCAGGTCCACGATCATCACGTTTTCCGCGCGGTTTTTCTCGTCGTTTGCCAGCATCTTCGCCAATGCCGCATCCTGTTGCGCATCGCCGCTTGCCGCTGCGGTGCCTTTCATAGGCTGTGCCGTCAGCCGGCCGGCTTCATGCTGCAGGAAGAGCTCGGGCGACAGGGACAGGATGGCGCCGCCGTCGGGTAGCGAGATCAGCGCGCCATAAGGAACCGGCTGGCGACGGCGCAATTTGCGGTACAGGGCCGCGACCGGGCCGTAGGCGGAAAAATGCAGGCGGTAGGTGAAATTCACCTGATAGGTATCGCCGGCTTTTATATAGTCATGGATGCGATCCATCGCCTGCATGAACGCGGCTTCGTCTATGCCTGCCCGCACCTGCATGATGCCGGCAGGCCGGGAAGCATGGACCTGATCTGCCAGCCACGCTTCGACCTGATCCGTGTTGAGCATCGTGCATTGTTCGAATAGCAGAATCTGCCCAGCCGGCGTCGAAGCGCTTCTCTCTGCGATGTCCTGCATGCCGGCGCCCAGTTCATAGGGAAAAAGGGCGACCGCGTGTTGTCCCTGCTTGAGCGCTTCCTGCATGCGTATCAGCATTGCCTCCATCTGTTGCGGCGTTTCGCAGTTGAGCCTGCCGGCGTAGCGCGTGTACAGGCGCGAGCGGCGAGCAGCGGCCGGCGCGGTGCTGTCATCGAGCAGCGCAAAACATTCGTCGGTGGGAAGCGGATGCGGATAAGACATGGGATAGGGAAGGCACAAAACAGCGCAAGTCTACCTGATTGCATGCTTCCTGCGCTGAGCCTTATAGCCGGGCAGCGGTGCCGCATGCTCGCGGCGCTTTCGATGAGGAAAATCGGCTTTCCAGAGCCGGCAGCAGGGATGCCTGCTTGCCGAAAACCCGGCGCCTGCCTACAATAGGACACCATTTTTCTCACGCGACTGGCGACGCGCCAAGTCTTCTTGACTGGCCAGGATGGGGTTCCATCGGGGAGCGTGAGATGTCATCGCCGTGCGCCTGGGCAGCCAAGATGGAGAACGTGTTTGAGGCTGCATCTCGTCTTATCCTGTCCTCATCGATAGAGCAATTCCTCGTATATTCGTATATCTCTGATCCCTGATCGAAGGAGTTTTAATGTTTGCAAAAGATCACACCGTGGCCAATATCGACCCCGAGCTCTGGTCGGCCATCCAGCAGGAAAACCATAGGCAGGAGGAGCATATCGAGCTAATCGCCTCCGAGAACTATGCGTCGCCGGCCGTGATGGAAGCGCAGGGTTCTCAGCTGACCAACAAGTATGCGGAAGGCTATCCGGGCCGTCGTTATTACGGTGGTTGTGAATTCGTGGACAAGGTGGAAGCGCTGGCGATCCAGCGCCTGAAAGACATCTATGGCGCCGAAGCCGCCAACGTGCAACCCAACTCGGGTTCGCAGGCCAACCAGGGCGTGTTCTTCGCGATGCTCAAACCCGGCGACACCATCATGGGCATGTCGCTGGCCGAAGGCGGCCACCTGACGCACGGCATGGCGCTGAACATGTCGGGCAAGTGGTTCAACGTCGTGTCCTACGGTTTGAACGACAAGGAAGAAATCGACTACGAACAGATGGAGCGTCTGGCGCGCGAGCACAAGCCCAAGATGATCATCGCCGGCGCTTCCGCGTATTCGCTGCATATCGATTTCGAGCGCTTTGCGCGCATTGCCAAGGAAATCGGTGCTTACTTCATGGTCGACATGGCGCACTATGCCGGCCTGATCGCAGCAGGCGAATATCCGAATCCCGTTCCCCATGCCGACTTCGTCACCTCGACCACGCACAAGTCGCTGCGCGGCCCGCGCGGCGGCGTGATCCTGATGAAGGCCGAGCATGAGAAGGCCATCAACTCCGCGATCTTCCCCGGCATCCAGGGCGGCCCGCTGATGCACGTGATCGCGGCCAAGGCCGTCGCCTTCAAGGAAGCGCAGGCGCCGGAATTCAAGACCTATCAGCAGCAGGTCATCAAGAATGCCGATGCACTGGCGCGTACGCTGATCGAGCGCGGCCTGCGCATCGTGTCGGGCGGCACCCAGTCGCACCTGATGCTGGTGGATTTGCGTGCGAAGAAAATGACCGGCAAGGATGCGGAAACCATCCTCGGCAGCGCGCACATCACCTGCAACAAGAACGGCATTCCCAATGATCCGGAGCGGCCTATGGTCACGTCCGGCATTCGCCTCGGCAGCCCGGCCATGACCACGCGCGGCTTCAAGGAAGCGGAAGCGATCAAGGTCGGCCACCTGATCGCGGATGTGCTGGACAATCCGCTCGATGCCGCCACCATCGAGCGCGTGAAAGCGGAAGTCAAGAAACTGACCGACGCCTTCCCGGTGTACGCGAAGTAAATAGCCGTTAAGTAGCAGCGCAGCAGCGCGCTGGAAAATGAAGCGGCCCTGCCT
>JAFAGG010000023.1 GCA_023422955.1 Pseudomonadota bacterium | reverse complement strand
GGCCGCGAGAAAGCGACCACCGCCCTGTTTGCGCTGGCGGTGCGCAAGAACCCGCCCGCGGTCGTCATCGACAATGAAAAAGTCTTGCCGGAGGACTTCCTGATTCAGCATCCGGCACCGGCGCCTTCCCCGGACAAGAAGGCAATCGCTTCGGCTCTCAAGGCCGGGGTTCCAGTACCAGGCGTGCATATGGAACAGGGGTTGCGCCTGGAAATTTTATGAGCGGTAAAACGCAATGAGAGGAAATGTTATGGCTACCCTGAACAAGGTCACGTTGATCGGACATCTGGGACATGATCCGGAACTGAGTCACACCACCCACGGCGATGCGATGGTGCAAATGTCCTTGGCCACGTCGGAAGTATGGAAGGACAAGAACACGGGCGAGAAGAAGGAAGCCACCGAGTGGCATCGCATCGTCTTGTATCGCAAGCTGGCGGAAACCGCCGCGCAATACCTGAAGAAGGGCTCGCTGGTGTATATCGAAGGCCGCCTGCAAACGCGCAAATGGACCGGGCAGGATGGCGTGGAGCGCTACACCACCAGCATCATTGCCGACGACATGCGCATGCTGGGAAGTCGTCCTTCCGGCGAACAGCATGAACCGCGCCGCGAGCAGGATAGCGATAGCGCCATGCATCGCCGGCAAGCCGAGATGGAGGACGAGGCGATTCCGTTCTGACGAGTTCGCCGTCGCGGAATCCATCATCCGGGCTGACTTGAAACCCGCAGGCTTGCTGCTTGCGGGTTTTTTCATGCCCGTGCATTGCCTGCCGATTGGCCCTAGGCGGTAGCCGCCTCGCACAATGCTTTTAGTTTTGCCAAAGCCTTGGGCCAGGCGTCGTTCATGTAGCTTTCATATTCCGCCGGCACCTGCTGGGCTATGACGAGCCGGGTGCCTTCCGGCAGCGCGTGGAAGGTGTAATTCTCGTAGGCCGGCGTCCAGGCGCGAGCCGCATCGCTTTGCGTGTCGTCCACGCCCTTGACGATGGCGCCCAATTGCCGGATGGAGACGAATTCATTGGGCCGGTTCTCGGCGATTTCCGCGATCATGCCGTCTCCCGACGGCGTCAGGAAGCGGATGGTCTGGCCCTGGTCCCAGGAACCCTGATAATGCGAGCCTTCCGCAAAAGCGGAAGTCCAGTCCCGGTAAGTGTCAGGGGCAAGCATCAGCGCATAAACGGTCGATGCCGGTGCGGCGATGTCGATGGAAAACTGAAGGTGTTTGAGATTAGGCATAAGGGCTCCAGGATAAATGGCAAGCGCATCGTTCAAGCACATCTGTCCTGGCGGCGGCCCGATTGCCTTTACTCCAGCGCCGCGTACACCAGGTTGCGATACAGCTGCCGGTAATAAGCGCGTTGCTCGGGAGCTTGCATCATCCAGATCGCCAGCAGCTTTTCCTGCGGGTCGACCCAGAAATAAGTACCGCCCAGGCCGCTCCAGTGATAATCGCCGATGCTGCCCGGAATGGCCGCAGTGCCCGCCTGAGTGCGCACTGCGAAGCCGAGTCCGAATCCATAGCCGGGTCCGGCCAGGAAGTCGGGATGCGCGGCGGCGCCGGGCAGGGCGGCCAGGTGATCGCTGGTCATGTAATGCACGGTCTTGCGCGACAGCAGCCGCGCGCCTTCAAGTTCGCCCTGGTTGTACAGCATGCGCACGAAACGAAGGTAATCCGCCACGGTCGATACCATGCCGCCGCCGGCTGACAGGAAGGGTGGCTTGCTGCGCACCTCGATCAGCTTGACGGACTGGCCGGTATCCGGATCGAGCGCAAAGGGTTCGGCCAGACGGTCCTGCTTGGCCGGCGGCACCCAGAAGCCGGTGTCCTTCATGCCCAGCGGTTTCAGGATGCGCTGTTCGAGGAACACATCGAGGGTTTGCCCGGTCAGGCGTTCTATCAGCGCTCCCAGCACATCGGTGGAGCGGCTGTATTCCCACATGGTGCCGGGCTGGTGCGCCAGCGGCACCGCGACCAGCTTGCGCACCAGTTGTTCATTGGTGGTGCGCAGGTCGTCTACGCCGGCGCGGCGATATTCCGACTTGACCAGGGAATTGCCGAACACGCCGTAGGTGAAGCCCGAGGTATGGCGCAGCAAGTCATGGATGGTGATGAGGCGCTCGGCCGGAACCAGCTCCAGCCGCTTGCGACCCTGATAGTCGGTTTTCTCGATGCCGACCTGCAGGCGGTCCAGCGCCGGAAAATACTTGGCAATCGGATCGCTGATCAGCAAGCGTCCTTCTTCCACCAGCATCATGATCGCGACCGACACGATGGGCTTGGTCATCGAATAGATGCGGAAGATGGTATCCATGGTCATCGGCGTGCCGCGCGCCGGATCGCGCAAGCCCAGCGCCTGCTGGTACACCACTTCGTCGTCGCGCGCGACCAGCATGGCTACGCCCGGAATGTGCCTGGCATCGATGCGCGACTGTACCGCTGACGTCAAACGGTCAAGCCGGTTGTCATACATGCGCCCTGCTGAACTCATTCCTTCTCCTTACGACGTGTGCTGTGCAAGCGTCAGAGTGTGCCGCAATTTGCTGTCCATGTCACCCGCCGGGGCGCTGTGGCGGATTCTTGCCCTGGGCGGGATATAGCAAAGCGCTACGCAGTTCATTCGCCTAGTCGAGCGGGTGGATTACCTTGTAGTGAATATTTGTATTGGTGGCCTTAACAATTTCAAAGCGCGCGCTTTGGTAACCAATGATTTTTCCCTGTGGTAAATCGTACTTCAGGTCTTGTGAAAAAGCAGGCCTGGCAAAGTCATTCTTAAATTCTCTGTACAGCAGGGAAAGGGTGTTTTGAGAAATACCGGTATACACCAACTCGCGTTTGAAACTGTCTTTTCCATTTTCTTCAGTAGATATTTTTGCGTAAGAAATATCGGGATGAATAATATTGTTTGGAGAAGAGTCGTCAGGCCAGAGCCAATAGATTTCGGTAGGTTGCGAGGCATTAGAGGGGAGATAAATGCCACCTGTAACTTGCTGATGATCGACCTCTCCCTCGTCCCTTATCCTTTGATAGTGAAAGGTGGCGGCAAGGTCTGCTTGGAAGAAAGTGCCTTCTTCATCCATGCCGACTAAATGCAATTCCCCTTTAGGTATGGTCAGGACGAAGTTGTAGTTGTGGTTGTATTGACCGGTATGGACGATTTCCTGATCCAGCAAAATCCCCGGACGATTGTATATCCTGCTTTGAGAGGTCATGCTTTCCCCTAACTCCGCTTCTGCCAGTTCTCCGGCTGCGGGCATACCAATTAAGGCATAGGGAATAAAAACATCGGGAGAAAGGTCGCGTGAGAAATAGGAACTGCCGGCACATCCCGTTAACAGCAAAAGTGCGAGGCTGCCTGAAAAGATTTTAAGTTTCAATTATCCCCCTCATCTCTATAAAAATTACTTTGCGGAAGTATAGAGGTATAGGGGCAGTTAGTGCGCTTTCTCCAGTACCCCTTGCAGTTGCGCCAAGTCATAAGGCTTGAGCAGGGAATAATGAGGAAAGTCGGCGCCTGACACATTGCTGTAGCCCGAAGCAAAGATGATGACCAGCGAAGGCTGGCGGGCATGCGCCTGGCGTGCCAGTTCCACCCCGGACAGGCCCGGCAGGCTGATGTCCGTCAGCAGTACATCGAAGCTTGCTTCTTTCAGCATCGTCTCGGCGTCTTCCGCGGAAGCGGCGCTGCTGACCTGGTAGTCGAGCAGTGCCAGCAATTCGCACAGCATCTCGCGCGAATCCGTATCGTCTTCCACGACCAGAATTCGCAGCGGTGACTGGGCGGGTGCGGATTGCAGCGGCATTGATTCGGGCGGCGCCGCTGCCCAGGCGCGCGCGGTGGCGGATTGCTGTCGGTTGCGCAGCATGTGGCGGATCTTGCGCGCTAGATCTTCGCGGCGGTAAGGCTTGCTGATCAGCTCTACCCCGGGATCGAGCCGGCCGCCATGCACGATGGCGTTTTGCGTGTAGCCCGAGGTAAACAGCACCTCCAGGTCCGGCAGCAACTGCTTGGCGTGGCGCGCCAGATCGGGACTGCGCAGCGGCCCCGGCATCACCACATCGGTAAACAGCAAATCGATTGCCAGTCCGCTGTGCAGGATGCTCAGCGCGCTTTGCCCGTCATTGGCCTTGAGTACCTTGTAGCCGAGCTGGGTCAGCGTTTCCACCGTGGTGTGCTGCACGTCGAGATCGTCTTCCACCACCAGGATGGTTTCCTTGCCGCCTACCACCGGCCCCATCTTCAGATCCGGCATCAATGCTTCAGGCTGATGGGTGCGCGGCAGATAGATCTTGATGCTGGTGCCGTGAGCGGGTTCGCTGTAGATCTTGATATGGCCGCCGCTTTGCTTGACGAAGCCATACACCATAGACAGCCCCAGCCCGGTGCCTTCGCCTTCGCGCTTGGTGGTGAAGAAAGGTTCGAAAGCCTGCTCGATGACTTCCGGGGTCATGCCGGCACCGGTATCCGACACCGCCAGCATCACGTACTGGCCTGCCGCCACGTCGGGATAGGCTTGCACATAATGCTCGTCCAGCATGGCGTTGCCCAGCTCCAGCGTCAGTTTGCCGCCTTCCTTCATCGCGTCGCGGGCATTGATCGCCAGGTTGAGAATCGCGTTTTCCAGCTGGTTGGGATCCACCATCACGGTCCACAAACCGCCGGCGATGATGGTTTCGATTTCTATGCTTTCACCGAGCGCCCGGCGCAGCAGCGCATCCATATCCTTCAGAATGCGGCCCATGCTGGTGGCTACCGGTTGCAGCGGCTGGCGCCGTGCAAAGGCGAGCAATTGCGCCGACAAGCGGGCGCCGCGATCGACGGCGCCGATCGCCAGTTTCAGGCGCTGGGAGGCGGAGGCGTCGTCGGCGAAACTGGCCTGCAGGATTTCCAGGTTGCCGGCGATGATCTGCAGCACATTGTTGAAGTCATGCGCGACACCGCCGGTCAGCTTGCCGATTGCATCGAGTTTCTGCGCCTGCCGCAGCTGATCTTCCACCTGGCGCAGCTGGGCGGTGCGCTCTTCCACCATCTTTTCCAGCTGGGTCTGGTGCTCCAGCAATTTGTCCTGCAACAGCTTCTGCTGGGTCACGTCATGGCCCTGGCAGAACAGGCCTTCGACCATGCCGTTTTGGCCAAGCACAGGCTGGATCACGAAGTCCATGAATACATGTTCCATCGGCGCATCGGGCGAGCGCTGGATGGCAAGGTGCATGTCGCGATCGACATACGCTTCACCGCTGGCATAGGCCTGGTCCAGCAATTCGAAAAAATCCTGTCCCTGCAGCTCGGGCATCGCGCTTTGCATCGCCTTGCCGATCACGTCGCGGTGCCCGATGATCTGATAAAAAGCGCGATTGGCCAGATCGATCACATGGTGCGGACCCTGCATGATGACGATGAAGCCCGGCGCCTGCTCGAACAGATTGCGCAGCCGCAGGCGTTCGCTGTCGAGCATGTGCGCATGTTCGTGATGGGCCGCGCGCTCTGCCGCAAGCCGGCGATGCCGTTCCGATACATCGCGTATCACCAGCGTCAGGCCCACCATCTTGCTCTCGCTGTCGCACACCGCCGAACAGGCGACTTCGAGCATGGCTTCTTCACCCGCCAGCATGCACGGTATTTCTTCGGTCATGGCACCGCGCCGGCTCGTCACTTTCTCCAGCGTGCTTGCCAGGGCTGGCGACCAGAAGGGTAGGCGCGATACCGGATGGCCGATGACTTGCGCGGCGTCCAGCTTGAACAGGCGTTCGGCTCCCGCATTCCAGTACAGCACATGACGGCGGGTATCGAGCGATACGATGGCATCGCGCGCCTGCGACAGGAAGCTGGTCAGGAAATGTTCGGAAATGACTTGCCGGCGTTATTCCAGGCTATCGATGCTGCGCTGGTTGCTCAGTTGCAGGTTGACGCGGTCGAGCGTGGTGCGCAAACGTGCGCGGCGCTGCACGCTTTTGAGGGTGTCGCGCAGCAGCTGCGGCAATGCGGGGTCGCCGGCGCGGGCAAGCGACCAGTGGGTACCCAACACGGTCGCCCAGGTCAATCCCTGTCGAATCCTGTCGGTCTGATCCGCATGGCACAGGAACAGGAAATGGCAGAGCATGCACAAGGGGCGCAGTTCCACGGCCAACGCCACCGGCTTGGCGATATCGGGAGCGATCACGACCAGGACGGGAGAAGCATGGCTGGTGCTCAGTTCGCGCAAATGTTTCGCCGCATCGGCGACATTGCTAAGAGTGAATGCCGTGTCCTGCAAGCTGGCATCGGCCAGGATGAGCGAAAGTTCGTTCGCGGTTTGCGGTGCTGAAGCAATAATCAGAATGCGGGGGTGAATCATGGCGAAGTATCAAAGCAGGGACAAACCGAGCAGGGAGCGCCCCACCCAGACTTTCAGCATATCGGTGGTAGGGGACATCACATGGCTGGCCCGCGCATCGCGCAGCATCTGGGCAATGCGGCTGTTGTCCCGGTAGGCGCTGCCGCCGCACAGCGTCATCGCCTCGTTGGCGATGTTGACGGCCGTCTGCCCGGCATCGGCCTTGCTCGCCAGGATGTGAGGCAGCGCTTCGGGATGACCCAGGTCGCCGCGTTGTCCCGCTTCATAAATCAGCCTGCGGGTTTTTTGCACGGCAATCCACATGTCGGCATAACGGGTCTGCAGCGTTTCCACATCCCGCAGCGTTTCACCGGAATAAGAGTAACTGCGTGTACGCAGATGGTCGCCGGCAGCGTCCACCGCCGCCTGGGCAATGCCCAGATACGTGCCGGCCATCGCCATCAGGAAATAGGGCGCCACCACTTCAAAGGCATACCAGACCTGGTCGCCTTCTTCGCCCAGCAGGTTGGCGCGCGGCACCGTGACATTGTCCAGTTGCAGCCCGCGCGAGGAATTGCCCCGCATGCCAAAACCCTTCCAGGCGGCGAGCCATTCCATGCCGGGCGTATCGCGATCGACGATCAGGCAACTGAAATCGCCGCTTTCTGCATCGCCGGTGCTGGCGACCGTCGAAACCACGTAGGAGTCGGCCTGGCCGCCATTGGTGACGAACTGCTTGGTGCCGTTCACCAGGTAGTGCTCATCCTTTAATGTCAGTTGCGCTTGCGGTAGATAGAAATGGGCGCCGGTGCCGCTTTCTGCCAGGGCCAGCGTCGTGATGTGTCGGCCTTCTGCAATCGCGCGCAGATAATGCTCGCGCTGATAAGGCGTCGCCTTGGCAGCGATCACGGCCGTTGCCACGCAATGCATGCCGAAACACAAGGCCGAAGAAGGACAGGCGCGGGCGATGGTTTCCGTCAGCACGCTCAAGGCCAGCAAGCCCTGGCCATGGCCTCCCAGTTGTTCCGGCACTTGCAATCCCAGCAGACCGGCATCGGCCAGCGCTTTCATGGAATGCGCCGGCCACAGGCAGTCCTGATCAACCTGCTGAGCCAGCGGCGCAATGTCGGTCGCCGCAATATGCTCGACCGTCGCTTTCAGTGCGACCAGCCGGGAAGGCAAAAAATCATCCATGTAAGAACCCATTCAGGGGAAGAAGGATGCGGCAGAACCGCTCCATGTTTTTCCAGGCGGCGCGGGCGACAGTCGGCGTTTCATGGTGCCCTTCAAAAGGCGGGGCTGAAGCAGGTGCCGGGGCAGAAGGAGGCGCGCATTGTTGATGGACGCGCAGCTTAACAAAGAAGCCGGCAAAGAAGGCGGAGAATCAGCGCTGTTTGTTACCAAAATTTAACTCCATTGAGATAGCGCAAAAGAAGTCTTCATCTGTACTCCAATCGCCTCCTTCAGAGAAAAAACGCAGGCGCTTGTTCCACGGCGCACGGTACTTCTTAAGCGCATTTTCCAGCGGTGGCCAGTCAGCCGGTCTGAGCAAAGCGCTGGCAAATTTTCGCTGAGCTTTGCAGCGCTCCGAATCAATCGCCATCCGGCGCGGGAATCAGGCCCTGCCGGTATCGATTATTTCGACATGAACGGATGCGCTGGCGAGTGCCGCAGGCCTAGGTGACGAAAAGCCAAGTCCAAGTATTGACCAAGCATTAAAAGCAATATGAAAGCGAGCCAGAAGCGCGATGCCCGTCGGCAAGCCGTTATAATCTCCCCTTGGTAAGTTCTATCTGTCAGCAATCTTTCGCGGGCCCGCATCGGCCTGCTCTGGGTCTTTACTCCATGCTCGCTCATCAAAAACAAGAAATCATTGCGCTGCTCCAGTCAGCGCTTGCTCCGCTGGTCGCCGGCACCGATCTGCAGCCGAATGTCGCGCTGGAGCGCCCGCGCGATCCTTCCCATGGCGACATCGCCTGCAATATCGCGATGCAGCTGGCCAAGCCGCTGAAGAAGAATCCACGCGAAGTCGCGCAAGCCATCGTCGATGCCGTGCTGGCCAATCCGGCCCGCGCAGGCTTGATCGAATCCATAGACATCGCCGGCCCCGGTTTCATCAACCTGCGCGTATCGGCAACTACCAAGCAGGAAGTGGTGCGCAGCGTGATGCAGCAAGCCGAGCATTACGGCAAGAGCGCGCACGGCAAGGGCGAATCGGTGATGGTGGAATTCGTGTCGGCCAATCCGACCGGTCCGCTGCACGTGGGTCACGGCCGCCAGGGCGCGCTGGGCGATGCCTTGTCGGCGCTGCTGGAAGCGCAGGGTTACAAGGTCACGCGCGAGTTTTACTACAACGACGCCGGCGTGCAGATCGCCACGCTCGCCAATTCAGTGCAGGCGCGTGCGCGCGGCTTCAAGCCGGGCGATGCCGACTGGCCGGAGTCGGCTTACAACGGCGACTACATTGCCGATATCGCGCAGGACTTTCTCGCGCAGAAAACCGTGGCCGCCAGCGATGGAGAACCGGTGACGGCCAGCGGCGACGTGGAAGATATCGAATCGATACGCCGCTTTGCGGTCGCTTACCTGCGCCATGAGCAGGACCTGGATTTGCAGGCCTTCGGCATCCGTTTCGACAATTACTATCTCGAATCCTCGCTCTACACCGAGGGCAAGGTGGCCGCTGCGGTGGAAGCGCTGGGCAAAGCCGGCAAGACTTACGAGCAGGATTCCGCGCTGTGGCTGCGCAGCACCGAATACGGCGACGACAAGGACCGCGTGATGCGCAAGACCGATGGCACGTACACTTACTTCGTGCCGGACGTTGCCTATCACATCACCAAGTGGCAGCGCGGTTACAAGAAAGCCATCAACGTGCAGGGCAGCGACCATCACGGCACCATCGCACGCGTGCGCGCCGGCCTGCAGGCAGTCGGCCTCGGTATTCCGCAAGGCTTCCCGGATTACGTGCTGCACAAAATGGTCACCGTGATGCGCAACGGCGAGGAAGTGAAGATTTCCAAGCGCGCCGGTTCCTACGTGACGCTGCGCGACTTGATCGAATGGTCGGCCGGCGCCGGCGAGCAGGGCATCCCCGACGATTTGACGCGTGGCCGCGATGCGGTGCGCTTCTTCCTCATCTCGCGCAAGGCCGATACCGAATTCGTGTTCGATGTGGATCTGGCGCTGGCGCAGTCGGATGAGAATCCGGTCTACTATGTGCAGTATGCGCATGCGCGTATCTGTTCCGTGATGGCGCAATGGGGCGGCGATGAAAAGGCATTGTCTCTGGTCGATTTGTCACCATTGAACTCGCCGCGCGAAGCAGCACTGCTATCCAAACTGGCGGAATATCCGGAAATGCTGCAGAAAGCACTTGAAGAACTGGGTCCGCATCAGGTAGCTTTCTACTTGCGCGACCTTGCAGGCGAGCTGCACAGCTATTACAACGCAGAGCGCTTCCTGGTCGACGACGAAGCCTTGAAACTGGCACGACTGGCGCTGTTGCGTGCAACACGCCAGGTATTGTGCAACGGCCTGGCGCTGCTGGGCGTGTCGGCACCGGCACGCATGTGAGGCAGGCGGTTGCGGGATTGATGAATATTTAGGCAATTATGGTTAACTACAGTAAGCAGACCGGCGGCACCTTGGCGGGTTTGGTGGTGGGCATGGCATGCGGCCTGCTGATTGCAGTGGGCGTGGCGTTGATGATCACCGGTGCAGCCAATCCCTTTGCCGGTCATTCCGACAGCAAGACCGCCGACGGCGAACTGAAAGTCGTCGCCGATCCGAACGAGCCCATGTATGTAAAGCGCGACCTGATGGAAACCGTGGCGCGCGAAATCTCCAGGAAGATGGAAAGCGAAGGCAAGTCCGCAGCCGATGCGCTCAAGGTCATCACGCCTTTGCTGGGTCAGAAGGAAAGCGCGCCTTCATCCGCCACTGCCGTTGCCGTGCCGCCGCAGCAGGTGGCGATGCAAAGCCGCCGCGATGCGCCGACCATATCGTCGCAGACGGCAAAGCCGGTCGACGGCCTGATTTATTATCTGCAGGCTGGCGCTTTTCTGAGCCGCAACGACGCGGAAGGCGTAAAGAGTCGCCTGGCCTTGCTCGGCCTGTCGGCCCAGCTCAGCGAACGTCCGTCGGATAATGGTACGCTATACCGTGTGCGCATCGGCCCGTTCAGCCAAGTGGAAGAAATGCGGCATGCGCGCACCACCCTGGCGGAAAACGGTATGCAATCCATCGTCGTTCGCCCGTAAAAATCTGAAAGGAAGAGCATGCGTTTGATTCAACAACTTCTCTGCACGCTGGGTTTGGCTTTTGTGGCGTTTGGCGCATCGGCATCACCGGCCCAACCCCAGGAAGGCGTCGATTACACCCGGTTGTCGCAACCGCAAACGACCGAGGCTGGCAGGAAGGTCGAAGTGATCGAATTCTTCTGGTATTCCTGCCCGCACTGCGCGTCGCTGGAGCCTACGCTGGTGAACTGGGTCAAGAAAAAGGGCGACAGCATCAGCTTCAAGCGCGTGCCGGTCGCTTTCCGCGAAGCTTTCGTGCCGCAACAGAAACTGTATTACACGCTGGAAGCGATGGGCAAAGTGGACGACATGCATGAAAAAGTGTTCCAGGCCATCCATATCGGACGCAACCCGCTCGATACCGACAAGCGCATCCTGGACTTCATCGCCACGCAAGGCATAGACCGCCAGAAATTCCAGGATATGTACAACTCCTTTACCGTGACCAGCAAAACCCAGCAGGCGAAAAAACTGCAGGATGCCTACCAGGTCGACGGTGTGCCGCTGCTGGCAGTGGGCGGCCTGTACAAGACTTCGCCGGCGCTGATCAGCAAGAACTTCAATGCCAGGTCGCCGGCCGAACTGCATGCAGCGACGCTGCAAGTGGTCGATCATCTGATCACCAAGTCGGCTTCGGAAAAGAAAAACTGATAGCCGTTTCGGCGCCATCAATACCAGTCCGTCTCTCGCAAGAGGACGGACTTTTTTCATGGGTGAAAACAAGGTGAAACGCATCTTTATCACCGGCGCGTCCAGCGGACTGGGCGCAGCGCTGGCGCGCCATTATGCGCAGCAAGGGGCGGTGCTGGGACTGGTGGCAAGGCGTCGCGAAGAGCTGGAGCGCTTGCTGGCCGAGCTGCCGCCGGGTTCTGCATCGCCATCGCACCGCCTGTATGCGCTGGATGTGACCGACCATGCCGCCCTGGCTGATGCCGCCGCGGATTTCCTCGCGCATGCGGGCGGCATTGATATCGTGATTGCCAATGCCGGCGTGTCGCGCGGCACACTCACCGAGTTCGCGGAAGATATTCCGGTCATCGAGCGCATCATGGCGGTGAATGTAGTGGCGATGGCGGCGACCTTTTCACCCTTCATCGCCGCGATGAAAACGCAGGTGCGCCAGGGCCGGGATTGCCGCCTGGTCGGCATTGCCAGCGTGGCGGGCATACGTGGCTTGCCCGGCTCGGAAGCGTATAGCGCGTCCAAGGCGGCCGTCATCAGTTATTGCGAAGCGTTGCGCGTCGAGTTGCGAGCGGCCGGCATCAAGGTCGTGACGATTGCGCCCGGCTATGTGGATACGCCGATGACGCGCGTGAACACTTATCCCATGCCTTTCCTGATGCCGGCATCGCAGTTTGCCGAACGCGCCGCGCAGGTAATCGACAGGGGAAACAGTTATGCAGTCATACCGTGGCAGATGGGCATGGTGGCCAAATTGCTGAGGCTGTTGCCCAATGCGGTGTACGACTGGGTGTTTGCCAAAGCCCCGCACAAGCCGAGAAATTTGCCGGACCCCGGACAGCAGGCCGGATGAATCGCCGGCGACGCATGTCCGTCGCGAGCCTGTAAGGAAGGAGAAAAAGCCGAAGAAGGAAAGCCGAAGAAGGAAAGCCGCAAAAGCGCCTCCCGTGCAACCCATGCCCGGGAGCGGAAGATTATTTATGCCGTTCCATGCGCACCAGCATGCGGATAAATTCACGCGCCAGCTTGCGGTCCGCTTCACCCAGGCTTTGCAACTCCGCCAGCAATTTGACGTCGGCGGATTCAAAGTGCGTGCTGAGCGGCGTATCGCTGCCATCCGCCTCGCCCTGCTCCTTGCTGCCGAAGCGCAGCCATTCGGCCGATACGCCCAGCCAGTGCGACAGCAGGCGCAATTTCTCCTGGGTAGGAATCGCTTCGCCCACCAGCCACTTGCGCGCTGCATGAACCGTTACCGGACGGCCGGCAAAACGGACATTGAATTCACGGGCGAGGCGGGTGGGGCTGTCGGGCGAATAGTCAGCATTTCGCAAGGCTTGCTGCAAGCGCTGGCTAAAGTGTTCTCGTTCTAGGGACGCTTTCATGAGTCCTTGCTATTCCATCTTGTCAATTAATGCTTCGTCTTTCCGGGCCGAACTTTTTGTGATTGTCTCAATTCGTATACCGAACGAGAGTGGTGGCAGGCTTCCTGCTGTCCACTTGTCTAATCGTCAAAGTGTACAAGCTTACGCTACACCCATCCGTTTTGGAAAGTAATTCATGCAGGGAAGCTTGAATGTGCGCTCGCTGGGCGACGATTTTGTGCAAAGGTGCAAAGAGCAGCGCGGGCCGGTGCCGCCAGCCGTAACATCTCAGGGTCAGCGCTGGCGAAAACGCAAGAGTCCCGACGCTTCCTGCTCGCGCACCAGGCGGCCGCTGAACCAGAGCTGGTGCAAATGCGCGATCGCTTCGCCCAGCGCAAAGCTCAACTGGTGCGCATCGAGCGCGCGGGGAAACATCATGGGCAGGATGTCCGTCGCGGTCCGGGCTTGCGCGCAGGCATTGAAGACTTCCGCCAGCCTGTCCGCATGATGTTCCTGCAATTGGCGTATGCGCATATGCAGGCTGCGAAACGGCTTGCCGTGAGAGGGCAGAATCAGCGTGTCGGCCGGCAGGTGAGCCAACTTTTGCAGGGAATCCAAATAAGACTGCACCGGATTGGCTTCCGGTTCCATCGAAAATACCGACACATTGGTCGAGATGCGGGGCAGTACCATGTCGCCGGCAATCAGCGTGTTCAGTGCTGCGCAATACAGCGCAGCATGCTCGGGCGAATGGCCGAAGCCGGTGATCACTTGCCAGTCCTGCGCACCGATGCGCACGGTTTGCTGATCCTGCAGCCTCACATAAGTGGCGGGAATCGCCGGCACCAGGCGCGGGTAATAAGCCCTGCGTTCCTCCAGCTGCGCCACGCCTGCATCGGACACGCCATGCCGGCGGAAATGGGCAATCATGGCCTCGCCATCGGCGCCCGCCAAGGCTGCGGAATAAACGCGCGAAAAAGCATACTCGCCCGCCGTCATCCACAAGGGCACATTCCAGCGCGAACAAATCCAGTCGGCCGCGCCCAGGTGATCCGGGTGGTAATGGGTCGCGATCACGCGCAATACCGGCAAGCCTTGCAGATGATGGGCGAAAATATTTTCCCAGGCGGCACGCGTGGTCGCATTGTCGATACCGCAATCGACAATCGTCCATCCTTCCCGCCCGTCGATCTCATCCTTCACCAGCCACAGGTTGACGTGATTGAGCGCAAACGGCAGCCCCATGCGCAGCCACCTGACGCCGGGCGCGACGTCCATGACCTGGCCTGACTCAGGCAAGGTGTCACCAAACGGATAATCGAGCTGGGATTCGAGGGCATTCATGAGGAGGCGAGGGCAGAGAGCAAATGGGGCGGCGGACTTTGGGCAAGCTTTCGGCATGCAAGAAGCATTGTAGCGAAAAAGCCCGGCTGCCGTTTTTTGCGGCAGCGGGTTTGCCTGAAGCCAGGCGCGGCAACCGCAGACAGAGAGTCTGCCTAAAAAACAGGCATTCCTTTTTCATAAGCCGCTTTCCCCATTTGCTTTGCAGCGTCGCGCCACCGCATTCCCTTTATCTTGCCTTGAAAGTAGAGGGCGTGAGTGTGCACCGAAACCTGGCAACGCAAATCACTATGCGTCACTGCGCGTAGCGAAGCATAGAACATGGCCGGCCCCGGGCATGGCGAAGCTTGCGCAAGGATGCGGCAAGTGCGATGCTGTGTCGCGCAGCAAGCAAACTGCGTGGCAACACGCAGCTATCCCCGGACAGGTGGGGAGACAGGGAGAAAACAACAATGAATGAATCCATCGTGATCGTCAGCGCGGCACGCACGCCGCTGGGAGCATTTCAGGGCAAGCTGGCCGCGCTTTCCGCCAGCGATCTCGGCGCAGTCGCGATTCGCAGCGCCGTCGAACGTGCCGGACTTGCGTCGGACCAGGTCGATCAGGTCCTGTTCGGCAACTGCCTGATGGCCGGCCAGGGCCAGGCGCCGGCGCGGCAGGCGGCGCTCAAGGCAGGCTTGCCGCCATCCTGCGGCGCGGTGACGCTGTCGCGCATGTGCGGCTCCGGCATGCAGGCGCTGATATTTGCGCACGATAGCCTGATGGCAGGCACCTATGACGTCGTGGTGGCCGGCGGCATGGAATCGATGTCGAATGCGCCCCACCTGTTGCCGCGCAATCGCTCGGTGCACGATACCGCAGCCATCGTCGATCACATGATGCGCGACGGCTTGGAAGATGCCTACCAGCCGGGACAGCACATGGGCCGGCTGGCCGAGGAGTGCGCCGCGCATTACCGCTTCAGCCGCGAAGCACAGGATGCCTATGCGCTGGCATCGGTGCAGCGCGCGCAGGCGGCGGTGCGGGGTGGCAGCTTCGCATTCGAGCTGGCGCCGGTGACGGTGCAGGCTGCAGATGGCGAACATGTCGTCGACAGCGACGAGCCACCGCTGAAAGCAAAGGTGGAAAAGATCCCCTTGCTCAAGCCGGTATTCAAGGAAGGCGGAACCATCACTGCCGCCTCTTCATCCAAGCTGGCTGACGGTGCGGCGGCGCTGGTGGTGATGCGCGAGTCGACTGCGCGGGAACTGGGCTGCACACCGCTGGCGAAAATTCTTGCGCATGCCAGCCATGCCCAGGCACCGCAGTGGTTTACCACCGCGCCCATCGGCGCCATCGCAAAGCTGTATCGCAAGACTGGCTGGAGCACCGGGGATGTGGATCTGTTCGAAATAAACGAAGCCTTTGCCGCCGTGCCCATGGCGGCGATGCGCGAACATGCGATCCCGCATGAAAAGGTGAATGTTCACGGCGGCGCCTGCGCACTGGGCCATCCGCTGGGTGCGTCCGGTGCGCGCATCATCGTCACGCTGCTGGGCGCCTTGCGCAAGACCGGCGGCAGGCGCGGCATCACCGCGATTTGCATAGGCGGCGGCGAAGCCACGGCCATCGCTCTGGAAAGGATTTGAAATGAAACAGGCATTGATCATCGGCGCATCGCGCGGCATCGGACGCGAATACGTGCGGCAGTTGCTGGCGCAGGGTTGGCGGGTTTATGCGACGGCGCGCGATGACGCGGCGCTGGCGGATTTGCGTTCCGCAGGCGCGGCTGCGATCAAGGTCGATGTCGCACGGCCGGAATCGCTGGCGGCGCTGGGCTGGGAGCTCGACGGCGTGCAGCTGGATCTGGCGGTGTACGTGGCGGGCGTGATCGGGCCGCTGACTGGCGCGGCGACGCCGCCGACTGCGGCCGAGTTCGACAAGGTCATGCATACCAATGTGCTGGGTGCGATGCAGGTGCTGCCGCTGGTCGCGCCCATGGTGGAAGCCGCGCGTGGAAAATTCGTTTTCATCAGCAGCGGCATGGCCAGCATGGGCGAGGTGGAATCCAGTTATGCCTGGACTTACCGCGTTTCCAAGGCCGCGCTCAACATGGCCGTGCGCGCAGCTGCCTACGATTATCCAAACGCGGTGCTGGCTGCGCTGTCGCCGGGCTGGGTGCGCACCGATATGGGCGGCACTGACGCAACGCTGTCGGTGGAAGAAAGCGTCGCCGCCATGCTGGCAGCGATTGCACGCCTGGAGCCCGAGGACAGCGGCCGCTTTTTCCGTCATACTGGCGACCCGCTTTCCTGGTAGGCATCATCGTTGGCTTGCACGCGTCTTTTCGGCGAGCAAAAGCCGCGTCGAAAATGCCTGCCCGCCGTCTGGAGAACTCATTCATGCCAGCCTCACACCCTCCCAAGGATTGTCCCTGCGGCGGCGGAGCCTATGCCGCCTGCTGCGGCCGCTTTCATGCCGGCGAAACCGCCGCAACTGCCGAGCAATTGATGCGTTCACGTTACAGTGCCTATGTGCTTCATGACACCGCCTACCTGCTGCAGAGCTGGCATCCTTCCACACGGCCGGCGGAAGCTGAGCTGGAAGAAGGGTGCGGCAGCAAGTGGCTGGGGCTGGAGGTGAAAAAACACGTCCCGCTGGGAGAGGAAGCGACTGTCGAATTCGTTGCGCGCTACAAGACCGGCGGCCGTGCGCATCGCCTGCATGAAGTCAGCCGTTTCGTGCGCGAGAAAGGAGCGTGGTTGTATGTGGATGGGGAATTCCCACGGAAATAAAATTGCCGGTTTCTTCGCGTCATGCATCGAGGGCGGCATTGGGCTTGCTTGATCTTCATGCTATCGTTTCGGCCTTGCGGCACGAGTCGGCGCATTTTCTTGAAAGAGTGGCAAAAGTGCCGGCTTTTCTCCTTCCCTTGAAGAGGAGGGGATAAATGCGAGGGCCGCACACAGCTCAGCGCCCGCAGCTGAACCAACAATGAATCCATAGCAGTGTATATAAACAAGCAACAAAACACGCCACAATCCGATTGGGTAACACGCAGCCTGAAAAGCGTGTGGCATCCGTGCACCCAGATGCAGCACCATGAAACAGTGCCGCTGATACCGGTCAGCCATGGCCGCGGTCCATGGCTGTACGACGACCAAGGGAAGCGCTATCTCGATGCAATCAGTTCCTGGTGGGTCAACCTGTTTGGCCATGCCAATCCGCGCATCAATGCCGAATTGAAAGACCAGCTCGACAAGCTGGAGCATGCGATGCTGGCGGGCTTTACGCATGAGCCGGTGATTGAACTCTCCGAACGCCTGTCGGCGCTGACCGGTCATCAGCTGGGCCATTGTTTCTACGCATCGGATGGTGCCTCTGCGGTCGAGATCGCGCTGAAGATGAGTTTTCATGCATGGCGCAACAGGGGTAAAGCCGACAAGCAGGAATTCGTCTGCCTCAAGGGCAGCTATCACGGCGAAACCATAGGTGCGCTGGCGGTGACCGACGTCGCGCTGTTCCGCGATGCCTATGGCCCGCTGATCCGTAACGCGCATGTAATTGCCGCGCCCGATGCACGCCTCGCCGGGCCGGGCGAATCGTCGGCCGACGTGGCGCGCCGTGCCGCGCGTGAACTGGAAAATTTATTGCAGCAGCGCAGTGACAAGATTGCCGCATTTATTGTGGAACCGCTGGTGCAATGCGCGACCGGTTTTGCCATGTACGACCCGGTGTATCTGAGCGAAGTGGGCGCGCTGTGCGACCGTTACGGCGTACACCTGATCGCCGACGAGATTGCCGTGGGTTGCGGGCGCACCGGCACTTTCTTCGCCTGTGAACAAGCCAGGATTTGGCCGGATTTCCTCTGCCTGTCCAAGGGCATCAGCGGCGGTTATCTGCCGCTGTCGCTGGTGATGACGCGTGACGCAATCTACCAGGCTTTTTATGACGCCGACGTGCGGCGCGGTTTTTTGCATTCGCATTCCTATACCGGCAATCCGCTGGCTTGCCGCGCGGCGCTGGCGACATTGACTATCTTCGAAGAAGACCAGGTATTGCAGCGCAACCGCGATTGGGCACAAAGCTTCACCGCAGCGCTGGCGCCGCTGGCGCAGCATCCGCAGGTCGAGCATTTCCGCCAGCGCGGCATGATCTGGGCCTTCGATGCCATCATCGACGATGCCACGCAAGCCGCGACCTTTTCGCGCCGCTTCTTTGCCGCGGCCCTGCAGCAGGAAGTGCTGCTGCGCCCGATAGGCAACACGGTGTACCTGATGCCGCCCTATGTGCTGGATGAGCAAGAGTCGCACCATCTGGCCACGCGCACGCTGGACATTTTTGAACAAGTGATGGGAGAGGCATGATGGAATTGCTCGCCAAGCTGGATAAGGAAATCCAGGCGCTGGAGCAACGCGGCCTGAAGCGGCAACGGCGCATTGCCGATACCGCCTGTGCGCCGCAAGTCGTCGTGGACGGGCGGCCCATGCTGGCTTTTTGCAGCAACGATTACCTGGGACTGGCCAATCATCCGCAGATCACCGAAGCGCTGCGCCAGGGAGCGTCCTTGTACGGCACCGGCAGCGGCGCCTCGCACCTGATCTCCGGCCACTCGCGCGCACATGCGCAGCTGGAAGAGCGGCTGGCGGAATTCATGGCGCCGCACATCGCCTCGGCGCAGGCTCTGTATTTCTGCACCGGCTACATGGCCAACCTGGCCGTGATTGCCGCGCTGGCGGGAAAAGAGGCGGTGATCTTTTCCGAGACACTGAATCATGCGTCGCTGATTGACGGCACTCGCCTGGCGCGCTCGCAGGTCGAGATTTATCCGCATCGCGATGTGTCGGCGCTGGCGGAAAAACTGCAAGCCTGCAAGGCCGAGACCAAGTTGGTAGTCACCGATGCGGTATTCAGCATGGATGGCGACATCGCGCCCCTGCCGGAAATCCTCGCGCTGTGCGAGCAGCACGGTGCCTGGCTGGTGGTGGACGATGCGCACGGCTTCGGCGTGCTCGGTGAACATGGCCGCGGCGCGCTGGAGCATTTCGGGCTCAACTCGCCCCATATCATTTACATGGGCACGCTGGGCAAGGCTGCCGGTGTGGCTGGCGCTTTTGTCGCCGCGCATGAAACGGTAATCGAATGGCTGGTGCAGCGCGCGCGTCCGTATATCTTTACCACGGCCGGCGCGCCGGCGCTGGCCCATGCCTTGCTGACCAGCATCGATATCATCGCTGGCGAAGAGGGCGCGCTGCGCCGCCAGCATTTGCAAGGCCTGATCGCGCAATTGAAAAGCGACTTGAGCGGCCTGCGGCAATGGCAGCTGACGGCATCCGATACCGCGATCCAGCCGCTGATCATTGGCGCCAATGAAGCAGCGCTGGAGGTGGCAGCGAGCCTGAACAGTGAAGGCATCTGGGTGCCGGCGATTCGCCCGCCCACGGTGCCAGTGAATACCGCGCGGCTGCGCATCACGCTGTCGGCCGCGCACAGCAAGGACGAGGTGGCGCAACTGAGCGCCGCCCTGACCCGACTTGAACGATTATCCGGAAAGGAAAACCCAGCATGAGCGCCTCTTTTTCCTGTTTTATCACCGGCACCGATACAGAGATCGGAAAAACCCTGGTGTCGAGTATCATGCTGCGTCAGCTTGCGCGCAGCGGCGTCAAAGCCATAGGCATGAAACCGGTCGCGGCGGGAGCTGTTATGCGCGACGGCAGCTGGCACAATGACGACGTCGATGCGCTGGTCGCGGAAACGCAGCAATCCCTGCCGACGGAGCTGACCACGCCCTACATGCTGCGCGAAGCGGCGTCGCCGCATATCGCGGCCGCGCTGGAAAATGCGAACATCGATATCGGCCATATTCTCGATTGCTACCGGCAGGTGGCCGATCAGGCCGAGGCGGTGGTGGTCGAAGGCGTGGGCGGTTTCCGCGTGCCGCTGAACAAGAGCGAGGACGCGGCCGATCTGGCGCAGCGCCTGAACCTGCCGGTCATCATGGTGGTCGGCCTGCGGCTGGGCTGCCTGAATCATGCGCTGCTGACGGCCGATGCGATTGCCGCGCGCGGCCTGACGCTGGGGGGCTGGGTGGCCAATGCGGTCGACCCGGACATGGCTTACACGAAAGAGAATTTTGAAACGCTGGTAGCGCGCCTGCCGGTGCCGCCGCTAGGGGCGATACCGTGGCTGAGCGTGGCGTCTGCGGTGACGGCAGAAACCTATGTGGATTTCACGAGCTTGCCGGGCTGGCCCGGCGCTGCTCCGGTTTCACCCTGATTGCTGCTTAATTGCTGCCTTATTTATTGTTGCCTGATTATTAGCGGATCCTTGGCTGATCCTTACCTTATCGAATGAGGAATCTTATGTCGCTGCACCCTGTTACCTTCCATCCTGCTGCCGATCAATCGGCCGCCCATGCATCGCCAAACGAGCGCTGGCCGGTGGGAGATGTGCTGGCGCTGTTCGAGCTGCCGTTCAACGATTTGCTGTTCCGGGCGCAGCAGGTGCACCGCGAACATTTCGATCCGAACGAAGTCGAGCTCGCCACGCTGCTGTCGATCAAGACCGGCGGCTGCCCGGAAGATTGCGGCTACTGCCCGCAGGCGGCGCGCTACGACACCGGCGTGACTGCGCAGAAGATCCTGCCGCTGGACGAAGTGCTGGAAGCGGCGCGTGCCGCCAAGGAACAGGGCGCGACGCGCTTCTGCATGGGCGCGGCCTGGCGCGAACCCAAGGATCGCGACCTGGATCATGTGGAAGCGATGGTGCGCGGCGTCAAAGAACTGGGGCTGGAAGCCTGTGCGACGCTGGGCATGCTGCGCGAAGAACAGGCGCAGCGCCTGAAGAATGCGGGACTGGATTACTACAACCATAATCTCGATACCGCGCCCGAGTATTACGACAACATCATCACCACCCGCGATTACGAAAACCGCCTCGACACGCTGGGCCATGTACGCGGCGCCGGCATCAAGGTATGCAGCGGCGGCATCGTCGGCATGGGCGAGTCGCGCATGCAGCGCGCCGGCCTGATTGCGCAGCTGGCCAACATGGAACCGTATCCGGAATCCGTGCCCATCAATCACCTGGTGCAGGTCGAAGGCACGCCGCTGTATGGCACCGACAAGCTCGATCCGCTGGAATTCGTGCGCACGATTGCAGTCGCTCGTATCACCATGCCGAAAGCGCGCGTGCGCCTGTCGGCCGGCCGCCGCGAAATGGGCGAAGCGATCCAGACCATGTGTTTCGCCGCCGGTGCCAATTCGATTTTTTATGGTGACAAACTGCTCACCACCGGCAATCCGGAAGCCGATGCCGACCGCGCACTGCTGAACAAGCTGGGCATCAAGACCAGCAGCAAGGGCGTTGATGTGCGCTGCGATGTAACTCCCCGTATTTAAGAGCAAGCGGCATGCATATCCTGTTTCACTCTCCCGACGAAGACGCCGTAGCCTGGAAGGCTGAGCTGGAAGCGGCTTTGCCGGGCGCACAGATGCGCGTGTGGCAGCCGGGCGATAACGGTCCGGCCGACTATGCAATGGTCTGGGTACCGCCGCGCGAAATGCTGGCGCACCGCACCGACGTCAAGGCTATCTTCAATCTCGGTGCCGGCGTCGATGCCATCCTGCGCTACCGCGATGCCCTGCCGCCGGGCGTGCCGCTGGTGCGCGTCAACGATGCCGGCATGGGCATACAGATGGCGGAGTATGCAACGCATGCGGTGTTGCGCTACTTCCGCCGTTTCGATGAATACGAAACCCAGGCGCGCGCCGGTATCTGGAATGAACTGAAGCCGCACCGCCGCGAGGATTTCCCGGTCGGCATACTGGGCATGGGCGTGCTGGGCCAGCGCATTGCCAAAGCGCTGCAGCATTTCGAGTTTCCGCTGAACGGCTGGAGCCGCTCGCCCAAGGAAGTGCCGGGCGTGCGCTGCTTCAGCGGCGAACAAGGCTTTGATGAATTTTTAAGCAGCTCGCGCGTGCTGATCTGCGTGCTGCCGCTGACGGCGGAAACTACCGGCATCCTTAATGAAAAAAATCTGAACAAGCTGCAGAAGGGCGCCTACCTGATCAATATCGCGCGCGGCCCGCATCTGAACGAAGAAGACTTGCTGCACTTGCTGGAAACGCGGCAGATCACGGCCGCCACGCTGGACGTATTCCAGCAGGAGCCGCATCCGAACCGCAGCCGCCTGTGGGGCCATCCGCGCATCACCAAGACGCCGCATATCGCCGCGCTTACCGTGCGCAGCGACACCATACGCCAGTTCGCGGAAAAGATTCAGGCCATGGAACGCGGCGAAGCGGTGACCGGCCTCGTGGACCTGGACCGGGGTTATTGAGATGGCAAACTTGCCGCGCCAGGTGAAGCTGATCGAAGTCGGTCCGCGCGACGGCTTGCAGAACGAGCCTCAGACGATACCGGTGGCGGTCAAGATTGCGCTGATCGACCGGCTCACACAGGCCGGCTTTCCGAATATCGAAGCCGCCTCCTTCGTGTCGCCGAAATGGGTGCCGCAGATGGCGACTTCGTCGGAAGTGATGGCGGGAATCCAGCGCAAGCAAGGCGTGATCTATTCCGCGCTGGTGCCCAACATGAAAGGCTTCGACGCGGCGCTGGCCGCCGGCGTCAACGAGATCGTGATCTTCGGCGCGGCCTCCGAAGCGTTTTCGCAAAAGAACATCAATTGCTCGATAGCCGAATCGATAGAACGCTTTCGCGAAGTCGTGCAGGCTGCCAAGGACAACGGCCTTCGTTTGCGTGGCGCGGTCAGCTGCGCGCTGGGTTGCCCGTATCAGGGCGAAGTCACGCCGCAGGCAACCGCCGACGTGGTCGCTCGCTTGCGCGACCTGGGCTGCGATGAAATCGATATCGCCGACACCATAGGCGTGGGCACGCCGCGCCAAGTGCAGGCTGCGATCGAGCAGACTGCCAAAGAATTTCCGATCGAGCGCTTGTCCGGACACTTTCACGATACCTACGGCCAGGCGCTGGCCAACATTTACGCCAGCCTGGAAATGGGCATTTCAATTTTTCATTCCTCGGTCGCGGGCCTGGGCGGCTGCCCGTATGCGAAGGGTGCAACCGGCAATGTATCGACTGAAGACGTGCTGTACCTGCTGAACGGCCTGGGCATAGAAACCGGCGTGGACCTGGATGCGGTGGTCGAAGCCGGGCAGTACATTTCCGGCTTCCTCGGCCGTGCGCCGGTCAGCCGTGCCGGCAATGCGATGGCCGCAAAGCGTTTGCAGTCCTAGTTGCCTTTTTTCGTGCTGCCTATTCGCACGGTCAAGCGGTTTTCGTGAATGGCGCGAGCCTATCGCGCTGAAACACGGCTTGAATCAGTAAGGAGAAAAGCAGGATGACTACCGAAAAAATGCAAGGCAAGTGCCTGTGCGGCGCGGTGAGCCTGACCGCAAACCTGAATGCCGATGTCGAAGCCTGTCACTGCGGCATGTGCCGGCGCTGGGGCGGCGGGCCGTTGCTGGCGGTTTCCTGCGGCAGCGATGTGCAGTTTTCGGGCCAGGAACAGGTCGGCGTTTATGATTCGTCGGAATGGGCCGAGCGTGGATTCTGCAAGCGCTGCGGCACGCATCTGTTCTATCGCTTCAAGCCAGCCGATGCCTATGCGGTTCCGGCCGGCCTGTTCGAGCGTCAGGATCAGCTGGCGCTGCACGAACAGATCTACATCGACAGCAAGCCGGAATACTACGCGTTCGCCAATGACACGCCGGTGCTGACCGAGGCCGAGGTGCTCAAGCGTTTCGGCATGGAATAAGACGGTTCGGATAGCCGAAATGGCGAACTCCGGATAAGTGAAGCCGTGAGCGTGACGGCGAACGCGGGTAACAATCCCTTACAGCCGGCGCGGGTGCGAGCAGCGACAATCCCATCCTGTTTTTCAAACAAGGAGACAACATGAGTGTGACCAAAATTATCGGACTGCTGCTGATCGTGGCCGGTGCGCTCGGACTGGCCTACGGCGGCTTCAGTTATACGAAGGACCGCGAAGAAGTGAAGCTGGGTCCGCTGGAGTTTGCGGTCAAGGAAACCAAGCAGGTCGATATTCCCGAGTGGGCCGGCGTGGCGGCGATCATCGCCGGTGGCGTGCTGTTGCTGGCAGGACGCGGCAAGCGTTAGGCACAGCGTACAATGAGGGCCGCACAAGCTGCCGTTATCCTGCCAATTCATGAATAATTCGACTTATCAGCCGGCCCAGACCATTACCGGCCCCGCCTACAATCTGTGGTTCAAACTGCTGGCCAGCGTATTTTGCGTGGGGCTGCTGGTCTACGGCATCAGCGTTGCGCTGCGTTTTCCGCTGATGCAGTACGGGCTGGGCGTCAAGGTTCTGCTGCTGTGCGCGGCGCTGCTGCTGGTGCTGAGTTATTACTGGTTCATGCGCTCGACCATCACCATCGACGAAAAAGGCATCAGCCAGACCTGGATCTACCAGCGCCATATCGCCTGGAAGGATATCCGCGGCGCCAAGTTCATCGGCATTCCCTACGCCAGCGCCATTTTCCCGCCGCGCCTGGTGCTGCGCACCAGCCACAGCTTCAGTACCTTCAATGGCGGCAATCATGCCATCCTGACCGAATTCGCCAAGATCGCGCTGGCTTACCAGTTCAAGGTTTAGGCGCCTGCCGCGCGTACCGGTTTCTGCAAAGCTGCGTTCCGACTGGCGACCTTTCGCGCCGGCTTATTAGCCGGCCGCTGCGAAGTTAGCCCAGGGAAGGCCCGGGCGAGCCATCCGTAAAGTACAACAGCGCCCGGCAATTTCAGGCCATGATCCGGGCACAGACCCTATAATGGTAGCGCTGTCATTTATTGCATGCCTTGCCATGTCTTACCCATGAAAAACCGGACTGACCACGATTCCACCTCCGCTTTCAAGCCCGGCAAGCGCAGCCGGCGCGGCAGCGGTGGCGTGACGCTGCGCGATGTGGCGCTGCTGGCCGGCGTGGCGCCGATTACCGCGTCGCGCGCGATCAACACGCCCAAGCTGGTGTCGTCGGAAGTGCTGCAGCGCGTGCGCGACGCCATAGCCAAGACCGGTTATGTGCCGAACCTGCTGGCGGGCGGCCTGGCCTCGCGCAAGAGCAAGGTGGTGTCCGCAGTCGTGCCCACGATAGTCGGACCGGTGTTCCTGGAAATGGTGCAATCCCTGACCGAGTCGCTGGCCGAAGCCGGATTTCAGTTGATGCTGGGGCAAAGCGGTTACCAGAATTCGCGCGAGGATGCGCTGCTGGATGCGATCATCGCGCGCCGGCCGGACGGCATCGTGCTGACCGGCATCATGCATTCCGCCGAGGGAAGAAAGCGGCTGATCAACAGCGGCATTCCGCTGGTCGAAACCTGGGATTTGTCGGACTCGCCCATCGACATGCTGGTCGGTTTTTCGCACGAGCAGATCGGCGCCGCCGTGGCGCAGTATCTGTTCGACCGCGGCCGGCGCCGGCTGGCGCTGTTCAGCGCCGACGATGAACGGGCCGAGCGCAGGAACAAGGCCTTCATCAGGAGATCGGTCGAACTCGGCGTGCCGCAAGCGGATATTCCGGTCTGCCGGGTGTCGGCCCCGACCAACCTGCATAGCGGCAGGGCAGGGCTGGCGCAATTGCTGCAGACCCATCCGGATATCGATGGCTTGTTCTGCAGTTCCGACCTGCTGGCCTGGGGCGTGATCACGGAAGCGCAGGTCAGAAATATCGCCATCCCGGATCGGCTTGCCGTGATCGGCCTGGGCGACCTGGACTTCAGCAAGGACCTGAACCCGGCGTTGACGACGGTAAAAATCGATGGCCGCCGCATCGGCGAAATCGCCGCCCGCATGATCATCGAGCGAACGGAAGGCAAAAATCCGGATCAACCGATTCTGGATATCGGCTTTACTATCGTCGAACGTTCCACCACCTGAGTTCCTTATAGCAACTAATAGCAACTGGTTTTTTACGGTTTGACACGCAAAAATGGTAGCGCTATCATCGCCACATGGTAGCGCTACCATGCTATCTCATATAAACGGGTTTCCCTTTCAACCTATCTTTAAATCCCTCCGGATCAGGAGACACCAGATGAAACTGTTAAAAACGCTTCCCGCCCTAATGCTGGGACTAACCCTGTCGGTTCAGGCCCTGGCTGCCGGTTATCCGGAAAAACCGGTGACTGCCGTTGTGCCTTTCCCTGCCGGTGGATCGACTGACTCGATCGCCCGCGCCCTCGCTCCCGCTTTCCAGGCAACGCTGGGCCAGCCCCTGATCGTTGACAACCGTCCGGGCGCCACCGGTGCCATCGGCGCCGCCATGGTCAAGCGTGCTCCGGCAGACGGTTACACCTTCCTGGTGGCCTCGATCGGCGTGTACGCCGTCAATCCCTTCCTGCAAAAGCGCCTGCAATACGATCCGACCAAGGATTTCGACCTGCTGACCGTCGCGGTTCGCGCGCCCAACGTGCTGGTCGCCAGCTCGTCGATCAAGGCCAATACGCTGCAGGACCTGATTGCGCACCTGAAGAAAAATCCTGACACCGTGTCCTTCGCCAGCTCCGGCGCCGGCAGCTCCGATCACCTGACCGCAGCCTTGTTCTGGCAACAGACCGGCACCTCCGGCCTGCACGTGCCTTACAAGGGCGGCGCACCGGCCATCAACGACCTGCTGGGCGGCCATGCGGATGTGTCGTTCCAGAACCTGAACGTCGTGGTCCAGCACATCAAGGCCGGCAAGCTGAAGGCGCTGGCGATTACCGGCAACAAGCGCTCGCCGCTGCTGCCGGACGTGCCGACGCTGGAAGAATCGGGCGTCAAAAACGTGGACGTGTATTCCTGGCAGGGCATCGCCGCACCGAAAGGCCTGCCGGCGGACGTGAAGTCCAAGCTGCATTCCACCATCGTCAAGGCGCTGAACGAGCCCGGCCTGAAAGGCAAGCTGGAAGAGCAGGGCTTTGAAGTCGTTGCCAATACGCCGGAAGAGTTCGCCAAGTTCAACGCCCAAGAGTTGAAGCGCTGGGGAGCCGTTATCGAAAAGGGCAATATCGAACTGGAGTAAGCTCCGGTTACAAGACGCGGCAGGGGAGAACTTCCCCTGCCTTTTCTCTTTGGCTAGTTACTTCTTCCCTTTATTCCGATGTCTGCATCTCCTCTCACTGAAAAACCTTCCGCCACGCCTGTCATTACCCAGGTGCAGGTCATCCCGGTCGCCGGTCACGACGGCATGCTGATGAACCTGAGCGGTGCCCATGGTCCTTACTTCACGCGCAATATCATCCTGATCACCGACAGCTCGGGTCATACCGGCGTCGGCGAAGTGCCGGGTGGCGAAGGCATCCGGAAGACGTTGGAAGATGCCAAGTCGCTGATGCTGGGCCAGTCCATCGGCAACTATCACGCGATACTCAACAGCGTGCGCCAGGGTTTTGCCGACCGCGACGCGGGCGGGCGCGGCTTGCAGACGTTCGATCTGCGCATCACGATACACGCGGTGACCGCGATCGAAGCCGCACTGCTGGACGTGCTGGGCCAGCACCTCGGCGTGCCGGTCGCAGCTTTGCTGGGCGAAGGCCAGCAGCGCGATGAGGTGGAAATGCTGGGCTACCTGTTCTACGTCGGCGACCGCAAGCGCACCAACCTGCCTTACCGCGCCGAACCCGATGCGCCGAACGACTGGTTCCGCGTGCGCCATGAAGAAGCGATGACGCCGGAAGCCATCGTGCGCCTGGCTGAAGCAGCCCATGCGCGTTACGGCTTCAACGATTTCAAGCTCAAGGGCGGCGTGCTGCGCGGCGAGGAAGAAATCGAAGCGGTGACCGCGCTGGCCGAGCGTTTCCCCGAAGCGCGCATCACGCTCGATCCGAACGGCGGCTGGCTGCTGAAAGACGCGATTCGCCTGTGCCGCGACCAGCATCATGTGCTGGCCTACGCGGAAGATCCGTGCGGTGCCGAGAACGGCTACTCCGGACGCGAAGTGATGGCGGAATTCAGAAGGGCGACCGGCTTGCCGACCGCGACCAACATGATCGCCACCGACTGGCGCCAGATGGGCCACACGATACAGCTGCAATCGGTCGACATTCCGCTGGCCGATCCGCATTTCTGGACCATGCAGGGTTCGGTGCGCGTGGCGCAGATGTGCCACGAGTGGGGCCTGACCTGGGGTTCGCATTCGAACAACCACTTCGATATTTCGCTCGCGATGTTTACCCACGTGGCGGCTGCCGCGCCGGGCAAGATCACCGCGATCGACACGCACTGGATCTGGCAGGATGGCCAGCGCCTGACCAAGGAGCCGTTCCAGATCGTCGAAGGCAAGGTCGCCGTGCCGAAGAAGCCGGGCCTGGGCGTCGAGATCGACATGGACCAGGTGCAGGCCGCGCACGAGCTGTACCAGTCCATGGGACTGGGCGCGCGCGACGATGCGGTGGCGATGCAATTCCTGATCCCCGGCTGGAAATTCGATAACAAGCGCCCCTGCCTGGTGCGCTGATCCCTTACCTTTTTTGGAGAGCCTCATGTCAACACCGGCTTACGATTTACCCGCCAACCATTTCAAGCGCAATCTGCACAAAGGCAAGCCGCAGATCGGCCTGTGGTGCAACCTGTTCAACAACCTCACGGTGGAAGTCGTGGCCGGTTCCGGTTACGACTGGCTGCTGCTCGATACCGAGCATGTGCCCAACGAACCCTTCATGGTGCTGAGCCAGTTGCAGGCCTGTACCGGCGGCACCGCGTCGCCGGTCGTGCGCGTGCTGTGGAATGATCCGGTGACGATCAAGCGTTACCTGGACATCGGTGTGCAGAACTTCCTGATTCCCATGGTGCAGAATGCGGAAGAAGCCAGGCGTGCCGTGGCTGCGACGCGCTTCCCCAGCTTTGGCGGCAGCCGTGGTTTTTCCGCAGCGACCCGCGCCAACAAGTTCGGCCGCGTGCCCAACTACCATGCCCGCGCACAGGAAGAGATCTGCGTGATCGTTCAAGTTGAAACGCGCGCCGCGCTGGAAAACATCGAAGAAATCGCTGCCGTCGAAGGCGTGGACAGCGTCTTCATCGGCCCCGGCGACCTGTCGTCCGACATGGATCACCTGGGCGATCTGTCGCATCCGGAAATGCTGGAAACCATCGAGAGCGCAATGAAGCGCATCATCGCAACCGGCAAGGCCGCCGGCATCCTGTCGCCGGTGGAAGCCGAAGCGCGCCGCTGGATAGAACTGGGCGTGCATTATGTAGCGGTGGGCAGCGACCTGGCCCTGATCGCGCGCGGCAGCGAAGCCTTGTTGGCGAAATACAAGCCCTGATCGTGGGCAAAGCACGCCGGTAATCAGCACGCCGGTAAACAACGACAGGAACGGCCATGCCTTTGCATGGCCGTTTTGCTTTCCGGATGTATACAGGCTGTGCAGCTGGTTACGGCAAGCAGCAAGCCGATCCTGGTACGGCATGGCTCGGCATTTGCAGTCGGCTACATTTACCAAGCCGCTTTCTCTTTCCTTCCTCCTTCCTGATTCAACGCCATCTCATCGTCGCGGGAACTCTGCCTGCCGGCGCCCTGACTAACTGCTCACTAGACACCAGCGCAATGAATAGTCCCCGGCGGCAATTCATCCATCCCGTCTCGCATACCTGTTTCGTTTAGCGAGGCATTCCTGCATATAGGAGAAAGCATGCATAGTCCTTCGACGCCGCTTCATGACTCTCCCGCCGGGCAAGCCCGCGTTTTCGATACCCATGGACTTGCTCTTCACCAATCCGCCACGCCACATACCCGCCGCCAGCGCCAGGACAATAACGCGCTGCCGATGGCACTGGGCTGGTTCAGCATAGGCCTGGGACTGGCAGAACTGCTGATGCCCAGGCAGGTTTCCAAGGCGGTGGGCGTGCCGCACCGTCCCGTGTTGATGCGAACCATGGGCGCGCGTGAACTGGCCGCGGGCGTGGGCATCTTGCGCAATCGCCAGCAACCGGCCTGGTTATGGTCGCGCGTGCTCGGCGACGTGATGGACATGGCCTTTCTCGGCGTATCAGCGCGCTCTCCCCAGGCGCAACGCCAGCGCATCGCCTGTGCCATGGCCGCTGTCGCAGGCGTGGCTGTGGCCGATGTGACCGCCGGCATGCAGCAGCAACGCAGCGTCACGCGGCCGATTCATGGTGTCGTGCATTTTTCCAAGACCATCTGGATCAACAAGCCGGCCGAAGCCGTGTACCAGTTCTGGCGCAACTTCGAAGGCTTGCCGCGCTTCATGGGCCACCTGGAGCAGGTGCAAATCCTCGATGAAAAACGTTCGCACTGGAAAGCGCGCGGTCCGATGGGCATGCCGGTGGAATGGGATGCGGAAATCATCGAGGATGTGCCCAATGAGCGCCTGGCCTGGCGCTCGGTGGAAAACGCTGATATCGATCATGCCGGCGTCGTGCGTTTTGAAAAAGCACCGGGCGGTCGCGGCACCATCGTTCGCATCGAAACGCATTATCGCCCGCCCGCCGGCACGGCCGGCATGATCGTGGCGCAACTGTTCGGCGAAGAGCCGCAGATACAGATAGACGGCGATCTGCGCCGCTTCAAGCAAATGATAGAAACCGGAGAAATCACCACCACCGTAGGACAACCTGCCGGCAAGCGCAGTCCGATTGGCCGGCTGTTACGACAAGGAGAACCAGGATGAGAGCTGTCTGCTGGCATGGCGCCCATGACGTGCGTGTCGATCGCGTACCCGACCCGCACCTGATCAATCCGCGCGATGCAATCCTGCGCATCACGTCCACCGCGATCTGCGGTTCCGATCTGCATCTGTACGATGGTTATGTGCCGGCGATGGAAGCCGGCGACATCATGGGCCATGAGTTCATGGGCGAAGTGGTGGAAGTCGGCAGCGCGGTCAAGAATCTGAAAATCGGCGACCGCGTGGTGGTGCCGTTTCCGATTGCCTGCGGCAATTGCCTGATGTGCGAAGACAAAATGTATTCGGTGTGCGAGAACTCGAACCCGAATGCGTGGATGGCGGAAAAGATGTGGGGCCATTCGCCGGCCGGCATCTTCGGTTATTCGCACCTGACCGGCGGTTATGCCGGCGGGCAGGCCGAATATGTGCGCGTGCCGTATGCGGATGTCGGCCCGATCAAGATTCCGGCCGACATGGACGACGACCGCGTGCTGTTCCTGTCCGACATCCTGCCAACCGGCTACATGGCAGCGGAAGCCTGCGACATCAAACCCGGCGACACGGTAGCGGTGTGGGGCTGCGGGCCGGTCGGGCAGTTTGCGATCCAGAGCGCCTTCATGCTGGGCGCGGATCGCGTGATCGCGATCGACCGCTTCCCCGAACGCCTGCGCATGGCGCGCGATATTTCCCGCGCCGAAGTGCTGAACTATGAAGACGTGAATGTGCTGGAAGCGCTGAAGGAAATGACGGGCGGGCGCGGGCCTGACGCCTGCATCGATGCGGTCGGTATGGAAGCGCATGGCTTGGGCTTCATCGGCCTCTACGACAAGATGAAGCAGCTGATGCGCCAGCAAACCGAGCGGCCGATTGCGCTGCGCGAAGCGCTGATGTCCTGCCGCAATGGCGGCACGGTGTCGGTGCCGGGCGTGTACGGCGGCTTTGCCGACAAGTTTCCCATGGGCTCGGTGATGAATCGCTCGCTCACCATCAAGACCGGTCAGACCCATGTGCAGCGCTACATGAAGGATCTGCTGGACAAGATACAGAGCGGCGACATAGATCCCAGTTGCATCATCACGCACCGCCTGTCGCTCGATGAAGCGCCGATGGCTTACGACATGTTCCGCAACAAGCAGGATGAATGCATCAAGGTGGTGCTCAAACCTCACTGAGCTGCGGATGGCATGAAAGCCGATCTGCCTGCCACTGTCATTGACACAGAGGGCGCGGCCACGGCGCCGGCCACCGCACGCGCGGTCGGCCTGCGTTACGTCAGCGACGACAGGCCGGGCCTGGGGCGCAAAAAGCGCGGCGAAGGTTTCGACTATGTCGATGCGGATGGCGAACGCATCGGCGATGAGGCCACGCTCGCGCGCATCCAATCGCTGGCGATTCCTCCCGCGTGGAGCGAAGTCTGGATCTGCCCGACCGCCAACGGCCATCTGCAGGCGACGGGGCGCGATGCCAAGGGCCGCAAGCAGTATCGCTATCATCCGCGCTGGCGCAGCGTGCGCGACGAAACCAAGTACAGCCGCATGATCGCCTTCGGCAAAGTCTTGCCAAACCTACGGCGCAAGGTCGATGAAGCGCTGTCGCTGCCGGGTCTGCCGCGGGAAAAGGTATTGGCGACCATCGTCCATTTGCTTGAGGCCACCATGATCCGCGTGGGCAACGAAGAATACGCACGCACCAACCGCTCCTATGGCTTGACCACCTTGCGCGACAAGCATGTGCAGATCAGTGGCAGCCAGCTGCAATTCAAATTCAAGGGCAAGAGCGGCGTGCAGCACACCACGACGCTGCGCGACCCACGCATCGCCCGCATCGTGCGCCGCTCGCGTGATTTGCCGGGCCAGGAGCTGTTCCAGTACATCGATGAAGACGGCGAGCGTTGCAGCGTAGGTTCCAGCGATGTAAACGATTACCTGCGCACCATCACCGGCGAAGATTTCACCGCCAAGGATTTCCGCACCTGGTCCGGCACCATGCTGGCCGCATTCGCGCTGCAGGAATTCGAGCAAGGCGATTCCGCGGCGCAGATGAAAAAGAACGTGGTGCAGGCGATAGAATCGGTTGCCCAAAAATTAGGCAATACGCCGGCGATCTGCCGCAAGTGTTATGTGCATCCGGCGGTGATGGAGGGCTATCTCGACGGCAGCTTGTTGGAAGCGATGCAGCGAGCCGCCAAAGCTGCCAGCGAAGAGGATGGTTATGCGCTGTCTGCGGAGGAAGAGCAGGTGCTGGTTTTTCTGAAGAAGCGGCTACAGTCAACGTAATACTCCATCCCCTTGAAGGGGAGGAGTTTCGCGAAGCACTGCTTGCGCAACGACACAGGCTGCAAGCCTGGGCGCGCCCCTCGCCTTTATCCCCTCCCCTTCAAGGGGAAGGAGTATCACCGCTAATCCTCAAGCCTTCCCCCTTCGCCAAGGTATACTTCCCCCATCACATCCACACCGGGAGCAAGCATGCAAAAAGTCATCCTACCCTCAGGCGAAGAAGTCGTCGCGCTCGGCCAGGGCACCTGGCACATGGCGGAAAAGCGCGGCAAGCGCGCCGATGAAATCGCCGCCCTGCAAGCCGGTATCGATCTCGGCATGACGCTGATCGACACGGCGGAAATGTATGCCGACGGCGCATCGGAAGAGCTGGTGGGCGAGGCGATCCAGGGACGACGCGACAAGCTCTTCATCGTCAGCAAGGTCTACCCGTGGAACGCCAGCCGCAACGGCACCATCTCCGCCTGCGAAAAAAGCCTGAAGCGCATGGGTATCGATACTATCGATTTGTATCTGCTGCACTGGCGCGGCAATTACCCGCTGGCGGAAACCATAGAAGCTTTCGAAGCGCTGCAGAAGTCCGGCAAGATCCGTCACTGGGGCGTGTCCAACCTCGACCAGCATGACATGAAGGAATTGCTGCGCGCACCCGGCGGCGACAAGTGCGCGACCAATCAAGTGCTGTACAACCTGACGCGTCGCGGCATCGAATACGATCTCTTGCCATGGTGTCAGCAGCGCAAGATGTCCGTGATGGCCTATTCACCGATAGAGCAGGGCTACCTCACCGCCGATCCCGCAGTACAGGCCATTGCAGAACGCCACAATGCCACCGCCTCGCAGATTGCTCTGGCATGGGTATTGCGACAGCAAGGTGTGATCGCCATACCTAAAGCGGGCACGGTCGTGCACGTGCAGGAAAACTTCGGCGCCCTGAATATCCAACTCACTGAAGACGACTTGGCGGAGCTGGACGACGCCTTCCCGCCGCCGGACGGGCCGCAATCGCTGGAAGTGCTGTAAGCAAGAAGCAAGCGCTAACAGCTTCCGCCTTCCATGCCGCTTGCAACGGCCGCTTACTTCAACCGTTACGCCCCCAGGAGATTGCCATGCTGCAGCACGAAAAGATCAACTACGTTGAATACCCGTCGCGCGACCTCAAGGGGACGAAGCGCTTCTTTGAACAGGCATTCGGCTGGGCGTTCGAGGATTACGGTCCCGACTACGCCGCATTCTCGGATCAGGGGCTGGATGGTGGCTTCTTCAGGTCTGATCTTGCGGCCCGCACGGAGACTGGCAGCGCTCTCATCGTCCTCTACAGCAAAGACCTTGAAGGCACGCTCAGCAAGGTCGAAGCTGCCGGTGGCAAAGTGGTCAACCCAATCTTCGCCTTCCCGGGCGGTCGCAGATTCCATTTCATAGAGCCCGGCGGCAATGAGCTTGCCGTGTGGTCGGAGCCTGAGCCCTGACACCTTGTCTTGGCAGGCCCTGAGCCTGCCGTCCTCAGGCTCGCAGTGCTCATGCCCGCAGTGCTCATTCCATTCAAGATCAAGGAGAACAACATGCATCTGAAAGGCTCCTGCCATTGCGGCAAGGTCAAGTTCACGGTGGAGTCGGGTGAGCCGGTTCCCTTCATGCGCTGCTATTGCTCGATCTGTCGCAAGACGGCGGGGGCCGGAGGGTATGCGATCAACCTTGGCGCCGTCACGCAGAGCATGAAAGTGACGGGCAAGCGGCACTTGCGTATATATCGTGCCCAGCTGCCGAATGAAGGAGGGGCGGGCACGCATCTCAGCACGGCCCGGCGTTATTTCTGCGCTCATTGCGGCAGCGCGTTATGGATATGGGATTCGACCTGGCCCGAGCTGGTTCATCCGCATGCCGGCGCGATCGATACGCCATTGCCGCTTCCTCCCGATAACGTGCATTGCCTGGCCGGCTCCAGGGCATCGTGGGTCAGGATCGAGGGTACTGCCGATGACGAAAGCTTTGAATATTATCCGAGCAGGTCGCTTGCTCAGTGGCACGAAGACAAGGGGCTTGCTTCGCCGACCTAGGCTGGTCCGGGTAAGGGAAGAGAGCAATTCTCTCTCATTGAAGGATGGCTTGGCCAGCTCCAAAGAACCGTGTCGCCATTGCTGACGTTATTCCTGTCGATGCCCACTCGTTTTCGCTGACCGCCGGGAAATTTTTTGGCTGTGAACTCTTGATCAAGGCAATGGCTCTAATCTCGCATTCGGCCCACGCTCAAATTTTCCGCAGTCAGTGCTGGAGCAGCAGGCAGCGTGCCCAGGAAAAAATGGCCGCCCTCCCTGCAAGCTTGAAGCACCCTTAAACCAGGTTTCAGCTCATTCTCCTACCTCTTCATCACTTTTCCCAGGAATCATTATGCAAACCGACTCGACCGATGCATCCATTCCAAACGAATCCCGCCGCGGCCTGTTCAGGCTGGCTGGCGCAGGCATGGCCGCAGCGCTTGCGCCTGGGGCGGTGTTGGCCCAATTGAAGGCGGAATCGGGTTCGCCTGCAGTGACGCTGGAACGCAAGGGCATCAACCGCGCGTTGGATATCATCAATCCGGATTTGCTGGAGGCGGAAGCGAAGAAAGTCTATTCCGATGCGGTCTACATTTTCGTGACCCAGGGTTCGGGCAAGCAATGGACGCTGCGCGAGAACCAGTATGCGTGGAGCGACTGGGCGCTCAATCCGCAGCGCATGGGCGGCATCGTGCGCGACAAGATCGATACCTCGGTGACGCTATTGGGCGAGAAGCTGCCGCATCCCATCCTGGTCACGCCTTTCGGCAGCCACGGTCTGCATCATCCGGAAGCGGAAGTCGCGACCGCGCGCGGCGCGGCGATGTCGGGTGCATTGAGCTGTTATTCCAGCGCCTCGACCGCCAGCCTGGAAGATATTGCCAAGGCCTCTCCTGCGCCGAAGTGGTTCCAGATGTACCTGAACGTGGACGAGGGCATGTCGCGCGAGATACTGCAGCGCGTGCCGCGCGCCGGTTACAAGGCGGTGATACTCACCATCGATGCGATCGGCCAAGCCTCGTCGGATGCCTATGTGCGCACCGGCAAGGCGCGGCCCTGGCTGCCTTACGGCAATTTCCCTAGTGGCCAGGCCAATGCCTTCAAGACCAACCTGTCATGGAGCGATGTCGAGATGATACGCAAGGTCACGGGATTGCCGGTCATCGTCAAGGGCATCACGCGTGCCGAGGATGCGGTGGCGGCGATCAAGGCCGGCGCCGGTGCGATCCAGGTATCCAACCATGGCGGTCGTGCGCTGGATGGCACGCCGGCATCCATCACGGTGCTGCCCGAGATTGCCGATGCAGTGAAGGGGCAGGTGCCCATCATTCTCGACAGCGGCATACGCCGCGGCACCGATATTGCCAAGGCATTGGCGCTGGGCGCCGATGCGGTGGCGGTGGGAAGGCCGCTCATGTATGCGCTGGCGCTGGGCGGCGCGCAGGGCGTGGATAGCCTGCTCAAGTTTCTGCATACCGAACTGATCGAAACCATGCTGCACCTGGGCGTGAGCCGTCCCGGTGACTTGAGCCGCTCGCATGTGATGCTCGCTTCGGGCGGTCGCTATGCCACCGCGCCGGCGCCGGAGCGGGCGATCTCGCCGCGCTAATTCTGTCCGGCTAAGAACTGGTTTCAGGCAAAGCCTATCCAGCGCCCCGCAACGAGAATGACCAGCCACAACAGGGCCGAGGCGGCAGCCAGCACGCGGATGCGCATAGTTGGCTGGCCGCTGCGCATCGCCGCGTCGAAGTGTTCGCCGCGATGCTGGAGCGCGACATTGCAGAAGGCCAGCGCCAGCAATGCGGCCTTGAACAGGAAGGCGGGGTTCTGAATGTATTCCAGTGGCTTCACCGAAAACAGCCACAGCCCGGTGATGACCGCGAGCACCGCGCCGCTGGCTGCCGTGCGTACCAGCAAGGGAGCCAGTACCGGCAGATCGTGCTTGTGCATTAAACCCAGCAGGCGCAGATCGAGCGGCAGGATGGAACCGAGCAGCAGGGCGATGCCGAGTATATGGGCGGCGTTGACGAAGAGATAGGCGATCCAGGATTCCTGCAGCAAGACAGCGCCCGGCCAGCCGGCAAGCGATTGCAGCAAACCCGTCATCGCCGGTGCTTATCGTTTGTTCTTGTGGTTCTTCTTACTGCTTGATGCGTTCCGGATACATGTCGTACTGCTTGCCGCCTATCGTGATGCGCACGGCTTTCATGTGCGCCTTGTTCGGCTCCTTGGTGCGGTTGCCGAGCACGGTGATAGCATCGCCGACCTTGGCGCTATCGCCGGTGAAGCCGGAGCGTTGCGTCTGATTCGGATTGCCCAGGTCCACTTGCCACACGCGGCCGTCCTCGGCTTTCACGCGCAAGGCTGGATGCGGCGGCGCCATCGAAATCTCGGCGATGCTGCCCTTGAGTTCGGACTGTTCTTCTTCCGCCCAGGACCAGCCATGATGCGCGTAAGCCTGCATGGCGAACAGCGTCATGGTGGTGGCAATGAACATCATGAGCAGGCGGTGCGCAATATTGCGCACGATAACGGAGGCGGTCCGGGCCGCTGTACGATTCATGCTGGATGAAGACATGGCTGCTCCTTGGCAAGAGTGAGAACAGGGCTTTGCACACTGCCGCCGGTTTGTTTCTGCGGGGCAGTGCGCAAGCCTGAATGTCTGGCAACGCCTGGTGCCTGTGGTCCTGAACAAAGTGTAGCAGACCCTTTCGACATCTCGGCTGCCTTATCCTACGCTATGCCGCTCTATCCAGCGACGGATAATCGATATAGCCTGCCTCGCCCGGTGTATAGAAAGTCTTCGGGTTGGGCACGTTCAGCGGCGCATCGAGCTTCAGTCTTTGCACCAGGTCCGGGTTGGCGATGTACAGGCGACCGAACGCGACCGCATCGGCATGGCCGGATTCGACGGCGTCCAGCGCCATGTCGCGGGTATAACCATTGTTGGCGATATAGGTGCCCTTGAAAGCCTTGCGTGCCCATGCAAAATCGAAGCCGGGCACATCGCGCGTGCCGCCGGTTGCGCCTTCGATGAAGTGGATGAAGGCAATGCCGCGCTGGTTCAGTTGTTCGATCAGGTAGCCAAAGACTGCCTGCGGATTGCTGTCCGACAGGTCATTGGACGGCGTCACCGGCGACAGGCGTATGCCGACGCGGCCCGCGCCGATCTCGGCAATCACCGCATCCACCACTTCCAGCGCAAAGCGCGCACGGTTTTCTATGGAGCCGCCGTAGGCATCGGTGCGTTTGTTCGCGCCATCGCGCAGGAACTGGTCGATCAGATAACCGTTGGCACCGTGGATTTCGACGCCGTCGAATCCGGCGCGCATCGCATTGGCCGCACCACGGCGGTATTCATCAACCACCTGCCTGATTTCATCAACACTCAGTTCGCGCGGCTCAGGCGCCTCCACCTTGCCGTTGCGAGTGTAGGCCAGCACATTGGGCTTGACGGCAGACGGTGCGATGGGATGCTCGCCACCGGTCAGTTCCGGATGCGTGACGCGTCCCACGTGCCAGATCTGCGCAACGATTTTGGAGCCGGCTTCATGCACGGCCTGGGTGATCGGCTTCCAGCCTTCCACCTGCTCCTCCGAATAAATGCCGGGCGTGGCCATGTAGCCCTTGCCGGCCGGAGACACCTGCGTGCCTTCGCTGATGATCAGGCCGGCATTGCTGCGCTGGCGGTAATACTCGATGTTCATCGTGCTGCCGGGAAGGTCCCCGGCGGGTTCGTCGGCGCGGCTGCGGGTCAGCGGCGCCATCACGACCCGGTTGCTGATGGCGATGTCGCCGATGCGCAGCGGCTGGAACAGCTTGTGGTCGGCGGCATTAGGATGAGAGGGTGTTGCCGGAGAGTTCATGGATTCCTTCTATGAATACGGGAATAGATACGGGAATAAAGCGAAACGCCAGCAGCGTGGCGGATGCGCGGTAAATGGCTAGCACCCATTATGGCCGGTTCCGACTAGAAGTGCTGGGCCAGGACCGGCCGCATGATTTCTTCCGCTCAGCCATTTCATGAGCTTGCGGGATTTCAGGATGAATCAGGCGAGGAGGGAGTGTACTAAATGAAAATTTTTACCTGGTCTGGAAGAAATTTCCCTGCGCATCAATGTGCTGCACGCCGCCGCTAGAAGTGCTGTAAGGCTACAATAACGGGCGTTATGGAATGCGAAAAGAGGCGAACACATTGCCCCCTCTTTTCGCAAACTTAAGAAAAGGAAACCTACTCATGCGGCTCTTGTTGGC